>CAZYRT010000020.1:0-31589 GCA_964650045.1 uncultured Ruminococcus sp.
AACCGAGCGTATCAACAAGCGTCAGCAGGAAAAGAAGTCTCTGGAAGAACAGCTCACCTTGGAGATCAGCAAGCAGTTTATTCTCAGTGAGCAGGATGTTACTGACTTCTTGTACAAGCTGAAAAACGGCAGTCTGAACAACATACACAGACGGCGTAGCTTAATTAATATCTTCGTTGGTGCCATCTATCTGTTCGATGATAAGTTCAGGATCATTCTTAACGGCAGCGAAAAGCCGATTGAGATTGACGATGTACTTATTGATGAAGTAAACGACTACTTTGATGGCTTAACTCAAGCAAAATCGGATTGTTCACACTTGGTTGCAGACGCTCCACCAAAACATAAAAACCACCATTGGTGGTTTTTTGTTTTGAAGGGAATCGAAGGGCGCGGAAAAACAGTTCGGGGAACTGTTTTAGCGTACCAAAAGCCAAAGGATTTTGGGAAGCGGTCGCGCCACAGGGAAGTGAGCGAAAAGGAGTGAGCGTGCGGAGCCCGCGGTAAGCCTTGAAAGCGAACGGAGATTCCCCTCGCCTTGATTTACTAATCACAAGGATTTTTACTTTATACCTTTTCCCTATTAGCTATGTTTATGATCCAAAGTTTCCACGAAAGTTTCCGCGAATCCTAAATTCATTATTTTGGTTCTTGACATTTTGAGTAGTTAACGATATACTTTTGTAGAAGTGTTTGCAAAATCGATTACGGACGTTGCGCTAGGGCTTTAAGCATTAGTGAGTTGCAAAGCTCCTTTTTATATGCTTTTTTGCCAACAAAATCCGTTACCACATATTTTTTATTTGTGTCAAAAGTTCCCTAAATGACGTAATAAAGCTAATCATATACGCAAAACTAACAAAAGGCTGTCCATGACAGCCTTTTTTGTGTGTTGTTAAGAAACAAGAGAAATCCACAGAGGGACGGTTGCGATAGAAAACAAATGAGAAAGGGTGACAAGCCTTGCGCCATAAGAGCAATCCTCTCCTATAAGCTTCGGGAACACGATTGAATTCAAACCGCAGGGCATACAAGCCATTAGTGTAGCAGGCATTATAACCGAATCCAACCCAAGGATTCTGCAAATGCCGTAAACCGCCAAGGGCAACACCAAAAGCCTTACTGCCACAAAGGCATACGCCTTTAAATCGGTAAACAGCGATTTAAGAGGAAACGAGGAAAGCGTCATGCCCGTGAGAAGCATACTTACAGGGGCAACACAGGCAGATGAGTTGGACAAAACCTTGGTGAACATATCGGGTATTTGTAATCCCGACAGCCCCACAAGCATTCCAAGGAAAATGGCAACAGTCATTGGATTCAGCAATTTTTTTGCCGTTGCACCCTTCCCTGTCAGCATTGCATATCCGAAGGTATAGGTATATATGGCGAAGGGAATGCAGAACAAAATAAGGTCGGTCAAGCCCGATTCACCGAAAAGCCATTCGCAGAGGGCATATCCCATATAGGCGTAATTAGAAAGAGTTAATGAATATCTGTAAACCTTGCGTTCATATTCATTTTTTGTGATGAAACGGGCGCATACCTTCGAAAGAATAATTATCGCCAAAAGGAAGGCCGTGGAAATAAAGATGGTCTTGCTGTTTTCGGTTATGTAGGACACGGTGAAATTTTTGGAGAAGGTCGAAAAGACCTTACAGGGCAAAAACAGATTCACCAACAGGAATGACAAAATCCCCGTGTGTTGATTTTGCTTTGGGGACAATTTACCGAAAAGCCAGCCTAAAAATATGAAAATGTAAAGAACGAAAAGCTGTTGAAGTATTATAATCATAATTCGTTTCCTAAAAAAATCAGCTCTGGCGAAAAAAGACAGAGCTGAGTATATTTTTAATTATTTAACGGGAGTTGCAGCCTTGTCCTTGAGCATAACGTCATGTGCGCCGCCTTCGATGATAGAGGTTGCGGAAACGCGGGTAATCTTAGCATTCTTCTGCAATTCGGGAATTGTAAGAGCGCCGCAATTGCACATTGTGGAGCGAACCTTGGAAAGGGTCAAGCCCACATTATCTTTAAGAGAGCCTGCATAAGGAACATAGGAATCAACGCCTTCCTCGAAGGAAAGCTTCTTGTCGCCGCCCATATCATAACGCTGCCAGTTGCGCGCACGGGCAGAGCCCTCGCCCCAATATTCCTTCATAAATGTACCGTTGATGTTGACCTTGTTTGTGGGGCTTTCATCAAAACGGGAGAAATATCTGCCGAGCATGATAAAGTCGGAGCCCATTGCGAGAGCAAGAGTGATATGGTAGTCGTAAACGATACCGCCGTCAGAGCAGATAGGCACATAGATACCTGTCTTTTCGAAATATTCGTCACGGGCAGCAGCAACCTCAATAACTGCGGTAGCCTGTCCTCTGCCGATACCCTTTTGTTCACGGGTGATACAGATAGAGCCGCCGCCGATACCTACCTTAATAAAGTCTGCGCCTGCTTCCGCAAGGAACATAAAGCCCTCTCTGTCAACAACGTTACCTGCGCCAACCTTAACAGAATCGCCGTATTTATCGCGGATCCACTTAAGAGTGCGAGCCTGCCATTCGGAAAAGCCCTCGGACGAGTCGATACAAAGAACATCTGCGCCTGCTTCAACCAACGCGGGAACACGCTCCTCATAGTCACGGGTATTGATACCTGCGCCTACCATATAACGCTTTTCAGCATCGAGGATTTCCAAAGGATTTTCCTTATGAGAAGAATAGTCCTTGCGGAAAACGAAATAGCAAAGATTGCCGTCCTTTGTGATGATGGGGAGAGAATTAAGCTTATTATCCCAGATAATATCGTTAGCTTCCTTAAGTGTAGTACCTTCGTAGGCATAAACAAGCTTGTTGAAAGGTGTCATAAATTCGGAAACCTTGGTATCCCTGTCCATTCGGGAAACACGGTAATCGCGAGAGGTTACAATACCCATCAATTTACCGTTGGGGGTTCCGTCCTCGGTTACGGCAACAGTAGAGTGACCTGTTTTTTCCTTTAAATAGAGAACATCTGCAAGAGTGTCATCCATTTTAAGGTTGGAATCGGAGCAAACAAAGCCTGCCTTATATGCCTTTACACGGCGAACCATTGCAGCTTCGCTTTCAATAGTCTGAGAACCGTAGATAAAGGAAAGACCGCCTTCCTTTGCCAAAGCTATCGCCATTTTGTCATCCGAAACAGACTGCATTATTGCAGAAACAAGGGGGATATTGATAGAAACCGCAGGCTCCTCTGCCCCTTTACGGAATTTTGTAATAGGTGTGCGAAGGCTGACATTGGAGGGGATACATTCAGCAGAGGAATAGCCGGGAACCAGCAAATATTCACTGAATGTATGGGACTCTTGTTCAAAATACATTGCCATAACATAGACTCCTTTATATAAAAAACTAAAGATTTAACATAAATTTATATTAGGATGATTATATCACAAGCTTTTCTGTTTTTCAACAGAAAATACCCTTAAAATCAAACGATTTTTCGATTTTTCTTAAGATATTTTTTGTATAAAATAATTAACTCTTAATTTTGAGAAAACTTATATGCTGTGAAGGTCTTATATTCCTCGTCGGGACGGAGTATTCCCTCTCCGCGTGCCTGAATATTAGGCTCCTCCTGAGATTCAAGGCAGAGTGCGCCGAACTGACCTATTACAACATTATCCGAAAGAACAGTATTATCGGGAATGAAATATCCTGTATACAACTGCATACAAGGAAGGTCTGTGAAGGCTTCAACATTAATCTTACCGCTTATCATTGCCGCCTTACGGAGAGAAACACCGTTGAAATCACAATATTCATCAGAGGAAAGATAATAGTTATGGTCAACCTCTGTATCAAGCTTACGCATTGTACGGAAATCGAGAACATTACCGTCAAGAGACTTTCTGCCTACAACAAGGGCATTTTCGTCATAATCGGAAATTTGGTCGGCAAGAACCTGAACCGAAATATCATAAACATTACCGTTACCGATACCGTTGGGGTTGAAATAGGAATGGTTTGTGAAATTGACCCATGTGGGCTTATCGGTTTTTGCGGAATAGGCTATTAAGAGAGAGGAACCAACCAAGGAATAGGTTACGGTAACCTTTAAATTACCGGGATAGCCCTCCTCACCGTCGGGAGAAAGATAGGAAAGGGTTACAAAATCATCGCCCTTTGCTTCAACATTAAAATGCTTTCTGTCAAAGCCCTTCATACCGCCGTGAAGGTGGTTCACGCCGTTTTCGTTAAGAGGAAGAGAATATTCAACACCGTCAATAACACCCTTACCGTTGCAACGGTTGGCTGTTCTGCCTACCAAGGCACCAAAATATGTTGTTGTATCGTTAACATAGCCCTCCTCGGTATCGTAACCTGCCGTTACAGACAAGCCGAAGGCTTTTATGCTTCTTATTGTAGCACCGTAGGTTATTACCGAAACCTCAAGGTCATTGTTTTTTATAATTATTTCCTGCATGATTCTTCTCCTTACATATTTATAAAAACATTTTACAATTCTTTAGCGGATTTGTCAACAACTACATAGCCCCATTAAAAATTTTTAAAAAATCGTGCGATTCCTCTTGACAATCACGTGACCATGTGTTATAATCATGTCACAATCAAACGAAACAACCCATTAAACGAAGGGAGGCTTCAATATGATCGACAGACTTCCCGGCACCACGATCGAGATCGCGGTACCGAACGCGGAGGCAGCCAAGGATATTTTGGACAATGCCTTTATCTGCGGAGGACTGATGATGGGACAGGTAGCCAGATTAACAGGGCTTGAACCATACATGATCCAAAACTGGGTTAAACGCGGTTTTCTTTCTTCCCCAAAGCAAAAGCTTTATACCAAACGGCAGTTTTGCAGAATTGCAATTATCAATATGTTAAAGGACGGCTTGCAGATCGAAAAGATAACAGGTTTGCTTTCCTACATTAACGGACGTTTGGATGACGAAAGCGACGACATTATCGATGACACCGATCTTTATCTTTACTATATTTCTGTTATAAGCAAGATAGAGAGCCCGATTGTTAACGAAAAGACGTTGGCTTCTCATATAGAAAGCGTTGTGGCTGACTTTAAGGAACCATTTGCAGGAGCAAGAAAGCGGTTGATTAAGGTTCTTGCGGTTATGGCAAATGCCCACATGGCGGCGGCTTTCCGCAAAAGGGCTGAAGACATCCTGAATACTCTGGATTAGAGAAATAGAAGCAATGAGATTGAAAAACTAAAAACATCAGGTGATATTATGAAAACACACATTTGTCCCAAATGTCAGGGCACCGATATAATCCGCATAAACGGAACAAGCGGAGCCTACGGCACGGGCAATAACATTGTGGTAGGCGCAACAATATTCTCGGCGGTTTTGGTTCACCGTTATGTTTGCTGTAAATGCGGATATTCCGAGGAGTGGATAGACAAAGAGGATATCCAAAAGCTCCAAAAGAAATTCGGCAAATAATTAATTTACATAGGCAAATGATTAATTTACATATAGGAGGCAATTTTTATGACAGATTGGTGGAACGCATTAGGTAACGCAGGGCAGGTTTTCGCTTGTATTGCAATTCCTGCAACGGTAATGCTTTTGATTCAAATGGTTTTGACCCTTTTGGGTATGGGCGGTGACAGCGATGCCGACGGAGATACCCAAATCGACGATGCCGACGAAGCATTTCACGACAGCGATGTTCTTGACGGCGGTTTAAGATTATTTACGCTCCGCGGATTTATCGCCTTCTTCTCGGTTTTGGGCTGGACAGGTACAATTTGCTGCGGCTCCGAGCTTCCCCTTTCCATTTCGATAATCATTTCTACAGCGGCAGGCGCGTTGGCAATGTTCCTTATTGCGGCATTAATGAAATGGCTTATGGGATTGCAGTATGACGGCACAGAGGACATCCGCGATGCTCTCGGCGTTAGCGGAACAGTTTATTTAAGAATCCCCCCTGCAAGAACAGGCAAGGGCAAGATAAACGCTATTATCCAAGGCAAGCTTTGCGAAAAGTTTGCAATTACAGACGAAGAAACAATGATTAATTGCGACGAGGAGGTTACCGTTGTAGGTATCTCTGGAGAGGAAACTCTCATAGTTCGCAGAAAGAACAGGATATAAGTAAAAAATGATTCAAAACATATATCTTATCCTATTGATTACAGCCATAGTAGGCATAATAGCATTCTCAATATGGATAAAATATAAATTTCAAAAAAATAAATAACATACAAAGGAGACCATTATGGAAACAAACACAATCATTCTATTGGCAGTAATCGGTTTATTGCTTTTCTCCCTTTTGCTTTGGTTCTTCTCGAGGTACAAGAAATGTCCCTCTGACAAGATCATGGTAATCTATGGTAGAGTCGGCAAAAACAAGGACGGCAGTTCGCGCTCGGCTAAATGTATTCACGGCGGCGCAGCCTTCATCGTACCTGTAATTCAGGCGTATGAATTCCTTGACCTTACTCCCCTTTCCATTCCCGTTGACCTTAAAAATGCACTTTCCCGCCAGAACATCCGTATCGATGTTCCCTCCCGTTTTACGGTAGGTATCTCCACAGAACCCAGCGTTATGCAGAATGCGGCTGAAAGATTGCTTGGTCTTCAGCTTGCAGAGATCCAAGAGCTTGCTAAGGACATTATCTTCGGTCAGCTCCGTTTGATCATTGCAACAATGGATATCGAAGAAATCAACACCGACAGAGATAAATTCCTCGAAGCAGTTTCGAGAAACGTTGAAGTTGAATTGAAGAAGATCGGTTTACGTCTTATCAACGTTAACCTTACTGACATAAGCGACGAAAGCGGATACATCGCTGCTCTTGGTAAAGAAGCGGCTGCAAAGGCTATTAACGATGCTAAGAAGAGCGTTGCTGAAAAGGAACGTGACGGTGCTATCGGTGAAGCAAACGCAAAAATGGACGAACGTGTTAACGTTTCCAAGGCGGATGCAGAGGCTATTCAGGGTGAAAACCTTGCGAAAACCGAAATCGCAATGTCCAATGCGGCTCTCCGCGAAAAGCAGGCTGAGGCTTTGAGAATCGCAACAGCGGCAGAAAAGATTCAGGCGGCAAAGGCTTTGGAAGAAGCTTATTCTGCAGAAAAAGAAGCAGAGCAGGCAAGAAGCGCAAGAGAAAAGGCAACCTTGGAGGCTGACGTTATCGTTCAGACCGAAATCACCAAGCGTCAAATCGAGCTTGAAGCAGAAGCAGAAGCAGAAAAGATCAGACGTAAGGCACAGGGTGAAGCAGACGCTATCTATGCAAGAATGGCGGCTGAAGCGAAAGGTATGGAAGAGATCCTTCGCAAGCAGGCGGCAGGTTTTGCAGAAATCGTTAAGTCTGCAAACGGCGATGCAGAAGCAGCATTGAGACTTATGATTGCCGACAAGCTTGAAGATTTGATGAAGATTCAGGTTGATGCTATCAAGAACATTAAGATCGACAAGATCACCGTTTGGGATAACGGCGGCAGCGGCGACGGCAAGACCTCCACAGCTAATTTCCTTTCGGGCATGATGAAGAGTGTTCCTCCTCTCGAAGAGGTGTTCGCGTTAAGCGGTCTTGCCCTTCCCGAATATCTCGGCAAGAAAAAGGAAGAAGCCCCCGAAGCAGTTCAACCCGATGAAATCCTTGAATCAGAGCAGATTGAAGAAGCTTCAACCGAAGAAAACGCTTAAATTAAATTAATCAACCGATTCCCCCACAAGTGAATAGCTTGTGGGGGTTTTGTTTTAGCTCCCGCGACCGCTTTTGAAAAAGCTTGGCAAAACTTTTTAATTTCCGCGATGAAGTTTTTATGTATTATCGCCCCTCCTTCGCGAGAGTTGTAGTATAAGCTAAAGGGAACCGAATACACCCCATAATTAATCCCACGAAAAGTATACCCGGGTTAAACCGCAGGTTGCTTTACAATGGTAACACAGAATATTAAAATTAAAGCAAGGAGAAAATCATGCTGACACTAAAAAAGGCAAGAAGAATACAAAGGGCAGAGGAATCCAAAATAATCATTAAATTCCTTGTTTTTGCCGTTATTATAGGCATAGGCTCATTTGTATTGTTCAGATATACCAATCTTCTCTCTATAAATTCTGTGTTCTATCTTATACCTATAGCTTTACTTTTATTGGCAGGCAGGCACACAGGGATATTCCGATTCTTCTCCAAGCGCGAATTTATCGGTACAGTAATTAAAATTGATATTTACCCCGTGAAGGAGCAAAAGGTAAAGGGCGGCGCAAAGGGATATACTAATTTCAATCATTATCTCGAAGCAGAGATTCTTGTCCGTAACGAAAAAGGACAGATATATTCAAGGATTCTTCCAAACGGCGACATAACATCCCGACTTTCGGAGGGCGACAAAATCGCCTTTCTGCGCTTCATTTACGAGCCTGTGGTTATTAACGGAAGGTATTGGAAGAAAGAGCTATGAAAAGAATTTTAATTTTGATTATAACCTCCCTGCTTTTGGCTTCATGTGCAGGGGATGACATAAATAACACAGAAATCACCTCTGCTGAAAGCCAAATTGTTCCCTCTCAAGAGGAAATCTCGATTGAGGAATCATCTTTCGAGGAATCCTCTGTTGAAGAAACAACCGAGGAAGAAAGCTCACCGGAAGAAAGCTCCGATGAAGAAAACATCCCCAAGGAACCCCAAACAATAACCGAATATGAAATTATTAACAACCCATACAAAGACCTTTCCAACAACGCCAAAAACCCTTGGGACATGATAATTTTCGACGGTTATCTTTATGTAGGTGCAGGAGATTATGACAAAAACATTTCTCCCAAAAATGCATACCGTTACCATTTTGAAGCAGAAGCTTGGGAAGAATGCGGAGAGATTCCCGACGAGCAAATCGACAGATTTATTGTTATTGATAACCAGCTTTATATCCCAGGAACAGACCCGACAGAGGGCTGGGCATACGGCAATTTCTTCCGTCTTGAAAATGATAAGTTTGTTAAATACAGAACTTTGCCCAATGCTATCCATACCTTTGATTTGGTTGAATACCAAGGCAAGCTCTTTGCAGGAATCGGCAGAAGCGACGGCAAATTTCCCGTTTTGGTTTCCGAGGACGGGGGCGAAACATTCAAGGATGTTCCCTTTTCTGGAACAGAGGAATTGGAGGACGAAAGAGTTTATCAGCTTTTTGTATTCAAGGAAAACCTTTATGCACTTTGCGGAAAGCAGATTTTTGAATACAAGGATGACGAATTTGTCCTTAACAGCGATTGGACCGACAAATATTACCGAGGCTATGAGTTTTACACAAGAATACCTGCCGAAGCGGTCTTTAAGGATATGCTGTTTTTCACATCGGGATATTTATACCGTTGCGAGGAAATCGAGGATATTAAGTTTGTAGGAAAAAACGGTATTACCGTAACCGACATGGCGGTATACGGCGAGAAGCTTTATTTACTTTGCTTTGAAGAAAAAGAAGAGGGTAATTACAGAATTACATTGAGAGAATCCCTCGACAGCAGAACCACAAGAATCGTTTGGGAATTGGAATATAGTCTTCCTGCATTAAGCTTTGCATTAGAAGGCAACCGAGTTTTCCTTGGGATCGGTGATGTTTCCGACGAGGACAGCAATTTCAAGGGTGATATACTGACATTCGAGGTGGAAGAATGAACATTCAACAACAGCTTTTTCAAATGCAGGATACAAAATACCGTGATTTTAACAGCAAATTGATACCCAACCTGCCGAAAGAAAGCTTTATCGGTGTGCGTACACCCCAATTAAAAAAATTGGCAAAGGAATTATATAAAAGCGAAGCCGCCAGCCAATTTCTTTCGGCACTTCCCCACCGATATTTTGAGGAAAATCAGCTTCATGCATTTCTCATAATGGAGGAAAAGGATTTCGGCAAATGCCTCGAAATGACAAAGGAATTTCTTCCCTATGTTGACAACTGGGCAACCTGCGATCAGCTGTCCCCAAAGGCGTTTTATAAAAACAGCCATTCACTTTTACCCATGGCAGAAAAATGGCTTCAATCGAAAAATACCTATGAGGTACGGTTCGGCATATCTGTTTATATGCGGTATTTCCTCGATGAGGATTTTAAAATCGAATATGCAGAAAGAATTGCAGAAATACAGACAGATGAATATTACATCAATATGATGATTTCATGGTATTTCGCAACGGCGTTATATAAGCAATGGGATTTAACATTTCCCTTTTTAACCGAAAATAAGCTTTCCCAATGGGTACACAACAAAGCTATACAAAAGGCAAAGGAAAGCAAACGAATAACAAAAGAGCAAAAGGAGTTACTTAATTCACTAATCCGAAGGAGGAATTAGTTATGTTTAAAAATATGATTAAAAAAATAATTTCTACTGTTATATTAATAATATGTCTTGTGGCTGTAGCTTGGGCGACCTTCCTAATTTCAAAGCCCGATTCAACCGAAATGATAACCTACGACGGCGTTCGTCACATAGCCATGCCGTTGCTTATGTCCTGTCTTTTCCTGTTTCTTTTTGTAAGAGCCCAAACAGAAAGAGAGAACAAACGGTTTTTCCGTAATGTTCTCTCTTTTTTCATTGGTTATATATTTGCTTACGCAAATGGGATATATTTTCGCTTACGCTCAATGAGATATTGCCTCCATTAAGTCGGCAGCGATATGACATAAATCCCCTCTCGCCCCGCAGGGCATATCTCAAGGCGGAGCCTTATATCGCTACTAAAGGTAATATCGCAAATCCCGTTAGGGATTTATATCGCTGTTTGTTATCCTAAACGGATAACAAACACAATCAATACTTACCTGCAAAGATATCTCTCTTGAGGAGCAGATAGTCGGTAGCGGTGATCTTTCCGTCCTGATTATAGTCGCAACGGTAATCAACACCCTCGGGAAGGTTAGTGGTGTTAAGCATATCGAAAATGCGCTGTTTAAGCATAAAATAGTCTTTGGCAACGATTTTGCCGTCACCGTCAATGTCACCGGGAGTACCGTAATCGGGTTCAGGTTCAATGTCTTCAGAACCGCTGTTAACAGGAGTACCGTAAACCTCAATTTCGTCAACAAACGCCCAATGCTGAGGAATAAGAGAAATCTTAACATAACGAGCAGTGCCTGTAATATCGCCTAATGCCCACCATGCGGTTCCCTTTGCATTAGAAGTTTCACCTTGGGGAATATCGTAAACAGCAGAATAGGTCTTTCCGTCGGAAGAAAGCTGGATTTGAGGATAGCTGGGGATTTTGATACCGTTACCCGAAACATTATCCAAAGCAACATGGATTCTTGCCATGTTAATGCTACATTCCTCGCCCAAATCATAGATAACATAAGCGCATCCGCTTGCATCGATTTGATTAGCATTGAAGCCGAACCAAAGGGTTTCTTCCTGAGCAAAATCTCCGTCGCTTACATCAAAGGTTTCGGTGATAGAACCATCGGTCATATCGGTATAATAGGTAGGCCAAGAATCGCCGCCCACATATTCATAAATGGATTTACCTAAAACAAGGTTTTCGGTGCCTTCGGGAATTGTAACTTCGGGAACCTCGGGTGTGACAACCTCGCTGTTAATCTCGATACCGAAATAGTTGCAGAGCCATACATGGCGCTGATTGAGCCAATAACGGTAATATTCTACGTGTTCGGCATAGGTTTTTTCGGTGCCGTAACGTTCATAGGGTGTAGAACCGTCAACAGCGATACTGTAGGGATATGTGATGCTCCAGCCTGCAACACTATAGTTACGGTCGAAATGATCGCCGTATTCTGCCAGCATTCTGTCGATATAGTTTGTACCCAATTCGTTATCTTTATAAAGGTTTTCGAAATAGGGAGCAAGCTCCTCGTAACGTGCAACCACCAATGCCTTAAATTCCGAGCATTGCATAAGCATATTGAACCAGATACCGAAGGTGTAATACGCACCTGCATAGATACCTTCCCAGCTGTTGCCTGTGGAGGTAGTATTACAATACCAGTTGTTGAAATCGGGGTTGATATTACCCGAAGCAAGGTCAAAGTCCCAAAGAGGGCCGCCATGTATCAATCCGTCCTGAACATAGATACGGGTGGAGCTTTGGTGAACGTCGGTTGTCTTAAAAAATTCGTTTACAATATAGAAGTCCACCATTGTATCAATATCGAAATATTGAGAAATCTTGTTGAAATCGCCGGAAGCGAGGGCAGTTTCGGCATTATTGAAAAGATTAATGAGATAATTGGATTGCTCAGTGGTTATATCAGCAAGCTCAGGCTCGTTAATGTTGAAATCGATACCGTAACGGGTTGTTTGGAAACGGAAAAGCTCGTCATCCAAACGGAAATCGCGTTCAACAAGAAATTCGTTTGCGCTGGTATCAATATCAACTCTGGAAGAGCCAACCTCAACAGACTCGGTTATCTGATAGCTGCCGAGATATTCATCATTGAGATAAAGGTCAACATATTCGCTGTCGCTGGTATATTGAAGGTTGGTATTGTCAGCGAAATCAAGAACGGTTTTGTTACGGAGAAGGGTCTTTTCATAGCAGTTGGAAAGAAGGCTCCATTTCTTCGCCTTGCCCATTCCGAGAACATCGGTCTTGGAAGAAAACTTGATATTATAAGGCTTCTTTTCACCTATTGCGGTGGAGTTGCCTCTGATCTTTATAGAAGAACCTGCATCTTCAAAATCACCGTAGGTACCACCCTCTTTGTCCACAAATTTAATTGTGCAGGCAACATAAGCATCACGGTTAGGAGTGGAATCGGTGTAGATCAAAATCTTGGGTACATCAGTAGGGGTGGTAACATCATCTGCTGCAAAGACACTTAAAGATGTAGCTGAAACAGTCAAAAGCATCATAGCGCAGAGAAGAACGCCTAGAAAATGTTTCATAAAATTCCTCCGTTTGTTTATAATTATTCATTATATTTATAACATTTTATTATTAAATTAAAGCTTTTTATTTATCCTAAAAATGCGTTAAATACAAATTAAACTACATTCAAATTTAACCCATTACACAAGTATAAGCCCCGTGACAATCGGGGCTTATGCTTGTAAAAGGAGAAAGGAGATATAAAGAAAACACATGAAAAAAATTCACATTAATATTCAAAAATTTCCACATCTCGATTATATAACATTTGTATTAATATGTCAATATTTTTCTTTTTGATAAGTCATTTTCGGCAATTTGCACAAAACCCAAACGTTAAGAATCGCCTTTCAAAAAACAGACCGATCCAAAACTTTATTTCGGATTTTTTTGTTTAAAGGCTTGACATTTACATAAATTTATGATATTATATAATGCGTTGTGAATATGCGCCGCTAGCTCAGCTGGATAGAGTAACTGGCTACGAACCAGTAGGTCAGGGGTTCGAATCCCTTGCGGCGTGCCAAAAATAAGAATCGAGTTTTCTCGGTTCTTATTTTTGTTGTAGACAAGACTGTTTGATGGAAATACAATTATATTAAACGTTTGTTTACATTTTAATGTTGCTTCATAATCTAAGCCATGATATATTGTAAATATAAATATAAACCAAAAAGGGCGGATATTATGAAAGGCAAAAAGAAATCACATAAAGGGGCTATCATACTTTTAATTGCAGTTATCGTTCTGCCTGTTTTTCTTGTTTTGGGCATTACCACCACAAATGACCTTATTGCCAAGGATATCGAAAGAGATTTAAAGAGCATCCAATTACCCGAAAACACCGAATTTGTTGATTCTGTTTCCAATGCAGGCAAAATCACAGGAAACGGTAACGGGATGCAATATTACGGCGCTATCGTAGTTTCCAGCCAATTATCATTGGAGGAATTAACCGAATACTATACATCTCAAAACAGTCATATTAATATCAGAGTTCAAGAGAACAACATATTCTTCCCCAGCCACAGGTTCCACAGCGTTTCCGAGCAGGAAATAGAAAGCTTCGATTCCTCCAAAAGCAACTACATAATTGAATGCTGGGCGCCCGATTCTATCCCAAAATGGCTGAAAACCATATTGGATTTTGATTTAAGAGGTCATTAATTCTCCTATACAAAAGCAACCTGCCGACAAAAATCGGCAGGTTTTTTCGTATCTTATTTATCTTCCAGCTTCTTTTCCAATTCTGCAATTCGTTCGCGGAGAACGTTCAATTCGTTTGCAACAGGGTCGGGAATGTTCAATTGGTCGAGGTTTTGAGGTTTAGGCGCATCCTTACCCCTTACAACACGGGCAGGAACGCCCACCGCTGTGGAATTTTCGGGAATATCCTTCAACACAACCGCGCCTGCAGCAACCTTGGAGTTATCTCCGATAGTTATGGGACCCAGAACCTTTGCGCCTGCGCCTATCATAACGTTATTGCCCAAGGTAGGGTGACGTTTACCTACATCCTTACCTGTACCGCCCAAGGTTGCACCCTGATAGATTGTGCAGTTATCACCGATTATTGTGGTTTCACCGATAACAACAGCACAGCCGTGGTCGATGAAAAGTCCCTTCCCTATTTGAGCGCCGGGGTGTATTTCAATACCTGTAATATTTCTTGCGGTTTGGCTTATCGCTCTGGCGGCAAAAAGATGACCGCTTTTATAAAGCTTATGTGCCACACGGTGGGCTACAAGGGCATGAAGCCCGGGATAAAGGAGAAGAACCTCGGCATTACTGCGGGCTGCAGGGTCACGGTCACGAATAGACTGAACCTCGCTTCCCAAAGCTCCGAGAATAGCATAGGTTTTATCCTTCAGCATTTTTATACGTTTTTCAAATTCAGCAATTTCTTTGCTGTAATCGTTTGTTTGGTTCATACAATTCACTCCAAATGGATGTTAATGTGAGGAGAGTTATCCGTTTGTACGGTAGGCGATAGAGTTGATTTTGGCAACTCCGTCAATTATATATATTTCGTAGACGAGGGTCTGAGTTTCATCGGGAAGGATGTCTCGGCGGAACGTCCCGTTGTTTTCAAAAATTCGATAGCTTATCTCATATATCTCGGTAACCTTGTTTTTGTTTTCCTCATCGGCTTGAGAGCTATAGAGATTTACATGAATATCATAAATTCCCTGCATTGTAAATTTATCGGGAATCGGAAACACCTTTTTTGAATCCTCGGTATTAAGATATTCTTCTGTATAGAAAGAGGTGTGGTTCTGATAATCGCCTCTTATGATATTATCAAAATAATTATAGAAAAATGTTGCCGATTCATGAAGGCTAATAAGATTATCCTCATTCAGCACACATTCATCGCCGTAACGGTTATAATTTATACCCCTGGAAAGAGAAAGATAGACCTTATCCTCAAGGATATTTTTAGAATAGTCGGGCTCAAAAAAGCGGTAATCGTCATAAAATTCGGTTTCCGCATCGGGATAGAGCCATTTTGCAACAAGAGAAAGCCCTAAGGACATTAGCGCAAGAGCCAAAAGGGCTGCAATTATAATAATAAAAATCTTTTTTATTATTTTTTTATCTTTTGCTGTATCCCTTTTATTTTGGGGATCGATAATTTTCTTTTTCATACTTATTCTCTTAGCCCCAAAAGTCTTGCGACTTTCGGGGTTCCCTATAAGAAATGGGGCGCCCGCAAAAAGCGCCCCATAATTAGCTTAAATTATTGAGATATAAAACGCTTCAAATTGTCACAGCCGATTCGGACACCCTTAAGGGGGTCCTCCATGCCTTCAAATTCGATAGTCAAATAGCCGTCATAGCCGCGGCGTTTTAAGGTTTGGATACATTGACGGACGGGAACATCTCCATGGCCGATTATAGCACCGCGGAGATAATTACCGCCGCGAGAAAGAAACCAACCTTCGCCGGGGTTATCAAGAGAGCCGCTCTTTATATGGAAATCCTTTGCGTGAGCATGGAAAGCATAGGGAGCGAGCAGACCGACCGCATGATTGCTGTCGCTGTCGGTGCAGGCGAAATTGCCTATATCAACCAAAGCACCGAAATTGGGATGATCAACTGCATTGATCAGCTTTTCAACACGGTCGGGATCCTGAACAAAGAATCCGTGATTCTCAACACAGGTCTTTACACCCTTTGTTACAGCATATTCGGTTATCTCACGATATGCCTTTGCAAGAATGGGAAGAACATAATCAAAGCTTCTTCCTGTTTTAACAGAATCGGGATAACCGCCTGTAGCATCGTGTCTCATTACGGGACAGCCGTAAGCCGCCGCAATGTCCACCAATTTCTTTACTCTTGCAATTTCCGCATCAAGGTCAGCACAGTTCAAGAAATCGGCTCCTGCACAGAAGCAGGCGGGTTGAATGCCAACTTGCTTACAGTATTCGTTAATATCCTTTGCAAATTCAAGATGTTCCTCATAGGGGCCTTGGAATGTGCTGTCGAGGATATCGATACCTTCGCCGCCGAATTCCTTTACTTTATCTATACAGCCTTTAACTCCCAAAGAGTCGTTTGCAGTATAGCCGTGAAAGCTATAAAGGCTAACGCTTATTTTCATTTGAATTATACCTAATTAGCCGAGAGTGATAACGGGGATCTTGTTCCAGTCGTTAAGACCGATAACACCGCCGCCGTCACGGAGAGTAACGTTCTTGAATTCCTGTTCTTCGCTACCGCAGTTAACGGAGAGAGAAAGACCGAACTGAGTGCCGGCTTCGCCTACGATAGGACCTTCGTCGGAATCTTCAGAAGCAGCGGGGCCGCATTCAGACCAAGGAATTGCAACTTCGTAAACGGTCTTCTGAGCAGCATCGTCACGAGCGCAGTTTGCCTGAGCCTGGTAAGAGTCAACATTGGTACCGATCCAGCAGGTGGAAAGGGTTTCGCCGTTGTCGTTTACAGCAAAGCCATACTGACGAACCTTGTTAGCCCAAGCTGCATCGGAACCAGCTGCATTGTTCCAGTATTCATCCATGTATTCGCTGCCTGCGATTTCGGAAGCAACGTTAACCTGGATACATTCGAGAGACCACATATTGCCTGCATTGTCAGTAGTGAGGTTATTGAAGTGGTTAGGAGAATCAACAACTACAGCGAGGTAGAGGTTATCAGCGTCATAGGTCATGTAAACCTTAGCAGTTGCATAGTAGTTGCCTACTTCGAACTGAGCATAGGAAACGTTAACGTTGTCGGGGTTGATATCCCAAATAACATCGCCGTATTCGCCTTCGTTTACAACACCGTCAATAACGGGAGCTGTAGCAGCAGCGGTGATAGTAGCATCAAGACCACCGGTTGTAACGATACCGTGAGGATAGAATACGAGACCAAGGGGGAACTTTTCAGCGTCTTCGGTGGGGTTTTCGATAGCAGAGATCTTATCGCTCCATGCTTCGTGGATAGCAACTACAAAGCCGTCTTCGGGGATTGCAGTATTAGCGTCAGCAGAGCCAACAGCAGCCATAGACTTCTTAGCATAGCCGAACTTGCTGTGGTCATATTCGAATACTACAACTGCGAACTTGGAGTAATCCTGATCGGCAGTTTCGATAGTAGCACCGTATTCACGAGTGAAGATACCGATATCGTAATCTTCAACTGCTTCGTTAACCTTAGAGAATCTAAGGGTTGTAGCAGCGTTAGCGGTGGGAGTTACGGAAACAATACCGCCCTTGTAATAAGCGTTGTTCCAGGACAAGAATTTGTTAGTAAACTTAACTTCATCCTTAGGGTCAACAGGTTCTTCAGAGGATTCTTCTTTGGAAGAGGATTCTTCTTTGGAAGAAACTTCTGCTTTGGAAGAGGTGGTACCGGAATTTGTGAAGCCGGCATCACTGCTTGTGTCTTCGCCGCCGCCGCAAGCAACACAGGAAACAGCAAAGATACAAACGAGAAGGATAGCTAAAAGCTTTTTCATTTGAACACACTCCTTATGGTTCTTTGTTTTATTTGTTCATATCGAACACATAAATTAATTAAAAATATGGAATGTCCATATTTTACGTTTGGATTATATCATAATGCTTGAAATAAATCAATAGGTTCCGTTATTTTTGTTGAAAATTACAAATAAAAAATAGGAAAAGACCGAGCGATCTTTTCCTATTAATATATATAATTATGCTTCCTGCTTTTCAAGAATAGCGAGCTTTGCACAAATTGTAAGCAATTCAGCAGCCTTTGCCAATTCCTCACAGGAGGGGAAGGAGGGAGCGATACGAAGCTTGCTGTCCTCAGGGTCCTTGCCGTAGGGATACATTGCGCCGGCGGGTGTTATAACAAGACCTGCCTCCTTGCAAAGCTCAACTGTGCGCTTTGCTGTACCGTTGGGAAGGGACAAGGTGAAGAAATAACCGCCGTTAGGTGTAGTCCAGCTAACGCCCTCAACACCTTCAAAGCCTTTTTCGAAAGCTCTGTAGATTATTTCAAACTTAGGACGGATGATGTTCATGTGAACCTTCATCTGAGCAACAATATCGTCATAGCACTTGAAAACTCTTGCATGGCGGAGCTGGTTGAGCTTATCGTGACCGATAGTTTGAATCTTCAATGCGTTAAGAATACGCTTGATATTTCTGGGGCTGGAGCAGATACAAGAGATACCTGCGCCGGGATATGTAATCTTGGATGTAGAAGCAAATTCAAAGAACATATCCTCGTTGCCGTATTTTGTTGCTTCGGCAAAAATTTCGGGAAGCTCATCGGGTGTGTCTGTCAAATCGTGGAGAACATAAGCGTTATCCCAGAAAACTCTAAAATCCTTTGCCGCAGGCTTCAAGGAAGCGATCCTTCTTACGGTTTCGGCAGAATATGTGCATCCCAAGGGGTTTGCATACTTAGGCACACACCACATACCTTTGATGGTTTCGTCGGAAGCAACCAAGGATTCGATCATATCCATATCGGGGCCGTCGTCATAAAGAGGAATATTGATCATATTGATACCGAAAAATTCGCAGATAGCAAAGTGTCTGTCATAGCCGGGAACGGGACAGAGGAAGGATATCTGCTCATATTTGGACCAAGGCTTGCAGCCGTCCTCAACGGGATGAAGCATGGAGCGAGCAACGGTATCATACATAAGGTTAAGTGAGGAGTTACCGCCAACGATGATATAGTCGGAGGTTACGCCAAGCATTTCGCCCAAAAGTCGCTTCATTTCGTTGATACCGTCAAGACCGCCATAGTTACGGCAGTCGCTTCCTGTTTCGGAGAAGCAATCCTCGTTCTTTGTAACAGCGGTAAGAAGACGCTCTACTGTGGAAACCTGCTCGGGCGCAGGCTTACCGCGGGACATATCCAATTTCAAGCCAAGGGCTTTAAATTCATCATATTGCTTTTGAAGCTCAATCTTGTTCATCATAAATTACCTCAAATAGTTATATAAAATACTCAAATTGCCATTAAAATTCGCAGCTGCCTGTTGTTCTGGGGAACAATTCAACGTCGCGGATATTGGTCATACCTGTGATATACATAATAAGACGTTCAAAGCCCAAGCCATAGCCTGCGTGCTTAACACCGCCGTATCTGCGAAGGTCGAGATACCACCAATAATCATCCTTATTCAAGCCCAATTCTGCAAGACGCGCTTCGAGAACATCAAGACGTTCCTCTCTTTGAGAACCGCCGATAAGCTCACCGACACCGGGGACAAGCATATCTGCCGCTGCAACAGTCCTGTTGTCATCGTTAAGGCGCATATAGAACGCCTTGATCTCCTTGGGATAGTCTGTTACGAAAACAGGCTTATTGAACACGGTTTCGGTAAGATAGCGTTCATGCTCTGTCTGAAGGTCGCAACCCCAGGAAACGGGATATTCAAACTTTTTGCCGCTTTTTTGGAGAATATCAACAGCATCGGTGTAGCTTACTCTCGCGAAATCGCTGTTAACAAGAGCAGTCAAGCGGTCAAGAAGACCTTTATCGATACGTTCGTTAAAGAATGCCATTTCAGCAGGGCACTTTTCGAGAACATATTTAATAACGTATTTTGTCATTTCTTCTGCAAGGGACATATAGTCATCCAGATCTGCAAAAGCTATTTCGGGCTCAATCATCCAAAACTCAGCCGCATGGCGGGGAGTATAAGAATTCTCTGCACGGAATGTGGGACCGAATGTATAAATATTGGAATAAGCCAAAGCAAGGCATTCGCCCTCAAGCTGACCCGAAACTGTAAGGTTAGCCGCTTTTCCGAAGAAATCCTTGGAATAATCAACATTACCCTTGTCATCACGGGGAGGATCGTTCACATCCAAGGTCGTTACACGGAACATTTCCCCTGCGCCCTCGCAGTCGCTTGCCGTGATGATAGGAGTGTGAACATAAACAAAGCCCTTATCAGCAAAGAAGCGGTGGATTCCCTGAGCCGCAACCGAGCGAACGCGGAAAACCGCATTAAATGTGTTAGCACGGGGACGGAGATGGGCAACAGAACGGAGAAATTCAAATGTATGTCTCTTGTTCTGAATAGGATAATCGGGAGTAGATTCACCTGTTATCTCGATATTGACCGCCTTAAGCTCGAAAGGTTGCTTTGCTTCGGGTGTGAGTACCAAAACACCCTCTGCAATAACCGAAGCGCCCACATTAAGCTTGGCAACATCATTATAATTATTTATAACTTCGCTTTCAAAAACAACCTGAATATTTGTGAAATAAGTACCGTCGTTTAATGCAATAAAGCCGAATGCATTAGAAGAACGGATAGTTTTAACCCATCCTCCGAGACGGATCGTCTTGCCTTCATATAATTTAGGGTCAGCAAAAATATCGCAAACCCTTGTTAAGGTATCTTTTATCGCCATAACCCATGGACCTCCGAATTTTAGTTCTTAATATTATATCACCGCTTTAGTTTGATTTCAAGAGGTTTTTCGCTTTTTTCCGCCTAAATTTACTTGAAAACACATTATGATTATGTTAATATATAACATATTTATGAGATGAGGACAAAAATGCAGATTCAGAAACTTTTAAACAGCAATAAAAAATATCTAAAAGGCAAAAAGGCTTTTATTTTCGACATGGACGGCACATTGATCGATTCAATGAAATATTGGTGCGCTACATCGGGAGAAGATATTACAAAATACCCTTCTCAAATCGAATATTTATTTGATAAATACAACAATGACATTCTTCCCAAACAGGGAGCTATGGAGCTTCTTTCCCTGCTTCACGGGAATAATATTCCCGTTTGTATCGCATCCGACACACCCAGAAGGCTTTCGGAAGGATTTTTCAAAAGATTTGATTTCGATTCGGTCATTGACTTCTATTTAGGAAGCGATGATGTGGGCGTTTATAAATCCCAACGTCCCGATATCTATTTCAAGGCGGCAGAAAAAATGGGAGTAAAGCCCGAAGAATGCTTGGTTTTTGAGGATAATCTTTCGTCTGTATTAAGCGCGGCGGCAGCAGGCTTTGATGTTGTGGGTGTTTACGATAAGGAAAATGCCCAAAATTATCAACGTATAAAAACCGCCTCTGTGGATTATATTAATGATTTGACAGAGATGTTGAAATAAACAACTTGACATGAGGTCTTTATTTGTGTATAATACTACACGGCTATAAGCTAAAATAATTTAATAGGAGAATCAAAATGAAGAAACTTTCTCTCGTACTCGCTCTCATCTTCGTTCTCACCTGCTCTCTCGCAGCTTGCGGCGGCGATGAAACTTCTACCAGCTCTGCTGATGCAACTTCTTCTGAAGCAGCTTCCTCTGAAGCAGCATCTTCCGAAGCAGCTTCCTCCGAAGAAGCAGTTTCCTCCGAAGAAGAATCCTCTGTTGAACCTGTTGAACTCGGCGACAACGTTGCTCTCAACAAGTCCTGGACTATCTCCACAACAGATGGCGGCACAACTACCGATCCCTTCAACACCGAAAACTGGAACGGTAACGTTACCGACGGTCAGGTTTTCGAAAACTTTGATGCAGCTACCGTTTGGGCTTGCGGCGCATGGCTTGGCCTTCACTCCAGCGCAAACAAGACTGATGACGGCTATGCTTATATCACAATCGACCTCGGCGAAGTTCAGAACATCGCTCAGGTTAAGGCTCACTTGGGCAACAGCTCCAGCCTCGGTATTCCTTCCCCTTCCGAACTCTTTGTAATGGTTTCTGAAGACGGCGAAAAGTTCACCCCCGCAGGCAACCTTCCCATCACCACCAACGATGAACTCGATGAAGACGGTTACTGGACCGAGCTCAACCTCGATGCTTCTGCACGTTATGTTCAGCTCAAGGTATTCATCAACGGTTCTTGGTTCTTCGTTAACGAAATCGAAGTATACGTTCCTGCTGCATAATTATAATTTAACCTCATATTTATGCTATTAAAGACCGAGATTCATTTCTCGGTCTTTTCTCATGTTTTCATTTGTGCATTTTGAACATACCAAAAATGTATTTTTGTGCATTTTGTAGCTTTTTGTTTAAAAAAGTCATATTTGATTTGCCTTCCCTACTTGACATAAGGGAAACTAACGTGTATAATGGTCTCAAGCTGAATGGCTAAAAAATCTTAAAAAGGAGAAATTAAGTTTATGAAAAAACTTTCTCTCGTACTCGCACTCATTTTCGTTCTCACCTGCGCTCTCGTAGCTTGCGGCGGCGACGAAACTTCCTCCAGCAGCGAACCTGCTACTTCCTCTGCTGCAGCATCCTCTGAAGCAGCATCTTCCGAAGCAGCTTCCTCCGAAGAAGCTTCCTCCGAAGACCCCGTTTCTTCCGAAGAACCTACTGCTCCCGTTGAAATCACAGGCTCCAACATTGCAGGCAATGCAACCTACGTTACTTCTGCTCTCTATCAGCAGGGCGGTGCAGATGTTGAATGGAACTGGGATGAAAATGCTCCTATTTCCTATCCCGATGAAGACGGCAATACCATGGTTGACGGCTTGACCGCAACTGCTCTTGATTTCACCGACTCTGCATGGATCGGCTTCCACGGCAAGACTCCCGGATATGCTGAAACCGGCTACCACACCATCACCTTCGATCTCGGTGCTGCTACCGCTATCACCGGTGTTAAGGTTGCTGTTGGTACTGCTGACCTCGGCGGCGGCATTACTGCTCCTTCTTCTGTTGAACTCTGCGTTTCCGAAGACGGCGAAACCTACACTTCCGTTACCACTGCTACTCCCGCAAACGTAGCTATGGACGCATTCGCTACCGAAATCGTTGAACTTCCTGCAGGCGTTACTGCTCAGTATGTTCAGGTTCGCGTAGTAAGCGGCGAAGCTTGGGCTTTCGTTTCCGAAGTAGAAATCTACTCTGACGCTGAATAATTCAAATACAAAAATTAAAAAGGGCTGAATGATTCAGCCCTTTTTTCTATTCCACATAATATGCGATATATTCGCCAAGCGAATGAGATATAACCTCGTTTCACTCGGTTGCGATATGCCTCGCTATGCGCCCGACGCGATATGATATAAATCCTTCATGCTCCGCAGGGCATATCTCTTGCCGCAGGCAAATATCGCTCCCAAAGGGAATATCGCAAATCCCACAAGGGATTTATATCGTAGCGTGTTCTCCTCAACGGAGAACCGCTAATTTTAAAAACCCGCATGAGCCGTGCCCCCGTGAGAATGAAAACCCTGCTCTGTGCAGGTGGGTGCCCTCTCCGATGCTTTAGTGCTTCCAACGTCCGCCGCGTCAATGCAGCGGGAGGCCTGCTTCACCACAGCGGAATATGGGCTCCCTTTCATTATTGTGGGTTTTTACACAGGGAACAATCCTAATGCGAGGAGAATCGAACCCGCTTTGTGTTCAATTTTCCTCGCATTAAAATTATGCACGAACTCTGCAGGCTGTTTTCTGTTACCCCAAAAATCCTGCGATTTTAAAAGGCTATTTGAACTGTTACAAAAATCTTATTCAGCTTCTGCTTCGTCAAGGTCGATTTCGCCCATGAAGGTATCTTCAAATGTGTCGGCAACTCTGTCGAACTCGTCATCGTCATCGATGGTTACCAAAAGCTCATCGCCGTTTTCATCAACCTCAACCTTAAGGATAACATATTCGTCCTCGTCACCGTCAAGGGGAATGAGCGCGAGATATGTATTATCATCAAGAGTAAGCTCGCCAAGAAGCTCAAATTCGCTTTCGTTGCCTTCTTCGTCTGTTAAGGTAAAGATGTTTTCCTTTTCCATATTTTCAGCCATAGTGTCCTCCAAATCAATCAAATATTTACGTTATTATTTTACAACAGCCAAGGCAGAATGTCAACATGATTTTAAACTTTCGGGTCACAGCAAAAACTATTATCCGACAGCAATTGACTTATGAAATAAAATGTTCTATAATGTCTATAAAATTATATCAATTTTTTCAGGAGATATGCAAAATGGCATTTATCCCAAGAATATATATTGGAAGCGATAGAATAAACGACGGCAGAGCCTTCATTGACGGAAGCGATGCCAACCATATAATCCGCGTTTTGCGCAAGGAAAAGGGAGATATACTTCATGTCTGCGATATGCACGGAAATTCCTATGATGCGGTTATCGAGGAAATCACACATGACGGGCTTTTTGCAATATTAGGGGAGCCTACCTCCCAAAACAACGAAATGCCCTTTAAGGTCAGCGTTTACCAATGTTTTCCCAAGGGGGACAAGCTTGAAACGGTTATTCAAAAGTCTGTTGAGCTTGGGGCTTATGAGATCGTGGCGGTAATGAGCGAAAGGTGTGTTGCCCGTCCCGACAGTAAGGCTTTTTCAAAGCGCATCGAGCGTCTGAAAAAGATAAGTGAATCTGCGGCGGCTCAATGCGGCAGAAGTATTATTCCCCAAATCCGCGGAATTATTTCTTACGAAGCCGCCATGAAGGAAATTGCGGAGAAGGATATGGGCTTTCTTTGCTATGAAGGTGACGGCACAAAGCCTATTAAGGAATTACTCATCGATGCTTTCCCCAAAACTATCGGATTTTTAATAGGACCCGAAGGTGGGCTTTCCGAAAAGGAAACAGCAATGGCAAGTGAAATGAGCATCCCATTGGCAGGCTTGGGCAAACGCATTCTGCGAACCGAGACTGCAAGCGGATATGTCCTTTCGGCTATCAGCGTTATGCTTGAATTATAATTGAGGCTCTGCCTCAAGCTCAGCATAAGATTCTTTCTTTTGGAAGATTCTTATGTATCTTCAAAGAAATAAATACAAAAAATAACCCCAAGGGCACAAGAGCCTTTGGGGTTAAATTTTGCAATTAACTATTCAGCCTTTTGTTGGGAATTTTCGGGTGCATTACCCTCGCTAAGCTGTCTATAAACCATCAAATAGAAATGCAACAGCTCACTCAAATTTTCCTCTCTTGCAAGGACGATTTCTTTAATAGCCTTGATCTTTTCCAATGAAACCTCGGGCATATAGTCCAGAAGAGTTATTTCGCCGTCATCCGACTCAACATAATCCTGTTGTGTTTGCACACATTGGAATTGGAAAAGCACCCCTTGAAGTGATTCCATTTGCTTTTGCAGCTCGGTGATTTGGTTATAGATTTGATTTAAAGTTAATTTATCTGACATTTTTTGTTCCTCCAAAAATTCATTTGGCGGACACGCAAGGCATATTTTATTTTCTGCTACGAAGCGTGCCCTGCCGTTTTTTACAAGACCCTTTGCCCTTTTGGGATAGGTCGCTTCATATTCATTGCCCTGCTCATCAACAACAATAACGTTTTTTGCCATGGGTGTCTTCCCCTTTGTAATTGAATTTGCAAAACCGTGAATTCCGTTTTTTATTATGGGTGCCGTCCCCTATTCACGAGACAATTGTAACACGCTCTGCCGAAAATGTCAATAAACTTAAGGTTGAATTTATACGATATGCTCCTCAAGAATATTTTTCAAGGCAGAAACCGAGCTCGAATGCGAACGGGCGATTTTATAATTTTTCTTATCTCCCAAAGCGCATTCTATCATTTTGTGGGATACTGTATTGGTAAACAGCACAACAAGGTCGGGTGTGCCGATATTTTTCAAGCCGTTTGTCATCTTAGGATAAACCTTTACATTACATTTATATTCGCTGCAGATATCCTTGTATCGGCGTGTCATGCATTCATTTCCGCCTACTATTACTATACTCATTTCCTTCTCCTTTTGGGTTAGTTCAGGCTAACTGTATGTAAAATAAAAAGCCTGTTTTCACAACAAAGCGCAGTTAGCATAGGCTAACTGCGCTTATGATACACTATTTTTCTTTATTTGTCAATAGCTTTTTGTTTAACAAATAAGCCACGATTCCGCAAAGAGAACCGATTATAATTCCGCCGAGAACGTCTGTGGGAAAATGAACATAAAGATAAAGTCTCGAAAATGCAATAAGGAGGCTTAATATAATGGCTAAACTACCATATTTTTTATTATACATAAAGACCGCAACAGCAGCGGCAAAGGAAGCTGATGTATGCCCCGAAGGGAAGGAAAAATCCGTAGGCTTGGATATTAACAGCTCGATTCCCTCTTTTAAATCAAAAGGGCGAACACGTGCCACCAAGGGTTTAAGGGTAAGGTTGCAGATAACAAGATTTATGATCAATGCCAGACAAACTGTAAAACCGATTTTTCGGGTTTTCGGTATGATTGAAAGGATTATCCCGACACATATCCAGAACCAGCCTGCGTTACCCAAAAAGGTTATTCCCTTCATGATTCCATCCATAAAAGGATGGCTCAGATTTTCTCTTATAAAATCGAGAATTACAAATTCAAAATTCATTCTTGCATACAAATTATGTAAAAATCAAACGATTCGAGTTAATATAGAGCCGCAATACTCTTCGTCAAGACAATCAGCAACCACATTTCCTCCCTCAACCTCATTAGTGTATTTTCCAACAACCACATCTTTTTTGCCACGTCTTAAGTGCTCATAGCTTATATCCAAATGACCTATATCAATAGCTTGTATTCCTGCATCTGCCAAATCACTCGCCAAAACAGTAGCAGTTGGCCCCAATGCAATCAAAACCAAAGGGTCATCAATCTGTCGAGAATACTCAATTGAGACTTTTAAAATACGCTCGTAACAATCAAATGCAGATTCGGCAGGTCCCAAGATTCGCTTTACTGTTCCAGCACATTGGAATAAGTCATTCCCTACACCAAATCTTGTTTTTTCACCCTCTATCATTAATACATTTCGAGATTCCCAGATTTTCTTTATATGTTCTATATATTCAAAATTATTTTCATATAGTGATGTTTCTGTCAAACGCGATATATTGGTGTCACCATAAATGCGCCTTTTATCTATATGTTTTGTCCAAGGATATAGATGCTGCTTCAAATATGATTGCCAAAAAGGAGATAATTTTTTTCGCTCTGCTTTAGTTTTTGCATTAATTCGATTAGGCAAACACAGCAGAAGATTTGGATTTTCATTGTGCATCACATCTATTAAACGTTTTTGCAATTGTTTATCGGCACGTTGAAATTTCAATGGGCAACCATATGCAGCAATATGCAGTTCCCATCTCCAAATCGAGCAATTGATGCTTTGTTTTCTATAATATAATCAATAGTCCGGGGAACATTCATTATTTCTAATTGCTTCCAAAAAATACGAGTAAACGCACTCATTAATCTGTTAACTGCGATATCAATTTTAAACTTATAATATACTTTTAATAAAATATTCATAGCCGTTCCTAATTGAATATAAATTATTTTTTATATATTATACTCCTCTCATATATTAAAGTCAATAAAATTATCTTTTTCTGCGTTTTTTGTGGTCATCATCAATATTTTTGCTCCAATCGGAGGACAAAGGTCGGCTGGAGCGCATACTGCAAACAGCATCCGAAACAGCATCGTAAAGGACACGGGTACCTTTACTGTCAGCATTATAATTTACCGCCCTGTCACGGGAGATGCCGAAGCTTGCGGCGGTTTCAACAGCATCGATATTTGCGCCGATGAAAAGAAACTCCCAGCCGTATTTTTCCTTTTGTCTTTCAATCATTTTCTTGACCTTGTCGCTTGAATAAATTCGGCTTGCATTTTCCTGACCGTCGGTCGTTATAACAAACATAGTATTCTGAGGAACATCCTCGGCACGTGCATATTTATGGATATTGCCGATATGCTTGATTGCCATTCCGATCGCATCTATCAAGGCTGTGCATCCTCTTACGGTATAATCCTTTTCTGTCATTTTTGGAACCGATCCCAAGGGGATACGGTCATGGAGAACAAAGGATTCATGGTCAAAAAGAACTGTAGAAACGAAGCATTCACCCTCCTGACCTCTCTGCTTTTCAATCATAGAATTGAATCCGCCGATTGTATCCGATTCCAAGCCCGACATAGAGCCGCTTCTGTCAAGGATAAATACCAATTCTGTAATGTTGTTTGTCTTTTTCATAATAAAAACCTCTCTTTCTTTTGTGTCTACATTTTACACCTAAGAAAGAGAGGTTTGGTCGCATGGAAAGCGACATTTAGCCGCCTAAAAGACTTTGGTCAAAAGCAAAGAGGGCTTCGTTTATTTCGAAAATATTATAATTCCTTTTGCTGATAAAATATTCGATTATTATATCAAACTTATTGCTGTGAGAAAGGGCAAAGCCTGCCTTTTTCAGCATATCCTCGGTTTCTGCCAGATCAAGCTCCAAGGCGATTGCAAAGGCGATCGCCGTCGGCTTGCTGGGCTTATAATTAACGTCGCTTCGAATCTTGGAAAAGAGCTTGCGGTCGATGTTGGCTTTTTTATAGCATTGGGCATCGGTCATTCCCTTTTCGTCGATTTTCCTCAGAAGCATTTGGGAAAAGCTTTCGTCGATACACTTCAATTTTGAATCCAAGGATTCTAAAGAAACAGCAGACTCGTTTTTATCAGCAGGCGCGGATTCACACATCTTGCAGGATGTGGTTGGCGCCATTCTTTTGCTTAAACGGCGGTATTCAACATAGGAATCGGCATATTTATCGTCGATATACTGAGCGATATCCGAAAACAGCTTTTCGCTGATTT
Organism: uncultured Ruminococcus sp.; assembly: GCA_964650045.1. Lineage (GTDB taxonomy): Bacteria > Bacillota > Clostridia > Oscillospirales > CAG-382 > Coliplasma. Next base: position 28,924 of record CAZYRT010000020.1, read on the forward strand.
TAAAGGACTGCTTATCGAAAATCACAAGATAAACCGTCATGTCGTTTTCAAGAAGGAAATCCTGAATCACATCCATTGCAACCTTCAAAGCCTTTTCCTTGGGATAGCCGAAAACCCCTGAGGAGATTAAAGGAAAGGCAACTGTTTCGCATTTATATTCCCTTGCAAGCTCCAATGAAACTCTGTAACAGGATTCCAGATATTGCTTTTCTCTGCGGAAGCCTCCATACCAAACAGGGCCTACTGTGTGAATAACATATTTAGAGGGCAGGTTATATCCCAAGGTAATTTTGGCTTCGCCTGTTTTACATCCGCCAAGAGTCTTGCATTCCTCCAAAAGACCATTACCTGCAGCTTTATGTATCGCGCCGTCTACACCGCCTCCCCCCAGCAGGGTTGAATTAGCGGCATTGACAATTGCGTCAACCTTCATTTTGGTTATATCGTTTCTTACTATTGCAAAAGGCATTTTTCATCCTCCTTGGTTTTATAAATCCAGTATATCACAATGAATTTTTAAAATAAAGTATTTTCCCTTTGATTTTCAAGAGGAATGTAGTATAATATAAACTCTACCGTTGGTAGACTCTCCCCTATTCAACCGTTGGTGTGTAGTAATCGCGAAAAAATTCGGCTAAACTAAACACGAAGAAAGCCGAAAGGAGGAACACAATGGACCAAATCAAGATTGGCAAATTTATTGCCCAATGCAGAAAGAGCAAAAATTTAACCCAGGCTCAATTAGCAGAAAAGCTAAATATCACAGACAGAGCTATTTCAAAATGGGAAAACGGCAAATCTATGCCCGATTCTTCAATTATGCTGGAATTGTGCAATGAACTTGGAATTACGGTAAACGATTTATTAAGCGGGGAGGTTGTTTCAATGGATAACTACAACAAAGAAATGGAAAAGCATTTAATCGAAATGGCAAAGCAAAAGGAAGAAGCAGACAAAAAACTCCTTTCCTTGGAAATTTTAATAGGCGTTCTGTCTACGGTAATCCTATTGGGATTTACGTTTATGGCATCCTTTTTGGATATGCCCGATTGGCTGAGAATTTGTTTGATAGCAGTAGGCTTTGCTATGGCTATAGTCGGCATAGCTTACGCCCTTAAAATAGAGCAGACCGCAGGCTATTATGAATGCGGAAAGTGCGGTCACAAATATGTTCCCACCTTTAAAAGCGTGCTTTGGGCAATGCACATCAACCGCACAAGATACATGAAATGCCCTAAGTGCAACAAAAAGTCTTGGCAGAAAAAGGTTATCAGCAAGGATTAAGCTTATATTGCAACAAAAATGACTGTGGCGAAAAACCACAGTCATTGTTTTTATTTGCGATTCAAAAACTTCATTTTATATGCTCGAATCTTGTTTGCATATTTACTGGTCATTATTATACCCAATATAGGCATCGAAATTGTAATACCCAAAAGCAAACCGCCAAAAAAGTTATTTTCACAATCCAGTAACCCTAATACCACATACGCTACCGCTGATATCAACCCTGCAATAAATATCTTATGCATACGTCTTGTTACCTTCAATTTATCCTCGTTGCTGTATTCAGCGACCTTTAATACGGTTTCTTCCAAATCTTTGTCCATTTTCTCCCTTTTCCTTTCTCCGTCTAATAATTCCCGAAGCTCAATATTATAGTAATCTGACATTTCGATAAGAATATCCAAATCAGGAAGATTACTTCCCGTTTCCCATCTCGAAACTGTTCTTCGGGCTACATTAAATTTTTCTGCAAGCTGTTCTTGTGTTAGCCCTTTTTCCTTACGAAGCTCTTTGAGAAAGCCTCCAATTTTAATTTGATTCATTGCGATGACCTCCTTTCACAACCATAATACATTAGCAAATCCCAAATTCAAAGGACATAAAGGGAGCAATATCCATTTAAATCATAATGGGACACACCTTGTCCTGCGATTTTCTGTCAATTTTAAGGAATATGGCAAATTTAACCCCAAAAGCCTCATGACCTTTGGGGGATAAATCATATAATCTTTTTGTTTACAAAATCAAATTTCAAAATATCTCTGTCTATCTCTCTTGTGTCCCAGCGGTCATGCTCGCCGTCACAATGAGGATAATTATCTATCCATTTATACAATGGAAATTCAAGAATTATAGCCTCGCCCTCAACAGAGCAGCAAACCTCCTCATAAACCTGTCTGCCGGCTTCAACAGCAGGAAGGTCAAAATCGGCAAGGCGTTCATCGTCAATATTATAAAACCCAACATGGCCTTTTGCTTGTATATAAACAGCAATACTCTCTTTTTCAAAAAGGATATTAGTTTCGGAAATATATCCCGATGCAAGCTGAAGCTTTTTTCCCTTGCTGTCATTTTCGCTGTTATATGTAATATCAATTTTTCTTGACATATTAAGCTCCGATATGATTTTTCTTATATAATATTATTGCATAAATGATTTTCTTTGTCAAGGACGAAAAAAACACCCCGAATCAAAGGAATTCGGGGTGAAAAAGGTTATTTTATTTATCAATAGATTTCATCGTGGGGATTTCATTTTTAAAACTCACGTAACTCTATAAAAGTCTTCAAAACCCCAGTAAATAAGCCACTTTCCAAACTTTTTAAAAAATATAAATCTCCGTAAGTCTACGTACATTATGTTCCATTTGGCTTAACTT
>CAZYRT010000021.1:0-27607 GCA_964650045.1 uncultured Ruminococcus sp.
GGTATGAGAATCAAAGCAAATTCACAGTTGCTTTTCGCGATATAACCGGGGTGCTCCCGCGTGACTATCGAAAAGCACATACAAAAGAATAGAACAGATCATTCGTTGGCGCATCATATTATTATGTGAGAGTTCAAAATCATACTCAAAACTGCCGAAAATATCTTTTTCGTAGCCATAGCCAAACAGACCGAGGGACTGTTTGGATAGCCCCGCGGAGCGGACGGTGTTCGTGAGCAGAATGGAATTCTGCGGAAGAGCACAACGGACACGAAGGAATCTCTCTTTCTATGGCGTAGCCATAAGAGATTCGAAGGGCAGAAGAAAAACGATTCGGGGAATCGTTTTGCCTGCCCCACGGAGCAGACGGCGGCGAAAAATCCACGAAGTGGCGTATGTAGCCGCAACGGATTCGGAGGAATCTCTCCTTTACTAACGATGTTGATTTTTAAGGTTGATTTTTGTATAATAAACAAGCAGAAATTATTATCCGATACAAATTGAATGTATAATTACAGCCATAAAACTTTAAAGGAGAACATAAAATGAATGTCATCGACACTTTTTCAACTATACACGAATGCTTTGTTGACGGTGCATTTTCAATGGATAGATGGGAAAAATATTGCATTTCGATTTCTGACGAATTACCTAATAAATTGAAAACTGATATTGCTGATTTGGATTTCTCAAACAATATACTACCGTTGCTTAATGATGTGGCAAAAAACTTTGATAAGCTTGAAACTGCACATGGAAATTTTCTTTGTCTTACTGACGGATTATGCGAACGTTTGAAGAATGTATTGCAATTTGATTTGGATGTTTCAATAGTATTTTATTTGGGATTGTGCAACGGTGCAGGTTGGGCTACCACATTAAACGGACACAATGCGGTGTTATTGGGAATTGAAAAAATCCTCGAATTATCTTGGTACAATAAAGCTGATTTAGCCGGGTTGATTTATCACGAATTAGGGCATATTTGGCATAATACGGTTCGGTCAAATGCCAATGTCTTTTCTAATAATTCTCTTTGGTTATTGTACCGTGAGGGAATTGCCATGTATATTGAGCAATTGATTATTGATAATCCGAATTTTTATCATCAAGATAAAAATGGATGGTTGCATTGGTGTCAATCTAATTTGAAACAAATATCAAAGGATTTCTTATACGCTGTTAATACCGGCGAAGACACGAAAGATTTCTTTGGCGATTGGAACGACTATCAAGGCAAATCAGATGTAGGGTATTTTTTAGGATGCGAAACGATAAAACAGCTTTCTGATAAATATGATTTGACAGAGTTGGCAAATATCAAAGAATCAGATTTTTGGGAACAATTGATATGTATATCTGCTAATACATAATTTCCCACAAACAAAAACCGCCGAGTGGCGGTTTTTGTTTTGCTGTCTCAGATAAAACCTCGTGTTTCCGAAAAATATTAAGCAAGGCTCGAAATATCGCTATCGACTTCCAAGTTATTTGTATTATTGTAACAAAATTAACAGATCATCAAGCGATAACGCCCACCGAAAGCATGTGCATAATGCACAAATATTCATCCTAAAGAACGGTATTTTGTACAAAAAATTGAGTTGAAAGCAAATTGCGATTGACTTTAACTGCCGTAGAAGATATAATAAAACTAAATATGTACAGATTATTAATTAGGAGATGTGACATGAAACTTTCTAAAAGACTGATTGCATTGTTTCTCATGCTTACTATGTTCATGGTAAGCGTTCCGTTGGGAGCTATAAACGCTCTCGCTCTGGAGGGTATGGGTCCTCCTACCGATCTTAATTATTACGCCCGCGGCGTTGATATTTCTTATTGGCAGGCAGGCGATTCCACAGGTAAAAATGTTGATTTCAGCGAACTGAAGGCATCCGGCTGTGAATTTGTTATTCTTCGTTTAGGCTATGGTCAAAGTGTTGACAAAGCCTTTGTTGCTTTCTATAACAAAGCCCGTGCCGCAGGTATGCCCTTGGGCGTATATATGTACGGCTTGAAAACCACAAAGGCAGGCGCCGCTTCCGATGCCGCATGGGCAATAAGTGTATTTGAACAATACGATATGTATTTTGAATACCCTATTTTCTATGACATAGAAGAATCAGACCAGATCGCTTTAAGCTCGGCAAACGCAACTGCTCTTTGCGAAGGATGGTGCGACACACTTAAAGCAAGTAACTATTTCCCCGGTATTTATTCGGGTACACAATTCTATAATAAGTTATCTTCCAGCTTTAAGCAGAATAACGATTTATGGATAGCACGCGTTCTTAGCGGCGCAGGCTCCGAATGGTCCAGCCAATTTACATATACCGACAAGAAGTATAATGAAGAAGGCTATACTATGTGGCAGTATTCTTGGTCCAACATATATAATGGCTCCTACATTTACAACGGTGTTTATTCTTCGGGCACAAAAAAGGTTGATGCTCTCGACCTTGACGTTTGCTATAAGGATTACCCTTCCATTATGAAAGCAAACGGCTATAACAATTGCCAGAGCAGCGCAAAGCCCGCTTTGTGGCAATCTATCCTTGCGGCTAAGGAATTGCGTTATTCCAGCTTTGATGCTGACGGTCTTACAACTCTCCGTCAGGCTTATGACAACGCAGTTGCGGTTTATAACTCTGCTACCTCCACAGAAAGCGATTACAAAACCGCAAAGACTACCCTCGATAACGCAATGGTTTGCTCGGGCACAACCGTCCTTTCCAAAGGTTGCTCATATACCACCAATGTTACTGCGCGTACCGATTTCCCCGATGAAAACAGCAAGCTCACCGATGGCATAAAGACCACCACGAGCGTTGTTTCAACCTACAGCACCTATGCGGCATACTACCACACCGGCGATGTGGAAATCACTGTAGATTTGGGCGCACAGAAAAACAGCAATATCTACACAGCTTATGTTGCAAGCGAGTTCTGGGGTGTTCCCATTCCCAACAATATGACAGTTTCCTATTCCAACTCAGCAAGCGGTCCCTTCACTCAGGTTGACGGAAAGGTTGCGGTTCAGACGCTCGGCAACGGCGATTCAGTAGACGGTATTTATAACAGCGTGCTCAGCAGCATGACAATTTCCACCGATACTGCGATCAGTGCAAGATATATTAAATTTGCTCTTAATGTTAACAATTATGTTTGGGTTGACGAGGTCGAGGTCAGCAGCGGCAATCCTCTCCTTTCCGGAGGTATTTATTTGACCGGCGCAAACAGCTTTATCGAATCCGGCGACTGCCATATCTACACCTCGGGCTTCGGTACAATTACCGTTAGCAACGCAAACCACGCGTATACTATCAACGCAATTGCAGAGCATCAAGGCGACGGAACCTTTGTTATCAAGAGCGTGGAAGCGGGCAAGGGAACCGACACGGCTGATATTACTCTCACAGATTCTCAAATCCTTATTGCGGCACATAACTGGGAAACAGGCGTTACTAACGGAACCCAAATTGTAGGAAGCGCCGAAAATGCCAACAGATTGAACAGCCTCCAGCCCGGTGACATTATTGTACTTGACGGTGTTACCATTTACGATGCAGTTTACTTTGATGCCGCGCCCTATATCCGAATCATAAGCACTAGCAGCGATGACAACAACGAACAGGAACACGTTCACACTCCCGGTGCAGAAGCTTCCTGCACAACCAGCCAGGTATGCTTGGACTGCGGCGAGATCTTAGATGAGGCACCCGGTCACACCGCAAGCGATTGGGCTCAGGTTGAAGATGTACTTATTCGTTTGTGCATATATTGCGGCGAAACCTTGGAAGTTAAACGTGTTGACGATGAAAATGTTGACACAGGAAAAACTCAAATCGGCTTGCGCGGTGATATTAACCAAAACGGAAAAATCGATGCATCCGACTACTTTATGCTCAAGAGTGTTATCTTCGGCAAGCATGAGCTTAACGAAGTCACCGTTCTTCTTGCTGACGTTAATGAAAACGGAACTATCGAAAGCTCCGACTACTTCATGCTCAAGAGTGTATGCTTCGGAAAGTATGAATTAACCAACCCTTATGTTTACAATTAATACCTTATAATTAAACCAGGAGGAACATATGAAGACTATGAAAAAAGTAATCAGCTTTTTGTTGGTTGCTGTAATGATTTTTTCAATGATGTCTGTCTTTGCTGTATCTTCATCTGCAGCAACACCCCTTACCCACCTTGTTCAAACAGAGTCCAAGTGGAAATATTATATCGGCGGCGGCACATTATACGACACAGGCTGCGGTATTTTCTCTATGAGAAACGCAATCGGTTATCTTACAGGCTATGATATCGGCATTGATGCTCCCGCAAGATGGGCGCATTCCATTGGCGCATATAACGTAACAGGCGGCGAAGGTACCTATAGATTGGTGCTTTATCCGAAAATTACTGCAAAATACGGCTCAGTAGCAGGCTTTAAGGTAATAAACGAAAGCACTTGGGGCACAGCGGCAAATACTACACTTAAAGCGCACCTTGCAAACGGCGGCGTTGCTATCGGTCACGTACCCGGTCACTTTATCGCGCTTGTAGACTATGATTACAACACCAATAAATTCCATGTACTCGACAGCGCACCTTCTACAGCCAGAGGTACAACCAGCGGATACGGCGATTGTTGGGTAACAGAATCCCGCCTTTCCACCGGCAAGCTTGATCTCGACTGGTTCTGCTTGCTTTCTGCAACCGGTACTCCTGCCGATGAGCAGGACAACGAAAAGGGGCTTCTTGCTACCGCTATCAGCAATGCGGAGGACGAACGTTATTACGACTATTCCGAAACAGGCATAAATACTTTGCGTACCGCTTATAGTAACGCTGTATCGGTATATAATGATTCGAACTCTACAAGCGCAGATTACGAAAGCGCAAGAGAAACACTTGAAGCCGCAATGGAATCAAGCACAGTTTCTGTAATTTCTACAGGCAAGAGCTATACAACCACCGAAGCTTTTAATCCCAGCGGCTCACAAGCAGATAACGGAGTGAAGCTTACCGATGGTGATAAAGGTAACTCCGACGGCGGAACCGAAGAATTCTTCGGCGCAAAGGGCTGCGAAGTTGTTGTGGATCTCGGTAGTGTTCAAAATTCCAATATTTATAAGATTTATATGACTGCCGGAGATTGGGGTGTTGCCGTACCCTATGGCGACCAGCTCCAAATGGAAATTTTAACATCCACAAACGGAACAAATTACACTTCTGTTACCACAGCAAACAACGCTATTCGTACCGGTGTAAAGAACGGAAATTGGGAAACCGTTACATTGACTGCAACTCTTGATACTGCTGTCAGCGCAAGATACGTTAAGTTCATTATCAATAGCACCGCTACCAACAATTTCGTATGGATCGACGAGGTTGAAGTTCTAAGCGGCGAGCCCTTGCTTTCGGGTCATGTATACATAAACGGCATGAACGAAAAGGTTGGTTCGGGCGACTGTATCGTATATACTCCCTCCTTCGGTGAAATTACAGTAAGCACCGCAAACCATGCATATACCGCAAATATAGTTGCAAAATGGGATCAGTCCCAATATGCGTATGTCGTAACAGACAAATTCTATGGCGAAGGTACTGCTACAAAATCCGTAACACTTACAGACGGCGAGATTATGATAGCCGCTCATAACTGGGAAACAGGCATAACCGACGGTACCGCAATTGCAGGCAGCGCAGCAAACGCAAACACTCTTTATGCACTTCAAATCGGTGATGTTATCAAGCTTGACGGTGTAGATACCTATACCGTTGCCATGAGCGTCGCTTGTTACGCTAAGATTGTATCCAGCGCAGCAGTTGAAACACCTGAAGTACACGTTCACACTCCCGGTGAAGAAACCTGCACAGGCGGTCAGGTATGCTTGGGTTGCGGCGAGGTTTTGAAGGAAGCAGAAGGTCACGATAACGGTATATGGAGCATTGAAGAAAACCTTAAGGTTCGTAAGTGTACCAAGTGCGATGAAACACTTGAATCCGAGGAAATCGTTATCGACGGCGTGGGCGACGTCAAGTATGTTCTCGGCGACGTGAACAATGATGGCTCCCTTTCTGCAACAGACTACATGATGCTCAAGAAGGTCGTATTTGCATCTATGGATGTATCCGATCTCAAAGAGCCTGATACTGCAGAATTGCGCAGCGATATGAACGGCGACGGTAAGTTTACCGCTACCGACTATTTCATGCTCAAGAAAGCAATTTTCGCATAATTAAATATTCATCAAATATGATATGCACCCCAAAAGTTAGACACTTTTGGAGGTGCATATCACCTCTTGTCTGTTGAGAATAATTCTACAATAGTGAGAATTATCACAGCAAAAAGAAAATGCTTCTCGTGTTATCGAGAAGCATTCTTTGTTTATTAAATTACTTATCCTCAAGCTTTTTCAAATCATCGCTGACTTCCTCTTTAACCTTAACCATACCGAGGATCTTAAGCTCGGATTTGCCGAACACCTTGATAGATTGGTCGTTATTCATCTTGACCTTTATACGTCCTGTAAGGAAGCTGCTTTCCACGATAACACCTCTGCCCTTGGGTGTTTCAACAATTGTGTCAACCTTGGGGAAGGTGGCATATTCACGCTCATAGGTGTCCTGCTCGAAGCGTAGACAGCACATAAGCCTGCCGCAGGCGCCTGATATTTTCGAGCTGGAAAGAGAAAGGTTCTGTTCCTTTGCCATTTTTATAGAAACCTGAGCAAAATCGGGAAGGAAGGTATGACAGCAGAAGGGTCTGCCGCAGGAGCCCAATCCGCCGAAAAGCTTGGCTTCATCACGCACGCCTATCTGGCGAAGCTCGATTCTTGTGCGGAACACACCTGCAAGGTCTTTTACAAGCTCGCGAAAGTCAACTCTGCCGTCGGCAGTAAAATAGAAACAAAGCTTTGCGTTGTCATGGGTATATTCAACATCCACCAACTGCATTTCCAAGCCGTTTTTGGCAACCTTTTCATGCCAAATAGGTCTTGCCGCTTCTTCGAGCTTGCGGTTCTCCGCATGACGCTCGTCATCCTCCTTTGTCGCCTTACGCAAAACAGGCTTCAAGGGAAAAACAACCTCGGATTCTCCAACCATCTTGTTGCTCAAAGCAACCTCGCCGTATTCCACACCGCGAACCGTTTCAACAACAGCGTGTTCGCCTTTTTCAAATTGGATGTCGTTGGGAGCGAAATAATATATCTTGCTTCCGTTGCGGAACTTGATTCCAACCACCGCAACGGTCTTAGGCTCCTCGTCCTTTTTTATTTCCGCCTGAGGCTCATAATCGAACATATATTTACGTTCAGGCTCGGGTTGAGGAACGAAGCCTGTTGTACTCATATCAATATTATCGTTCCTTTGCTTTTTGGGAGCAGATGATGAATCGACAGTCTCGATATTTTCTACAGACTCAAGCGCTTCGTTCTGAGGACGGTTTTTGTCATATTTAGGCTTGTTTCCAAAGCTTTTCCCGTTTTTACCGCGGCGGTTATGATGTTTATTGTAATGACCGCCGTTGCCTTGGGGTTTCTTTTCGTTATTGTTTTCCATAAATCTATACTCCGTTTTCATCTTGTTGCGGCTGTCATAAGGTCCACAGCCAATTTTGAAGCCACCGCGGTAACATTTCCGTTATTTTCCAATGACATGCAGCTTCTCGACGCATACTCTGCCATTGCGGTAAGGGCTCGCTTGGAAGCATTTCCCAACTTTTGTTCTGTTTCGTAAACTATCGGGGCGGCATTGCGTTTCACGCCGTATTTCTGCTTCAAAACCTCGTTTATTAAAAGGATATATTCAGAAAGAAGGGCTTGAAGCTGTTCGCGCTTGAATTTAGGCAGAAGAAGGGCGGCTGAAAGTTCATAGGCATTTTTGCCAAAGCAAAGCAAAAGAAGATTCTGCGCTTTTTTTCTAAGCTGAACACTTTCCTTTGAAAGATATTTTTCGGCTTCGCCAAGATTGCCATTTGAAAAATCGACAGCATATTCAAGCTCGCTGTTTAAAGCGTCCGAAAACTTTTCCTTTAGCTCATCACGTATTTCATAATCCCGCAAACCGTCCAGATGTATTCTCTGTCCTCTGGAAAGAACTGTCGGAAGAAGGGAGGAACGGTTATCTGTAAGAATAAACACCGCAACCGTTTCGGGAGGTTCTTCAAACAGCTTCAGCAACGCATTTTGTCCCTCATTACGAAGCTTGCCCCCGTTTGCCACAATAAAAATCTGTTTATCGGAATCGTTGGGCTTTAATGATGCTCTGCGGATAAGCTCGCGCACATCGTTTATAGAAGCGGCTTTATCGTTTCCGATAACAAAAATATCAGGATGATTGCCCGACAAAGCCTTCTGACAGCTTGGGCAAAAACCGCAAGGCTTGTTATCACCTTGGCAAAGCATAGCTCTGGCGCAATAAAGGGCAAAATCCAATTTCCCGATGCCGTCGGCACCGTCAACTATATAAGCATGGGAGCAAAGTCCTGCTTTTGCTTTAGCTGAAAAAAGCGACTTTTCATCTATATTATACACAGACTTTTCACCCCACATATCTTCTCAACATAATAATATCACAAAATTTCGCATTTGAAAAGATATTTAGCAAAAATGATTTGACAAAAGAGTAAAAAAGATATAAACTTATAATGTACAATGGCATCCTTATTGCAGGAGGTTCTACATATGGGCATAATAGTAGGAATCGATGTGGGCGGAAGCACCACTAAAATAGTGGGTTTTGACGGCAACCGTCTTTATGAACCTATACTTGTAAAAGCAAATGATCCTATCGCTTCTGTTTACGGCGGTTTCGGCAAATTCACAAACGATAATAAGATTCCCTTAGATCGAATTCAAAAGGTCATGGTAACCGGTGTGGGTTCGGATTTTCTCGGAGACAATATTTATGGTTTGGAAACTGTCCACGTTAACGAATTTATTGCCAACGGCAAGGGCGGTCTTTACCTAAGCAAAATGGATGAGGCTGTGGTTGTAAGCATGGGCACAGGAACAGCTTATGTTTATTCCAACAGCAAAACTCAGGAATATGTCCATTTAGGCGGAACAGGAATCGGCGGCGGAACCTTGGTGGGCATTGCCGACAAGCTTTTGGGCATTCGTTCGGCACAGCATGTGGCAGAATTGGCATTGGGCGGTAATTTGAATAATATCGACCTTATGATATCCGATATTACTCAAAACGACATCAGCCCTACTCTTTCCACCAATACCACAGCGTCCAATTTCGGCAAAGTCAGCGACCTTGCTACAAGAGAAGATATTGCATTAGGCTTAGTAAACATGGTTTTTGAAACCATCGCGATGATGGCTATTTTCTCTGCAAGAATGAAGAATATTAAGGATATCGTTTTAATAGGCAATCTTACGGCTTTGCCCCAAGCACCCGAAATATTTACCAAACTGAAAAACATGTTCGGCGTGAATATCATCATTCCCGAAAACGCCGCCTACGGAACAGTAATCGGCGCAGCGCTGGAAGGAAAGATAGGCTGATAAATATGTCTGAGAACCAAAAATGGAATAAAAAAATATTCGCTCTCCTTCTTGCCGAAGCAAGAGGAGTAAGGTCATGGCGTCAATTTGCATCAGATTGCGGAATAAGTTATGTGCAAATGAGAAAGCTTGCGGAGGGAAGCCAGCCAAATCCCCCCCGCCCCAAGCTTGTTCAAAAAATCGCCGCCAACGCTTTCGGAGAAGTTGATGTGGAAGACCTTATGTTTGCCGCAGGCGTCAACCTGAGCGAACCTCAAGTTGTTAAGAAAAGAGCATCCGAAAGCGAAGTTTTATATAAAAAATACCAAAAGCTGTCTGTAAAGGACCGAAAAATGATAGACAGCTTTATGGATTTTCTTTTGTCTAAAAACAAAAACAATTAAAACATCAGCATAAGAGCGATTATAAGAGTAAATATGTCGTTTTCTTCATCGGAATCCAAAAGCAAAAGCAATCCGATTCCTATAAGTATCAGGTCATCCAACTTTAAATTTCGCAAAAAATCCAATTTTAATCCCTTTTGTTTAGGCGGTTCGGGGCGAACCTCTTCGGGTTGCTGTTGAGGATAGCTTTCATAACCTCCCGACCTATTGTATTCCTGCTCGAAATTATAAAGCTGGCCTTCGCTTTTGATTCCCCCGAAATCTCTGCTATACAATATCACTTCACCTCACTTTTTGAAGTTTTTCATCATCGATGCAACAGTAAGCGCCCTTGTAAGGGAATCTATCTTATCTCTTTTGTCTTCGCGAAGAAGGGGTTTCAATGAAGAAAGTAATTGAAGTCTAGGGTCTCCTGAGGTTGCCGCCAAAGGATTTGAAACAGGGATCAAAGGCGTTTCATCTTTCTCATCAGAAACAGCAGATTCTTTAGTTTCATTTTGAGGAGAAGCTCCCAAGGAAGAAGCGATGGCGGTTATTTTTGCCAGAGCATCGGGATCGGAGAGGACCTTGCTCAGCTTTTCCTGAAAGTCACCGTCCAAAATCCACACCTCGCTGTTTCAGCATTTCCATTATCTCCTCGCTTTTTTCCCGTCCTGCGGAATTAATCAATTCCCTTGCTTCAGATTCGCTTATTGAGGATAATTTCCGTTTCAAAAGTTCGGGATTGTTCACCAGCATATCGGTTTTTGCTTTGCTGGCGCCTGCCGCTTCGGCAATGGTTTTTGCCAGTGCTTTAAAACTTTCATCATCAAGTGACAGCAATTTATCAAGCTGTCTGCGGTCGAATTCCATAATAATTCCTCCGTATGTTATATATTATTTTTAAAGGAGTCGGTCGAATGTATATCTGCAAGCCCGAAAGAAATGTTAAACAAGCCGCGATTTTGCTCGCGGTAAGCGTTGCAGTAACCTTGCTTTTGTTTCTTCTTTCCACACTTATCCCCGAATACACTTCCCTTCTGAGCACATTGGGTTTTGTAGCAATGATGTTCGGAATATTGTTCAATGTTCGGTTTTCTCTTACCGAATTTGAATACATAGTATCCGACGGTAGCTTTTCTGTTACAAAGATCACAGGAAACCGCAGGCAGACAGTTTGCAACGTTGCCCTGTCTACTGCAATCGATTTGATTCCGAAAAACGATTATGACCATCTGCCCTCTGCAGAAAAGGCTATTATCAAATATTCCCTTAATCAGAATATGAAAGCAGACAGTTTTGTTTTTCTTTGCGACTTCAACGGCAAAAAAACCATGATAGAATTTGAACCCAACAAAGAATTTGTATCGATACTCAAATATGAGATCGCCATAGCAAAGGAAAATTCCGAAAAAGATAACTCTCAATTACATTCTATGCAATAAAATCGGTTCTATTGCAAAAAATATATAGTCATCAAGAGGTTAATTTATGTATGACGTAATAATAATCGGCGGAGGCGTTTGCGGCGCCGCGGTTGCAATGTATCTTTCAAAATACAGCATAAGTTGTTGTCTTCTCGAAAAGGAGAACGATGTTGCCGTGGGAACCACCAAGGCAAACAGCGGCATTGTACACGCAGGCTATGACCCCGAACCCGATACCTTAATGGCGCGGCTTAATGTCCGCGGAAGCGAGCTTACCGAGGAAATTTGCGAAAAGCTCGGCGTTCCATACCGCAAGACCGGTTCTATGGTAATCGCCTTCGACACAAAAGACGAGGCTCATTTAAGAGAGCTATATGAAAGAGGGATAACCAACGGAGTTCGCGAGCTTGAGCTTTTGGACAGAGAAACTCTCCTTAAACGGGAACCCAATCTCTCTCCCGAGGTTACAGGCGCACTTTACGCAGGTACAGCCGCTGTTGTGAATCCTTGGAGACTTTGTCTCGGTATGTGCGAAACTGCCGCCGAAAACGGTGTTGAATTTTATCTCGACAGCGAAGTTACAGCAATCGAAAAGATAGCAGGCGGATTCAAGATAAACGCAAGCGGAAAGGAATATGAGACCCGTTACATAGTTAATGCTGCAGGTCTGTATGCGGACAAAATTGCCGAGCTTGTAAATGCAGCCGATTTTGAAATATTCCCTTCAAAGGGACAATATTATCTTTTGGATAAAACCTCGGCTTGGTTGGTAAATTCAGTTATTTTCCAATGCCCCACAGAAAAGGGCAAGGGCGTTTTGGTTGCACCCACTGCCGAAGGCAATATAATTGTAGGTCCCAATGCCGAAAGCGGAAATGCAAGAGACGATGTTTCCACCACAAGAGAAGGCTTGGAATTTGTTGCCGAACAGGCAAATATAACCTCTCCTCACATAGATTACCGCGAAAATATCCGTTCCTTTGCAGGCTTGAGAGCCAATTCCGACAAAAAGGATTTTATCATCGGAGAATCCGAGCTTTGCCGTCATTTTATCAATGTTGCAGGAATTAAATCTCCCGGTCTTTCCTCAGCTCCCGCCATCGGTGAATATGTTGTGGAACTTTTAGCAGACTGCGGTCTCTTAATGTCCCAAAAGAACGAATGGCATTATGCAAAGGCGCCTATTTGGTTCGATAAGCTTTCCAACGAAGAAAAAGCCGAAATATGCAAAAAGAATCCCAAATACGGTAACATTATCTGCCGTTGCAATATGGTTACAGAGGGCGAAATATTAGATGCTCTTGATACACACATAAAGCCCCGTACTCTTGACGGCATCAAGCGCCGTACAGGAAGCGTTATGGGCAGATGCCAAGGGGGCTTTTGCGGCGCGAAAATTCATGAAATAATCTGCAGATACTACGGTATCCCTGCCGAAGAAGTAAACTGGGACAGATATGAAACATATATTGTTGCAGGAAAGGTCGGTGAAAAAGAATAATGAAGAGCTGTGATATTATCGTAATCGGCGCAGGTCCTGCAGGTCTTGCCGCCGCGCTTGCCGCATATAAAGCAGGCGTTAAAGATATTTTGGTTATAGAGCGAGACAAGGAAGCAGGCGGCATTCTCAACCAATGCATCCATAACGGATTTGGTCTCCACCGCTTCGGTGAAGAATTGACAGGTCCCGAATATGCCGGAAAATATATCGATATGATCGCCAACACCGACATTAAATTCAAGTTCGGCGCAATGGTTGTGAGCATCGATGGCAAAACCGTTTCCACGGTTTCCGAGGAATGGGGCTTTGAGCAGATCGAAGCCAAGGCAATTATATTGGCAATGGGCTGCCGCGAAAGAAACAGAGGCCCTATATTCGTGCCAGGCGGCAGAGGCAGAGGTGTTTTCACCGCAGGTGCGGCACAAAGATATCTTAACATCGAGGGTTATTTGGTTGGCAAGCGAGTTGTTATTCTCGGAAGCGGAGATATCGGGCTTATTATGGCAAGAAGGATGACTCTTGAGGGCGCAAAGGTTCTTGCGGTTGCCGAGATTTCTCCTTATACAAACGGTCTTTCCCGTAACGTTGCCCAATGTCTTGACGATTTCGATATTCCTCTCTATCTTTCTCATACCGTTACAAACATTCTCGGCAAAAAACGTCTTGAGGGTATCATAATTTCTCAGGTAGACTCTAACATGAAGCCTATCCCCGGAACCGAAAAGAAGTTTGATTGTGATACTCTCCTTCTCTCTGTCGGTCTTGTTCCCGAAAACGAGATTACAAGAGGCGCAGGTATCGAGCTTGACCCCAACAGCAGAGGCGCAGTAGTTGACGCTAATATGCAGACAAGCGAAGAAGGCATATTCGCCTGCGGTAACGTTTTGCACGTTCATGACCTTGTGGACTACGTTTCTGCCGAAAGTGAAAAGGCAGGCACCAGCGCTGCAAAATATGTTCTTTCGGGATGCGAAAGCCAAAAGTATGAAACAACCTATATCCACCGCGGTGAAAATGTTTCCTATACAGTTCCTCAAAGATATGAATTGGAATCTGTTGAAAAGAGCATTGATGTGTTCTTCCGTGTTCGCAAAAAGATTCCCATTTGCAAAATCGTTGTGGAATCCGAGGGCGTTGTCATCGCATCCTTCAAGCGCGAATATCTTGCTCCTGCGGAAATGCAAAAAATCACCATACCCAAGGTATTGCTTGAAAAGGCAGAAGGGAACATTACGGTTTCGGCATTTGAAGAAAATGGGGAGGCTTTGGTATGAAGGAATTGATTTGTATAGTTTGCCCCAGAGGATGCCATCTTAAAGTTAGCGAAGAAACTCTTGAAGTAAGCGGAAACGCCTGCCCCAGAGGTGCAGAATACGGCAAAAATGAGATTTCCTGCCCCATGCGTACAGTAACAGGAAGTGTTGGCATTAAGGGCGCAATACACCCCCGCTTGGCAGTCCGCACAGACAAGGCTGTTCCCAAGGATAAAATGTTCGAAATAATGGATGTGCTCCACAGCTTCGAAACAACATCTCCCGTAAAACGCGGTCAGCTTCTTATCGAAAACATCTGCGGAACCGGCGCGAATATTATTTCTTCGAGAGATATGTAAATTTCAATAGAAAAAGCAGTTGCTTTAAGGACAAGCCTTAGGCAACTGCTTATTTTATTCAATTAAAACAGGCTTAAAATCAACCCAATCGGCGGCTACTAATGTAGAGGTCGCGCCTGCGATTTGGTACACAAGACGGGATTTGACGGCGCCATGGAGATGACCGTAAAAAACACGCTTGATTCCGTATTCCTTTATAACATCGCAAATGCGCTGACATCTCACATCCCCATAGGCAGGAGGATAATGGAGAAACACAAGAAGCTCGTTATCGGGATATTCCTCCTTTAATTTCAATCCTGCAAGAATCGAGGTGCGAAGGCGTTCCGCCTCTCGGTTAACGATTTTTTCGTCAGCCTCGCTGTAATTAGCCTCCGGGAACCAGCCCCTTGTTCCGCAAATTATAAAATTTTCCGCAACATAAGCGTTATTATAAAGAAAATCAATGCTGTGGGCGCCGAGGCTGTCACGAAATTCATAAAGTTTTTTCATAGTCTGCCACCAAAAATCGTGGTTACCCTTGGCAATTATCTTTTTTCCGTTAAGAGAATGGATAAACGCCAGATCCGCCATAGCATCCTCGGTACGCATCCCCCAAGAAATATCTCCTGCTATAACAACGGTATCCTCGGGCTTTACCATAGCATTCCAATTTTCTTTAAGTCTTGCTGTATGATTTTCCCAACGGGGACCGAATATATCCATTGGTTTATTTGATGAATGCGAAAGATGAAGGTCGGCAATCGTAAAAATTGACATTCTTGCGCTCCGATAATATTTTTTCTATTTTTGCTAATAATACTGTTGTAACCAAAAAGAAAGGAAAATCAAAATGAACGACATTTCATTCAATCAGATTCCAAAGCATATTCAGGGAATAAGCTGTAGCGTTACAAATTGCGCTTATCACGACGGCGTTCACTATTGCACCGCCCCGAAAATTACAGTTGGCCCTTCTACTGCACAAAACAGCGCGCAAACAGTCTGCGCCACATTTAAGCATAAGGAATTCTAACATTTCCCATTTGCCATTTGAGAAATTCTCTCCCGTCCAAAAAACGGGAGAGATTTTGTCAGTAAGGCGTAATTAAATTACAAGCTGTTTATCATATCCTTGGGGTCGATTGTTTTGGTAAATCTCACTTCAGCCTCACGGAGAGAAGCAAGATTTCCGGGAATTGCTGTCTTTGTAACCGCAAAAAGCTTGTCCAAAGCGTCAAAATCATCCTCAGGAACATTTTCGCCCAATGCAGAAAGAACCGCAGGAGCAAACTTGTAGGGAGATGCTGTAGAAACTACAAGCATTTTGTTTTCGCTTTCGCTCTCAAACTGCTTTGCCGCATTTGCCGCAACTGCTGTGTGAGTATCGCAAAGATATCCCCATTCCGAGAAAAGCTCGGAAACTGTTGCTGCAGTTTCTTCCTCGGACGCAGAATAGCCTGCAAAATCCTCGCGGATAACATCCATAGCGTCCTTGTCAAGAGTATAAATACCGTCCTTGGAAAGCTTTTCCATACATTCCTTTGTTTTTTCGGCACCTACGGTAAACCAAAGCAAGCGTTCAAGATTGCTGGAAATAAGAATATCCATAGAAGGAGAAACGGTTGTGAAAAATTCACGTCTTTTATCGTAAACACCGTTATTGATAAAATCGGTGAGAATGTCATTTTTATTGGAGGCGCAAACCAGCTTGCCCAAGGGAAGCCCCATTTTCTTTGCTATATAGCCTGCAAGAATATTACCGAAATTACCTGTAGGAACCGTAACATCCAAAAGGTCGCCATATTTGATCTCGCCCTCGGCAACAAGGTCGCAATAAGCAGAAATATAATAAACTATCTGAGGTGCCAATCTGCCCCAGTTGATAGAATTTGCGCTGGAGAAGAAATAGCCGTTTTCGGCAAGCTTTGCTTTTGCATTCTCGTCGGCAAAAATAGCCTTTACACCGCTTTGAGCATCGTCAAAATTACCCTTAATAGCAACAACCTGAACATTACCGCCCTTTTGAGATGCCATTTGCTTTTTCTGAATATTGGAAACACCGTCAACAGGATAGAAGACCTGAATCTTCACTCTGTCAATATCGCAATAGCCCTCCAAAGCCGCCTTACCAGTATCGCCGCTTGTGGCAACAAGGATATATGCATCCTTTTCCTCTCCTGTTTTGCCCAAGGAAAGAGAAAGCAAACGGGGCATTATCTGAAGCGCCATATCCTTAAATGCACTTGTAGGACCGTGCCAAAGCTCCAAGAAATATTTTCCGCCTACCTTTGCAATAGGAGCCGCAGGTCCGCCGAATTTATCCGCGCTGTAAGCCGCTTCGGCGGCAGATCTCAATTCTTCCTTTGTGTAATCGGTCAAAAACAGAGAAAGAATATAAGTAGCTCTGTCAATGTAATCCATTTTGATCAAAGCGTCCATTTCCTCCGTGGTAAGCTGAGGAATAGCTTCGGGTACATAAAGACCGCCGTCGGGAGCAAGTCCGTTTTTAATAACAAAAGCGGCAGAACGCTTTTCGCTTTCTTTTGTTCGGGTGCTGATATAGTTCATAATTCTTTTCCCCAATCCTTTAAATGATTGATTTTTTCTACCCTTTTATCGGGAGAAAGGTAAACCTCTATAACGTCGATCCGTCTTTGACGGATTTTTCTTTTTATTTCGATTCCCATAGGATAAAATACGGGAATTTTATTTCCTGACGAATAAGCTCGCAAAAATTTCCATGCGGTTTTTTGTATTCGGGATATCTTTTCTCCGTCCACAGCATCGGAAGGCGAACCGAACAAGTTGTTACTTCGGGTCTTTACCTCGAAAAACACAAGAGTTCCGTTTTTAAATCCGATAATATCGATTTCTCCGCCCGATGCAGAAAAATTACGGGACAATATTTTCCATCCTTTGCTTTTTAAATACCTTTCGGCAATGTCCTCACCGAAATTTCCGATAGCCTTGGTGGTATGCTTCATCTTTTCTCACCCAAAAGCTTTTTTAGAAAGCTGGGACGGTGAACCGGGCTTATCCCCAGATCCATCAATGCCTGACGGTGAGCTTTTGTGGCATAGCCCTTATGCTTGCCTAATCCATAGCCCGAATAGAGCTTTTCTTCCTCGTCAAGCAATCTATCCCTTGTAACCTTAGCCAAAACCGAAGCGGCGGCAATAGAGGGACAAATAGAATCCCCTTTGATAACAGGAACGGCACGAACCTCAAACCCTCTCACCACATTCCCGTCAGCCAAAACCAAATCGGGCTTTATGCGCAATTTGTTTACCGCGCGGTTCATAGCGAGCATAGATGCGTTGAGTATATTATATTTTTCGATTTCGTACACCTCAGCATGAGCAACGGCGCAATCGACGGCATTTCCTCTTATAACATCATAAAGCTTTTCGCGCTTTTTATCGGTAAGCTTTTTCGAATCGTCCAGACCTTCAATAACCAAGCCCTCGGGCAAAATAACAGCGGCGGCAACAACAGGACCTGCAAGAGGACCTCTGCCTGCTTCATCACATCCGCACACTATCAATTCCCCTTGATGTAAAAAGGAAAGCTGGATTCCCCAATCAAGTGACATTTTTATCAACCTCTGTCAAGAGTAATTCTGCCGATCTTTCCTGCGCGGAATTCGTCAAGAATAACACCGCAGGCGCGGTCCTCGTCTATAACACCGCCTGAACGGAGAAAGCCTCTGCGGCGGGATATTTTTTCGAAAACATCATAATCGCTGTCTTCATCGGAAAGCTCGATGCCGAATCTGTCAACCAAGCATTTTGAATATCCGTTTGCTCTTATCAATCCGATAAGATTACAGGAAAGCTCCAGAGTATCAAGAATATCGTCCTTTATAGAGCCAAGGCAGGCAAGCTTTACGCCTACAATTTGGTCATCAAACTTATGCCAAAGAATACCGGGAGTGTCGGTCAACTCCAAGCCCAATGAAGGGACAGGAATACGGGCATTCTGACGGGTAACACCGGGTCTGTCCTGAGCTATCGCCTTTTTTGTGCCCGAAATTGTATTTATAAGAGTAGATTTACCTACATTGGTGATTCCCGCAACCATTGCGCGGATAGGACGCTTTATTCCTCTTGCCGCATCGCGTGCAAGCTTTTCGCTCATAAGAGTATTAATCCCCTTTTGAATGGATTTAATATTCAATCCTGTTTTGCAATCAATTGCAATAACTTCTCTGCCCGAGCGCTTCAGCTTATTTTCGTAATATTTTGTCGCATTAGGGTCGGCAAGACCGCTTTTCGTCAAAAGGGTCAAAACAGGTTTATTGCCGAAAAGCTTATCAAAATCGGGATTTTTACTTGAAATCGGAGCACGGGCATCAAGAAGCTCTATTACCATATCGATATTAGGAAGAGATTCCTTTATAAGCCTTTTGGCTTTCGCCATATGCCCGGGATACCAAACTATATCTGCCATATTGACCTCAAATCAATTAATCAACGGTTCCGAATTCGGGAGCAAGACGGATGACCACTCTGCCCAAAATACGGTTTACATTCATTTCGCCGTATTCGGAATCGCGGCTGTCTTTAGAATTATTACGGTTATCACCCATTACAAAAACCATGTTTTCCCCAACGGTAAATTCACTTCTGTATTTTTCAACATTTGTGCCGTTCATGGGGATATCCTCGCCAAAGCGAGCCATCATGTCTTCCTTCATATCCTGAATATAAGGCTCATCAAGCTTCACACCGTCAACATAAACCTCCCAATTGGCATAGTCTATGAGAACAGTCTGACCCTCGGTAGCGATAACTCTCTTTATAATAGGTTCCTCGTTTTCACCGTGGCTTTCGGGATTGATCACAACTATGTCCCCTGTTTCGGGGGTATAAAACAAATTGGAAATAATAAGCTTATCCTCATGATGCAAGGTAGAAAGCATGGAACCGCCATCAACCGTTACATAACGGAACACAAAAAGAAACATCAGCATCATCAAAGCCAAGGCATAGCAAAAGGTTTCCAAATATTCATAAACTGTGGAAATAGCAGGCTTTTTGGGTTCGGCAGGAATTATTATATCCTCGCTTCCCTGATCCTTTGTAATTTCGGTAACCCCAAATTGATTCATAAAATCACCTTTTCGGAATAATTTCGGAATAATTAAATATGTCCAACCCTATTGCCGTTCGAAACGGCATATAGGCCATAATAAGCAAAAGTGTCTGCGCAAAAACGCAGACACCAAAGAGTCTCTTTAGATTTTTTCCTTGACCTTAGCGTTCTTGCCCACTCTATCACGGAGATAGTAGAGTTTAGCGCGACGAACCTTACCAAATCTAACAACCTCAACCTTTTGAACGTTGGGGGAATGGATGGGGAAGGTCTTTTCTGTGCCGACACCGTAGGAAACACGTCTTACAGTGAAGGTTTCGGAAATGCCGCCATTTTTTCTGGCGATAACAGTACCTTCAAAAATCTGGGTTCTGACTCTCTGTCCTTCAACGATTCTCTGGTGAACCTTAACAGTATCACCAACGTTGAATTCGGGGATTTCGGTTTTCAATTGCTCATTTGTAAATGCTTTAATGATATCCAAAGCCTTTACCTCCATTTTCTTCTGGGCGTTCATGCTGAGCCGCAGAGGACCACCCGATATTTAACGCCTTATTATATCATGAGTTTTTTGAAAAATCAAGTATTTTCGCAGATTTTTCCCATTTTTTCTCTAATTTCAATATCTTGTATTCTCCGAAAATTTCCCTATCAACCCATTGATATTTTTATCTTCGGTCGTTGGGGCGAAACCTTGTGGCATAATAAAGAACCTGCATTATTGATGTTACCAACGCGGCAACATAAGTCAGCGCTGCGGCGGTGAGAACCTTTTTGGCGCCCGAAATTTCCTCGCCCTCCAGCATAACTCCTTTTTCCAAAGCTTCCAATGCACGTTTGGATGCATTAAATTCCACAGGCAGAGTTGCAAGCTGAAAAACAGCAACTGTTCCGAAAAGAAGCAAACCGCCGAAATACATCATTTGTCCCAATCCCGCGCTTGCGGCTGTTGCTCCATAGGATATAAGGCAGCCGAGTACTATAAGCAGAGGTCCGATCCTTGAGCCGATATTGCAAACAGGAATTATGGCATTACGAAGCTTTATGGGAGAATATCCCTTCGCATACTGCAATGCGTGGCCTGCCTCATGGGCGGCGACACCGATTGCGGCAATGCTTGTGCTTCCGTAAACAGAATCGGACAGCGAAATGCTGTTTGCTTTCGGGTCGTAATGGTCTGTCAGATTACCAGACACTCTTCCTATAGGAACATTATAAACTCCGCCTGCATTCAAGACCATTCTTGCGGCATCCGCACCTGTTATCCCTCTGCGTGAAGCAATTTTTGAAAATTTGTTAAAACGGGATTTTACAAGAAATTGAGCTGCCATACCCAACAAGAGAGCAGGCAACATATAAATTAAATAGCTTAAATATCCGTACAACTATATCTCTCCTTTTTGTTATTTTGTTCACCTAGCAATATTTTAATTCCTTTGAGAAATATTGTCAACGGATAATATGCAATTTTTTATCACCCAAAGGCTTTTACATCATCAACTTGAACATTCTTCAAAACGCCGTAATCGGCATAATCACCGAGAACAGAGTCCACATACGTCTGATCAACGGCGTACATCAAACCCACGGGCATTTCTCCGTAAATTGCGCGGTATATCATGTGGGCGCCCACATATCCTGCGAGAGGAGTGCTGTGGAGATGAGCATCATTTATACAAAGCTCCCATTTATCAACACCCTGCTCAATAAGCATATCCAGCTCACCCTTCCAATCAAGGCAATAGAGCTGAGGGCAAGCCTTTAGCGCGGCATCAATAGCATCTCTTGATTCATTGTGCGCAGGGAATACTATCAATGCGGTATCCGAGGTTTCACAGCTCATTTGAAGTATCTTTAAATAATCGATTTCGCTTTCCGAATACAATCCACAGATAAATATGGCATCATAAAGTCCCGATTCAATATCGGATATCAAGCTTGTATCCGAAACAAATGTACCTACAGTAGCATAGCCGATAGAAGTCGCCTCGACATTACATTTATTGTCGCTGTAGAAAAACATTTCATCAAGAATATTTCCGATATCAGAGGTTGAAATAAAGCTGTTACCGAGAATTAGAATATTACCGCCCTGAAGATAAGACAGGGTTCCCATGCCGGTGGGCTGGGTTCGAACGGTAAGTTTTCCGCCCAAAAGCTTCATAGCGCTCTTTTCAGAAACCTCCATAACCTTTACGATAAAGGTCACAACATCATTTTCGCCCTTTTCAAAGGTATATCTGTATCTAAATTCTCCGTTCTGCTCCTCGGCATATTCTGTAACATCAATACCGTTTACATTATTTTGTCTTACGGTCAAAACATTCCAGCTTGCGGTATCCTCCGCCTCACGATTGAATACTTTGCCTATCTGACAGTTTTCACAGCTTGTACGGAGGATGTTATATCCGCTGTTACCATCGGATTCCAAAATCCATTCCGAAGGAAGGCTTACGGAAAGAACGCTGTCTCCCTCCCCAAACTCAAAATATGTATCAACATATTCCATTGCAGGGAGACGGGAGATAGAATTAAGCAAATTAATGTTATCAAAACGGGAATTATCCAGAGCAAGAGAGCCGAAGGAAGCGCGCTTGAGCATCATATAGTCGGTTGCGGTAAGCTTTCCGTCCATTTTAATGTCAGCACGGTCAAAAGCGCCTTGGCTCAAGGATGTCATACCGAAGGTGGCTCTTTTCAGTATCATATAATCCGATGCTTTAATAATGCCGTTGCCGTCAACGTCACCGAGAATCCATTCCTGAGGAAGATTTTCTCCATATACCTCAATTTCATTTATAAATGTGTGATAAAAAGATGCTTTCAAATAAATTTTTACATATCTTGCGGTAACATCCAAATCCAAATCGGTCCAATATGCAAAATTGTCATTTTCGCCGTTACTGCTCACAGCCTTTAGCCCAAAATCCCCAACTCTTACATATTCGATACCGTCTAAGGAAACCTCGACATAGGCTTCCGAAGGCTCATAAACAGCCGCAGACCAATTGTTTCCCAAATGCAATCTCATGCTGTCTATTTGGGATTTTTCTCCAAGGTCAATTGTCACAATACCGTAACCGTTTTCGGTATTGTGAGTGTCGTGGTTTGTTTCATTAAGATTGTAATAAAAGGAAAGCCAATTGTCATTAAAGAGAGTCTCGGTATCATTAGAAGCGTTTCCATCGGTCAGGTCGGCGGTGTAGGTATCAAATCCTATTCCGTTGCCCGAGATAGTATAGTCCGCACCGATAGCGATATTTATTCCGTTGTGAGAAGGTTTTCCGTCGGAATATACTTCGATTTCGTTGATAAATGTATGATATGTTGAAGCCTTCAGCTCTATTCTTACATATCTTGCAGTAATCGGAACAAAGGACACCTCTGTCCAATAAGCAGCAATGCCATATCCGCTTATTACGCTATTTAACGAAAAATAATCAACTCTTTCAAAATTAACGCCGTCATTGGACACCCAAAGGCAGGCATATTGAGGCTCGTAAACAGCGGCGCCTGCATTGTTGCCCAAATGAATTTTGACTCTGCCCACAGTCTGAACCGAACCAAGGTCAACTGTTACAATACCTCTTCCGTTTTCGGTATTATGAGTGTCGGAATTCCAATTGTTCAGATTGTAATAAAAAGAAAACCAATCGTCGTTAAAAAGGGTTTCCATATCGTCGGAGGCTTTACCGTCGGTTAGGTCGGCGGTATAAACCTCAAAGCCGACACCGTTACCCGAAATGGTATAGCTCTTTCCAAAAGCCAAATTGTCGCTTACAGCTTCTGCAGAAGCGTTGTAAGGAACAAACGGTATCATACAAAGAACCATAAGCAAAGCGATAATACGTTTTTTCATTATGTCAGCTCCTTTAAATTTGATTATTCATCAAGGTTACAATAACCTCAACCATTTTTTCCATAGACTGAACGGGAACAAATTCACGAACGCCATGGAAATTTGCCCCTCCCGTTGAAAGGTTGGGACAGGGCAAGCCCATAAATGAAAGTCTTGCGCCGTCGGTTCCTCCTCTGATAGGGACGATATCTGCCGTTATTCCCGATTTTTCCATCGCGGCAACAGCCTTATCTATTATATGAAAATGAGGCAAAATCTTTTCCTTCATGTTGTAATAGCTGTCATTCAAATCAAGCTCAACAGTTCCCTGACCGTAAACGCCGTTAAGATAAGCAACAAGATTCTCCATAAATTTCTTGCGATCTTGGAATTTATCCATATCATGGTCGCGGATGATTATTCCTGCCTTTGCCAAGGTTTCATCACCGCTTACAGACATAACATGGTAAAATCCCTCGTACCCCTCGGTATGGGCAGGCGTTTCTGCCTTGGGGAGCATCATAATAAGCTCGGAAAGAATAAGAGAAGCATTTTTCATTTTGTTTTTTGCGCTTCCCGGATGAATATTGATTCCGTTTACAGTAATTTTTGCGGTAGCGGCATTAAAGTTTTCATATTCTATTTCGCCCAATTCACCGCCGTCGATCGTATAAGCCCAATCACATCCGAATTTTTCCACATTAAAATGGTCGGCGCCTCTGCCGATTTCCTCGTCGGGAGTTATGCAAACGGCAATTCTGCCATGAGAAATTTCGGGATGAGCAAGGATATATTCGCAGGCTGTAACAATTTCGGCAATACCTGCCTTGTCATCAGCGCCTAAAAGTGTTGTACCGTCGGTTACGATAATATCCCAGCCGATATATCTTTCCAATCCCGATGAAGGGATGAAGCTTTCGTCATTAAGAGGAATATCTCCTCCTTCATAATGAACGATTTTCGGCTTTATGCCCTTGCCCGAAACAGCAGGCGATGTATCCATGTGAGCGATAAATCCAATAGAAGGGTCATTTTCTCTGCCCTCTGTTGCAGGAATAAATCCGTAAACATATCCCTTTTCGTCCATTGAAACATCCTGCAAGCCTATGTCTGCCAATTCAAAAGCAAGGCATTGACCGAATGCGAGCTGACTTTGTGTAGAAGGAACCGTTGCCGATTCTTCATCGGAGGTCGTATCAAAAGAAACGTATTTTAAAAACCTTTCGGTAATATTCATAATAAATCCCCTTTATTTTATGCTGTTTTCATTTTACTGCACTATCAGCCTTTTTTCAATAGAAAAATATTATTTATTTTTTTGCGAAATTATTAATTTTTCCTTGATTTTAGAGGAATTTTGTAGTATTATGAATTGGTTGTAAAAAGATTATTAAATGAAAGGAATTTTTTATATGAGCACAAACGCAAAAACAGGCGGATGGCGTACAAACAAATGGATCCGTGCGGCGATTCCCGCTCTTCTTCTCCATTGCAGTATCGGTACGGTTTATTGCTGGTCTATGTTCAGCCAAGAAATTTCCGATTATATCGGTCATTCCAAGGGTGCAACCGAATGGGCATTTAGCTTTGCAATCTTCTTCCTCGGTATGTCTGCCGCTTTCTTGGGCAATGTTGTTGAAAAGAATATTCACAAATCTTCTCTTATCGCTTCGATCTGCTTCTCTGTCGGTATGGCAGGCACAGGCTTCTTTATCTGGTACGGCGGTCAACATAAAGGCAGCATCGTGGCATTGTTAGGCATCTATCTCTGCTACGGCTTTATAATGGGTATCGGCTTGGGTACAGGCTATCTTTCCCCTGTTAAAACCCTTATGCTTTGGTTTAAAGACAAAAAGGGTCTCGCAACCGGTCTTGCTGTTGCAGGCTTTGGTGCCGCAAAGGCTATCGCAAGCCCTATTATGCAGGGTATGCTCGAGGGCCTCGGAGATAACGGCATCTGGTTGATGTTCCTTATTCTCGCAGGTGTTTATTTTGCTATGATGTTTGTTGGTCATCTTCTTCTCAAGAAGCCCGATGATTGGCACGAGCCTCAGGACGCTTCCGAAAAGAAGAGCATTATGTCTGTTATTAAGACTCGTCCTATACTCAACTATGTTGGTATTTGGTTGATGTTCTATATTAACATAACCTGCGGTCTTATGCTTATCTCTCAGGAAAAGATGATCGTTAAATGTATCGGTCTCGGCGCAATGGTCGGTGTTATCTCCACCGTTTCCGCTATTTTCAATGCAGGCGGCAGACTTGGATTTTCTGCAGCAGGCGACAAGCTTAAGGACAGAAACACAATTTACAAGGTTATTTTCATTCTTTCCATCGCTTTCACCGCGATTGTTATAATCACAGGCGGTATTGAAAACGGCGCAAGCAACGGCTTCCTTGCTTTCCTCGTTTTGGCTCTTATTATGGTTGTTAACGCAGGCTACGGCGGAGGCTTCTCCAATGTTCCTACCCTTCTTTCCGACCATTACGGTATGTCCAACATCTCTGCTATCCATGGTATTACCCTTTCGGCTTGGGCTTTCGCAGGCTTGACAGGTAACCAGCTTGCCAACTGGATCGTTTCCAATTTCGGTACAGTTGTGGAGATCAACGGCAATAACGTTAACCCCGAGGGTTATCAGATCGTAATTTATGTTGCTATCGCACTTTATGTTGTAGCATTGCTTCTCAGTATGTTCTTTGTAAGAAAAGCAAACAAAGAAGCATAATTAAATTAATTATTAAGCGCGGCGCAAACCAAAAAAGTTTGTGCCGCCTTGCTTTTGGAGGGCATAATATTATGTTTATCAAAAGACGGGAAATGAAACGTTCCGATTGGAAAAGGATAATCAAGCGGAAATATATTACAAAAAATATCAACATCCAAGGTATCGAGGGTGTAGCAGGGCTGATTTATATGGAGCAGGTGTCGGCACCTCTTGAAAAGAACGGTATAACCATTGTCAAGGAGGGCTATAAATGGCTTCAAATTGCATTGAAGAACCAAAATTTTTGGGTTACAGCCATGTTTGACGAAAATGACGATTTTGTTCAGATATATTTCGATGTGACCTTGAAAAATCATTTTGATGAACCCGATAATCCCCAATTTGACGATTTGTTTATAGATATCGTACTCACAACCGAGCGAAAGGTTTTGGTTTTGGATTCTGATGAATTGGAGCAGGCGTTGGCGGAAGGGATAATTTCTAAGCAGGAATACGATTTAGGCAAATCCACCTCCCACAAGCTTTGCCAACGTTTGGGGGCAGGCTCTTTAGACGTAATTAATCTATGCAAAAATTTAATGCAAGGGCTTCTGCAGGAAAATAAAGATTGACATAACGGCTATTTTGTGATAGAATATGAGGGTCGAGGCAATAGCCACGGCAGGTTATAATAATTGCGGATGTGTCGGAATTGGCAGACGAGCCGGTCTTAGAAACCGGTGCATATGCGTGAAGGTTCAAGTCCTTTCATCCGCACCAAGTCTTAATAGCTTGAACCTCTTTACCGTTGGTAAGATGTTCGGGCTATTTTGCTTTTTATCGGAGTATGAAAACTTCGAAGGATAAAGGCATAGCAAAGCCGCAGGCGAATTTTCGTCTGCGGCTTTGTGATTTTGGGTATCCCTTAGTCTTATATCATCAGCTTAGTTCATTCGGCAGTTTCCTTATTAGTGGTGCTTTT
This sequence comes from uncultured Ruminococcus sp., assembly GCA_964650045.1. Classification (GTDB taxonomy): domain Bacteria; phylum Bacillota; class Clostridia; order Oscillospirales; family CAG-382; genus Coliplasma. The sequence goes on from CAZYRT010000021.1 coordinate 27,028, forward strand.
GGCACTGTCTGGATCTATACTAAAAAAGTGGGCAAGTATGATATAACAAAGGACAAGAAAAGGAGGACACAAAAATGTCAATAAAAAGCAGTCCAAAATACACCGCAGAATTCAAGCAAACAATCGTAAATTTGTATCATTCCGGAAAAACCTATTGGCAAATACAAAAGGAATACGGGATTTCCCACAGCGCATTAGCCAATTGGATAAAGCAATATTCCGAGGTAAAAATCGACGATGACACTGTCTTGACCGCACAGCAAATCAAAGAGCTTCAAAAACGAAACGCACAGTTGGAAGAAGAAAATTTAATATAAAAAAGCCATTGCAATATTCACTCCACACTCAGGCAAAGATCAGAAGCCGTCAAGATACTCTCGAAGGAGCATTCCGTTTCCACATTGTGCCGTGTTTTAAGGGTAAATCGCAGTACATACTACAAATTTATAGGACACAAGGAATCGAGCAGAGATATAGAAAATACGCACATCCGCAAATGTATTCATTTGCTTCATGCTAAATACAAAAAGCGTCTTGGTGCAGCTAAAATGAAAATCAGCCTTCAGAACGAATATTGCAT
>CAZYRT010000022.1:0-275 GCA_964650045.1 uncultured Ruminococcus sp.
AGGGGCAGGTCATGGGACGAAGAGCGAAGCATTCCTTGGTTTCGTCATCGGGATCGCCCATTATGAACATACCGTCGCGGTAATGATCCCAGTGTCCAGAAATCTTATAAAGCTCGCGCTTTGCCATAAGAGGAGTTTTGGTAAGGAGATAACCTCTCTTTTGCTCGGTATCCTCGATCCATCTCTGCATAAGCTGGATAACTCTCGAGCCCTTGGGCATAAGAATAGGCAAGCCTTGACCGATAACGTCAACGGTTGTGAAATATTCAAGCTCG
>CAZYRT010000022.1:285-24918 GCA_964650045.1 uncultured Ruminococcus sp.
TCCGATCTTGTTGTGGTCGCGCTTTCTTGCTTCCTCAAGCATTGTCAAATGCTCTTTCAATTCGTCCTTAGAGGGGAATGCACAGCCGTAAACACGCTGAAGCTGTTTGTTGTTCTGGTCACCCTTCCAATATGCGCCTGTGCATTGCATAAGCTTAATAGCTTTAACAGCACCTGTGGAGAAAAGGTGGGGACCTGCACAAAGGTCAACAAATTCACCTTGCTTATAGAAGCTTATCACAGCATCCTCGGGAAGCTCATTAATAAGCTGAACCTTATAAGGCTCGTCCTTTTCTGTCATTAAAGCAACAGCTTCTTCTCTGGGAAGCTCGAAACGTTCAATAAGAAGATTTTCTTTAACGATCTTCTTCATTTCATCCTCGAGCTTTTTCAAAACCTCGGGTGTGAAGGGAACCTCGCTGTCAAAATCGTAATAAAAGCCGCTTTCGATTGCAGGTCCGATTGTAAGCTTTGCTTCGGGATAAAGTCTTTTAACCGCCTGAGCAAGAATATGCGCCGCTGTGTGGCGGAAAACCTGCTTGCCTTCTGCTTCTGCGAAGGTGAGAAGGGTAATGTCGTCCCCTTCATTGATATTTGTGTTAAGAGCGCAAACCGCGCCGTTTACCTTTGCTGCAATAACCGCACGGGTAATAAGCTGGGCTTCCTTTGCCGCATCATAAACTGTTACGGCATTCTCTGCATTAAATTCGTTTCCGTTAATAATAACCTTCATTGGTTCCACTATCCTTTCTTGTTGTATTGATTTTGTGTAGCGTTTTTGCGTTCGCGTTATACGTATTTGCATTCGTATTTGTGTGTCCGCGTTGAAAAAGCAACAAATTTGTACTTACTGCATCGCGGAATAAAAAATCCCGACAGTCCAAAACGAACTGTCGGGGTGCAAAATAACAAACTATTCCGCACGGTTCCACCCGTACTTTTAACTTGATATAAAATTGTCGGCACAAAGCAGGCGGTATTTCATCAAACGTTTCCTACTACGCTTTCAGCCTATGGCGCAGATTCTCTGTAAGGGCATTTCAATAAAACTTGTTCTGCTTATTATAAGCACCTTAAAATTAGTATATCACTTTTTTTAGATTTGTCAACGTTTTTTTATTCTGCGATTTGGTATTTTCCGAAAATTGCGCTTTTCAAAAGAAGATAATCAACTGCGGTGATTTTACCGTCGCCGTTAATATCCGAACGCATTGCAATTGTAGCTTCGTTATCAATGGTGCTTAAATTTTCGTAATCAACTGTGCCCAAAACAACCTTTTTCAGCATAAGGTAATCGGAAGCTCCGATACTTGAATTACCGTCAACATCACCGGCTTTTACAGAGGGAAGGTCATTGCCGATAGGCTCTGCAAGGGAATAATGATTGTAGGCATAAACATTGGTAATGTTATTTCCGTCAATCTTTTTGATTTCTGCTACGATTAAACTTTCTTCGACAGTATTTTCGTCCTCGGTCACAGGAGCATCGGAGGCGTAGTTATAGCAAAGCAACAGACGATTATCCTGAAGTCTGGAAATGCCAGTGATATTATAATAAATATCCCTTGAAGGGCTCCAACCGTAAATAACCGCAAGGGTGTTTTCTTGGAAATATTCCTCGGTCAATGTAGAAGCATATTCCAAAAATTCATTTTCAGGCTTGCACATTGCCTTGAAATTATCAAGGTCATCAAGATTATTAATAACAACAGGGTGGAATCCTATACCGTATTTGGAGGTAGGATCGTTAAGACGGTTAGCCCTTTCTTCCAAGCATTCATCGGTTACAGCGCCCGAGAAAACCATTTGTGTAAAAGGCGCATTCTCAATTTGGCCATATTCATCGGGCGAATATATTTTATATTCAGCACGCATGGCGTTTACATTTTCAATATCGGATTTGTTTACTTCAAATACAAGAAGATGATCAAAAATATCCAATGGACCGCCTTCGTAAACCGTGTATTTTACTATTAAAATACCGTTTTCTACAGCAACACTATCAATATTAAACTTGCATCCGCTTGAATCGCTGTATCGAATGGCGACAAGAGCCTTTTCGTCAAAGAAATCTTCGTCCAATCCTTCGGCAAAGCTTGTCAATTCAATGTTGGTGTATTTTTCATTATCCAAAGCGATGATTGCTTGAAGCTCTTTTTCGGTTCGAATCAATTCGTATTTGAACAATGGATCATTTAAATGCAGTTTATGAAAAACAAATTCGATTTCATTGCTGCTTGTTGCATCCTCGGTTGCATTAACAGCCATCAAAGAACAGCTTAATATCATTACAACTGTAAGTAATAAACTGACTAATTTTTTCATAGTTATACTCCTTTTTGTTTAATTAATATTTTCCGAGGGGAGAAACAAAATATAAATACAACTCCTTTCTTTGGTTTGCCCTCTATACATAAATGCCGGAAAGGTCAAAAACATCAATAAAATTTATAAAAATTTTTTAAAAAGTTTTTTCAATTAATTATATCCCATAAATCGGCTTTTTGTCAAACGAATTGTGATGAATTTGACAAACGCTGTAAAATATGTTATATTTAATCAAAAAGTATCAGTAAGCGGAGGTATATATTATGAAATGTCCAATGTGCGGTCATCTTAAAAGCGAGGTCATCGATTCCCGTCCTTCGTCCGACGGTTCTTCTATTCGCAGAAGACGAGTGTGCGTTAAATGCCAAAAGCGTTTTACAACCTACGAAAATATCGAAACCATTCCTCTTATCGTTATTAAAAAGGACCAATCGAGAGAAACCTTTGACCGTAACAAGATTTTGAACAGCATCGTCCGTGCCTGCGATAAACGTCAGGTTACCCTTGCTCAAATGGATGCCGCCGTTACCGAAATCGAAACTTCTCTCCAAAACACTCTTCAAAACGAAATAACCTCCGAAAAAATCGGTGAAATGGTTATGGACAAATTAAAGGGGCTTGACGAGGTTGCCTATATCCGTTTTGCCTCGGTTTACCGTCAATTCAAGGATATAGGCGCATTTATGGATGAGCTTCAAAAGCTTCTTGCCGAAAAATAATTTTTGCTCCCGCGGTGTAGCCGCTTGTATCTAAAAGACATATTCCGCGTGAGGACACAACATAACAAATAATCAATATACAAAAAGGAGGACGGCTTGTCCTCCTTTTTCTGTTATGAAAGCTTTTGGGTACCTTTTTTCAAAAAGGTACGAAAATTAAATCTGCAAAAGCGCTTTTGCAGCGGCACCGAAGGACGGAGGATTATCCGAAAAAACAAGCTTTGCTTTACGAGTGATTTTTTGGGAAAGCATATCCAGAGAAATTCTGTTTTTCAAAATTCCCCCTGCCAATGCCACTTGGAAAAGACCTTCGAAATAATCGCCTGCGCGGTTTATTAGCCCTGCAACATAATCCATATTATCCGAGATTATCCTTAAAGCCGCTTCGTCTCCCATTTCGGCTGCTTGGAACACCATGGGCGCGAAAGCCGCAAGCTGGTTTTTGGTAAGCAAAAGCAATCCGTCGAGAGCTTTTATCAAATCGGATTCACCCAATTTTTCCTTTAAAAGCCTTGAAAGATGACATTCTTTTTCACGACCGTCGGCAGTTTTCAATGCATGAGCGATTCCCGCTCTGCCGATTTCATAACCGTTTCCAATTAAATCAAAGCTTCCGTACCCGCCTATTCTTATGATCTCCTCGCCCTTTTTCACAAAGCAGGAGGAGCCTGTGCCGCAGATTACGATAGCTCCGTCAGATTGAGGGAAGGCACCATAAATAACATTGATCCCGTCATGGGATGCATCCACGCTTGCAGAAGAAAAAAGCTTTTTCAAGGAGGTTTTAACGGTTTCTTGATAATCTTCCACTGTCAAGCCTGCGATACCTGCAAAAATACCCTTGATCTCCGAAAAATTAATTCCGTTTTCTTCAACCAAAGCTTTTAGATTGGATTCCAAAAGAGCCACAGTTGATTCGATACTGATATCATTGGGGTTGGAACGGGAATCGAACCGTCTTCCTATTTCCCTTAAATTGATATCGCAAAGGAGGAAGTCGGTTTTGCTTCCTCCTCCGTCTATTCCGATTAAATAATCAGCCATTATTTCTTTTCAAGGAGAGCCTTGATTTCATTAAGAGTTGCGAGAGTCTTTTCTTCGACAGTAGGCTCAGCAGGAGCAGGTGCAGCCTCCGCTTCTTCTTCCTTCTTCTTTCTGCTTTCGATTTTTTCGCGCATTCCCATAAACAATTTGATCACAAGGAACATACAGAAAGCAACGATAAGGAAGTCGATTATGTACATAATAAACTGGCCGTAATTGATTGAAACTTCTGCAACCGCAGCAACTGTGCCGTCTTCGCTTGCAGGAACAGCCTCGGTGATGACATATTTGATATCAGCCAAGGATTGTGTATTGCAAAGTGCGCCAACAGCAGGCATGATGATATCTGCAACAAGAGAAGAGACGATCTTACCGAATGCAGAACCCATAACAACGCCTACTGCCATATCAAGAATGTTGCCTTTTGTTATAAACTTCTTAAAGTCTGAAACAAATCCGTTGATTTTTCCCATTTTTGAAACTACCTTTCTTTTTTTAGTTCTCATGCGAGCTTTTGAAATTATCCCTAAAATCAAGCATTTGAGGGACCCCCATAAAGCTCGGCAAAACTTTTTAGTTCCTGCGGAGTTTTCTCCGCAGGATTTTTTTGGGGAATTTTCCGGGGTTAAATTTTAGAGTGCGGAATTGAGCTTTTCGAGAAGCTCATCTGCGTTCTGACCGTGCGCGCTGCAAGCATCAGCGATGCTTTCGCCTCTTGACATAGGACAGCCGAGGCAATGCATACCGATTTCAAGGAAATATTTTGCCAATTCGGGCTTTGCATCAAGAACATCGCCAACGAGCATATCAGCAGTTATTTTAGTCATCGTCATTGCTCCTTTCATTGTTGTTATATTCTTCGTTTTCTTCATCAGATTGTTTTTGAGGATCATCCTCAAGCTCATAGGATTCATTGGTCTGTTCTTCGGGATATTCTTCCTCAGTTTCGACTGTTTCTTCCTGTTTTTTGGCTTTTTTGTTCTTGGATTTCTTTGATTTTTTGCCGTTATTTTCGTTTTTGGCTTGCATAAAATATCTGAATATCTGAGTTCCCAAAGCATATCCTACTGTTAATATCAAAGTTGTAAGAAGCTTTGCAGGGTCGGGAATAGAATATCCGAATTTACTTCCCAATGGAGTGAAGATAAGGAACGCCAGAATTGCCGCTATTGCAAAACCGCAAATATAAAGCAATCTGCTTCCGAAACGTTTCGTTGCGAAGAATCCGCCGTGGCCTCCTATAGAGCAGGCATAAAGGAACAGCATTGCCGCAAAGCCTACAAGTGTGGAGGTATAGCATTGAGTTGCCGCCGAGCAGACGAACAATATTATTCCTCCGCCCACAGAAAACATCAAGGGATAAACGAAATCCGAAAGCATAGGCTTTTCGTGGTTGAATCTGAAATTATCCCTGAGATTTTTAACGTGCCTTGGCTCAAATGCCAATGCAAATGCAAACGCCATGTTAAATATTATTCCGCCGAACAAAACATCCTGAGCGCGAAAAGCAGGAATTTGGTTATAACAAACGGTAAAAACAGATGCTACCAACAGCATTATCATTGCCGCAGGCATATAGGTTATTACCGAGCTTATACGTCTGCATATAGTTTTTGCGTTGAGAATTCCGTCGGCAATAAGATTTATACCGCTTCCCAAAAGCATCATATCCGCAGTTTGCCTCAAAGTATCGCAGGAGTTTTCGGGAACGATGGATACATCCGATTCCTTCATTATAGGCAATTCGTTTATACGTTCTGCTGTAACAGCGGTTATATGCTTGTTGCTCTTTCGCAATCTAACAATATCCAGCCATTCGCTGTCATCCACATTAAGGAAAAGCTTATAATAGGGCGAATTTGCAATAAACAGACCTCTGTCGCTTTCGCGGATCTGCTCTGCTGTTATTATTTGAGACTCATCCGAGATTATTCCTGCACTTTTTGCGGAATTAAGTGCAACATAATAAGCATCATCGGAGTTTAAAATTGTGCCAATACCTGCGTTCTCGCAACGGTAAACCGCTTCGGCAACGCCTGGGGCAAGAGAGCTTGAAAAGGAGATAAATCCCTTGAATATCAATCTCTTTTCCACATCAATATCTCTCAATTCCTCTGCGGCGGTTTCGCCGCAGGCTACAGCTATCAAAAAGCTGTTTGTTCTTGCAGAATCCTCTGCGGCAGAAAGAATCTTTTTTCTTGTGAAATCGCTTAATTTATAATCGTTTCCGTCTAAAGTATATCCTGCACACCGAGATAATATGTTTTCGGGGGATCCTCTTACGATAACTGTATTTTTATCGTTATGAAGCACAAGCATTCTGGAAATATCACCTGAAAGAGTATATTCGGCTTCCATTCTTATATATTGCTCATGCAGGGCTCCGATAGGTTTGTTCCATTCTTCGAAATATTCAACAACTGCTCCGTCTAGAGGGCTTCCTTTATATTCGGGTAAGCCTCTTTTCTTCCTTTTCTCCGCTGTTGTGACCTTTCTCGCGTCGGAACATACAAGCATTAATCTTAAAAGCTCCTCAGCTTGTGGGTCGGGACGTTTTTCTCGGTCATAGAATCTTCCCGAGAAATAAAGCCCGGTCAGCATTATCTTTTCCGGAGGAAAGGCAAGCTTTTTACCGCACATAACTGTGGTTGCTTTAGCAAGAGTCTGGATACAGTTATAATTCTTTATAACCATACCGTCCTCTGTCATTCTGTTGGCTCCGAATCCTAATGATGCTGCCGCCAGAGACACCATACTGTCACAAAGAGAGCTCGCGCCGATAGCAAGAGAGCAGATGAACCAATTGGTAATATCAGCTCCTACTGCAATTCCCATAAACAAAAGCAATACGCTGCTTATTATAGAGAAAACCGAAATGAAGCGGCTGAGCTTTTGAATATATTTGATTATTACAGGAGTATGGTTGTCGATTCCGGAACGCATCCGTCGGGTAAGAGTATCCTTTCCGATTCGGCAGACTATTGCGCTGCCGTGTCCTGCGGTTATGATACTTCCTGCATAGAGCATATTGGCGCAAATAACTTCCTCACCGTTTCGGGCGATATATCTGCTGTCCTTAACAACGCTTTCTTCACGACCGCTTACATGTGTCTCTAACACTGCCATGCCCATGTCGTCTATCAAACGGCAATCTGCGGGCACCATCATACCTTCTTCAAGAGCAATTATATCACCCGGAACAAGCTGACGGCTGTCTATCCACATTTCTTCTCCGTCTCTCATTACTTTCGCTTTAAGAGACGAATATTTTTTAGGAAGCTTCAGCGCGATGCTTGCGCGGAATTCTATAAAAGCATTAAGGAAGGCAATCAGCGCAATGACTATCGCCATGATCGGATAGGTTAACTCCGTAGGACGGAAAACATACATTATAAGGGAACTGACTGTGAGAAATACTGCCGTAAGTCCCTTTATTTGATTTTTGAAGCTTTCTCGGAAGGAAAGCCTAAATTCTCCCCGAATTTCGTTGGAACCGAAGATGTGCCTTGCTTTTTTTATCTGCTTTTCGGTTTTTCCGAAAAGCAGATCGCTTTCCAACGCCTCGGCAACCTCTATAGGCTGCATTTCCTCGGGAGAAAAGGTCAATTCCTCTTCAGATTCATCGCCGAAAACAGTTTTGATTTTTAAATTGTCATTTCCGTTTGGCATATTGAAACTCCTTAATGGAGATTATTTATTTTTCAAAGGTAATAATAACCTTGCCGTCATTTACATCGGCATAAAGCTTTTTCAAAGGCTCACGGTAGGATGCAACTATAACATTAGCCAATGCATCTTCGACCTCTGTTTGGATAAGTCTCCGAAGGTTACGCGCGCCGTATTTATCCGAATAGCCCTTTTCGGCAAGATATTCCACAAGAGAGTTGCTGTAATCAAGAAGCATATCCTTTTCGGCAAGTACACCTTGAAGATCGCCAAGCATGATTCGGCAGATAGCCTTGAAATTCTCCTTGCCCAGACGGTTGAACACCACGATTTCATCAACTCTGTTGATAAATTCGGGACGCAAGAAGCCTTCCAATGCCTTCATAACCTTGGAACGGTCATTTTCCTTTACGCTGTCGCCAAAGCCTGCGATAGAGGAGCTTTCGCTGCTGCCTGCGTTTGTGGTCATTATGATAACCGTATTCTCGAAATTAACTTCCTTGCCGTGGGCATCGGTGATTCTGCCGTCATCCAAAATCTGAAGCAGAATATTCATAACATCCGGATGAGCTTTTTCTATTTCATCAAAAAGAACTACAGTATAAGGCTTTCTTCTTATTTTTTCGGTCAATTGACCTGCATCGTCATAGCCTACATATCCGGGAGGCGAGCCGATAATTCTGGAAACCGAATGCTTTTCCATAAATTCGCTCATATCGAGACGTATCAAAGCTTCGGGTGAATCGAAAAGATATCTTGCCAAAACCTTTACCAATTCGGTTTTGCCCACACCTGTGCTACCTGCGAAAATGAAGGAAACAGGTTTTTTCTTATATGAGATTCCTGCACGGGAGCGCTTGATTGCCTTTGCAACAGATGTGACAGCCTCGTCCTGACCGATGATTCTTTTCTTTATCTCGTCCTCAAGACGTTCTATTTTAACAAATTCGTTTTCGCTTACATTTGTGGCAGGAATACCTGTCCAAACCTCAATAACTCTTGCGATCTCTGCATCGCTTAATTCAAGATTGTCTCTTTCCGAGGAAAGCTCATTGAATCTTGCTTCCTTTTGGAGTATAGCAGTTTTCAAATCAGCTATTCTGCGGTAATCCTCTTCCTCGGGAGTTTCCTTTCCCTCCAAGGATGCCAATTCATCTCTCTGCCTCTTCAATTCATCGCCAACCAAGGCGATTTCATTGATTATGGGAGAATGCATTGCCATGTGAGAGCAAGCCTCGTCCATAAGGTCGATAGCCTTGTCGGGAAGGAAACGGTCGGTTATATATCTTTCCGAAAGAGTGACCATTCTGCGGAGGAGATAATCGGGTATTTTTATGCCGTGATGACTTTCGTAATATTTCTTTATACCTGCAAGTATCTTTATACTGTCTTCGATAGAAGGTTCTCCTATCATGACAGGCTGGAAACGCCTTTCCAAGGCGGCATCCTTTTCGATATATTGGCGGTATTCCTTTAATGTTGTAGCGCCTATCAATTGGATCTCTCCTCTGGAAAGAGCAGGCTTAAGAATATTTGCCGCATTCATACCGCCTTCGGCATTGCCTGCACCCACGATCGCATGGACTTCATCGATAACCAAAATAGCATTGCCTGCCTTTTTGGTCTCTTCGATAAGACCTCTCATGCGGTTTTCAAATTGACCGCGGAATTGGGTGCCCGCAACAATGGCTGTCATGTCAACAAGATAAACTTCCTTGTTCTTGAGCTTATAGGGAACATCTCCCTTGGCTATCTTCTGTGCCAAAGCCTCGGCTACAGCAGTTTTACCAACACCGGGTTCACCTATTAAACAGGGATTGTTTTTCTGTCTTCTTGTTAATATCTGTATAACTCTTTCAAGCTCACTGTCTCTGCCGACGATATTATCAAGCTTTCCGTCTCTTGCGCGCTGAGTAAGGCAAAGGCAAAAATCACGAAGATAGCTCGTTCCTCTTCTGCCCTTGTTATTAGGGGCATTCTTTTGTTCCTGCTTTCCTTCTCCCTCTTGGGGCTTGCTTTCGGCAGGCTTGTTGTTTCCGAAAAAGGAGTTGATATCAATAGAGGGCGCTCTTCCTTCATCGTCCCCGTCATCGTCCATGGGTACCATTCCGCCCATCATGCCGTCGCTGAGAGCTTCTAATTCCTCGGGGCTTATATTCATTTGGTTGATGATATCGTCAATAGGTTTTATGCCCAATTCCTGAGCGCACTTAATACAATAGCCTTCGCTGGTTATCTTTCCTGCAACGCTCTTTTGAACAAAAATTATTGCGGGGCGTATATTACAGCGTGAACATTTCTTTAATTCCATTTTCTACAAATCACCTCATCACTTGCGGTTAATAAGCTTTAAATCGTATTTTCCCTTGAAATCCTTAAGATAATACATAATCAAAGAGAAAAGCATACAGAAAAGCATAAACACAGCCAAAATTATATCAAAAACAGGGCTGGTTCTTACCAATATTCTTGTAAAAGCGCAGATAAACAGCAAAACAGTTGCGACTTTGCCGTACCAGCTTGCGGCAACTACAATGTTGCGCTGCTTTTTGATTTTTACTGCAGCAAAAAGCATTCCGAATTCTTTTATGAGCAGAGGAATTACCACAATTAAAAAGATTTTATTGTCGCAGGTAAAGCAGATTGCGGCGGTTAACTGCATAAGCTTATCTGCCAAAGGGTCTAATATTTTGCCGAGGTCGGTTATCCAATTGTTGCGTCTGGCAAGATATCCGTCTAATGCATCAGTTATCCATGCAAGAACATAAACAATTGCAGCAACAGCATTTTCTCCATTAAAGTAACATACCACGAAAATGGGTATCATAAGCAGTCTTAAAACCGACAGCATATTTGGTATTTGTCTTTTCATTCTAACCTCTGAAAACTTGGTTTATATAAACCTGAACTTTTGAACTGAATTTATTTTTGTTCTTCCTTCAGCGTAAATGTTTCCTCGCTGAAATATTCTGCCTGGCTTTCGGAAAATAAAATTATTTTTTCTCCGTCCCTGACCAAAGCTGAATAGGATGTGGGAACCGAAAATAGTTTGGCTTCGCTTGTTGCAATATCTAAAATTGCCAACTGACCGGGGGAAAGGACATAAAGTGTATTTTCAATAATTATCGCATCAGAAACCGAGCTGTCGAAACGATAACTGTATTCCGCGTTTCCGTCTAAACTATAAACAATAGCCTCGGTTCCTCCTGAAAGACCGTCGGAAGCATAGGTAATAAGTGCTTTTTTAGCGAAAACTCTTCCCGAAAGAAGCTCTTTTCCCGAAAATGATATTTCACCAACTATTTGGTCGCTGTTATCAAACATTCTCATTTTATCGCTTGTCATAAGACAATATCCCTCGTCTGTGTAATATATGCCCAAGGGTATCTCACCTATGAATTTGTGTTCGGCCAAAACATTTTCGGTATCTACTCGGAATTTGGATATTTGTGTTACAAGATTACCGTTTTCGGAATAATGAGAAGCGGCAATAAATTCCTTTCCATCGGATGAAATATCCACAAAATCAACATATTTATCACCGAAAAGGCTGGAATATATAAGAATAAACTGTTTGTCGTAAATATACACAGCGGAACGGTAACCTTTTGCTGAGCTTGCTACAGCAAAGCTTCCGCTTTCCGAAGAAGCGAACCAATGAATGGGGTAATCCAAGGATATCTCATTAAGGAGAGAATAGGAATTGAATATCTTAATTTCCTTGCCTCCCAGATCATAGCAGAAAAGGTTGATGCCGTTTTGATCGATTTTAGGATATGCGAAGGAAAAGCTTTCTCTTAAAATAACCTCTCCGTCCCAGCCTGTAACTGTCAGCCCGCTTTCGTTTAAGACCGCCAGATCGCCTTTATACATCGCGCCCTTGTTTCCGTCATTACCGTCAAATGCAATAAAGCTTCCTGCCTGAGCGCTTGCATCCTCGTTGAAGCTGATGAATTTCAGCATATATCTGAAATTTTCCATTGTTATCTCATTGGGATGAAAAGCCAATGAGTAAACAGCAAAGGCGATAACCAATGCCATGCAAATATAACGTAATAATGTAGCCTTTTGAGAAAGCTTTATATAATGTGAGCTTACTGTTGGGGTTTTCTCTTTGTTTCGCCTTGAGCGTTTATCCTCAAAGCCCGAAAATGCTCCCATGGCATTGTCTCCTTTCCGTTTAATAAAATACTTTATTTAAGAACAATCCCTTTGCAGGGGCGGTTATACCTGCGTTTTTACGTTCAAGGGAATCTATTATATCTCTTATTTCCATGCCTTTTGTTCCTGATGCTCTTTCGGCAACAGTGCCAACCATAATGCGAACCATGTTATATAAAAATCCGTCTGCCGCAACGGTGAATTTGATAATATCTCCGTTTTTTTCGGCATTAAAATATTTGATTTCTCTAACGGTATCAATTATCTTGGAGCCCGTAGCCATAAAAGCGCGGAAATCCTTTTTGCCCACAAATTGAGAGCAAAGCTCGTTGGCTCTTTCCATGTTGATAATTCTCTGAAAATGCCAAGCGGTATCCTCATCAAAGGGGCTTCTCAGACTGCTGTTTCTTATGTAATAAACATATTCCTTGCCCTTGGCGTCATAACGGGGGTGAAACCCTACGGGGGCGATTTTTGCCTCCAAAACCGCAATATCCTTGGGGAGAGTGGTATTCAAAGCCATGGGAAGGGAGGAAACGGGAATATCGGGCAATTCTCCCGAAACTAATGCAACAAAACCGTTTGCATGAACTCCCGAATCGGTTCGGCTACAGCCTGTCAAGCTGGTTTTTACACCAAAAACCGCCTCGCAGGAGGCTTGGACAGCGGATTGAACAGTAGGCTTATTGGGCTGAACCTGCCATCCGCAATAATTCGTGCCTTTATATGCTATTTTTAAAATATAGCCGTTCAATCTGCAAAATCCTCCTAAAAGCTTATTATATCTACAAAAAATATTCCTACAGCTATCATTATCGAAATAATGAGAAAAATGTAGTCTCTTGGGCAGGCGCGCATAACTTTTAATTTAGTTCTGCCCTCGCCTCCGTGATAACAACGGCATTCCATTGCATCCGCAAGCTCCTCGGCTCTTCTTACCGCAGAAACAAACAAGGGTATAAGTATGGGTATCAAAGCCTTCACGCGCTTTAATATATTACCGCTTTCAAAATCGGCACAGCGCGCCTTTTGAGCAGAAATTATTTTGTTGGTTTCCTCAATCAATGTAGGAATAAAGCGCAATGCAATAGACATCATCATTGCAAATTCATGAACGGGGACACCGATTTTTTTAAAAGGACCCAGCAGGCTTTCGATAGCATCGGTCAATTCCAACGGGCTTGTGGTAAAGGAAACCAAAACTCCTGTACCCAAAACCAAAGACAAAAGCCTTATAAGCATAGTTGCTGCAGTTTGGATACCTTCTTTATAGACGGTTATAAAATGCCATTGAAAAACGGGTTCGCTTTGGGCTGTTGTAAAGAACAAATTGATTATTCCCGTAAAAACGAGAACAAATATCAAAGGTTTTACAGATTTCATCAAAACCGAAAGCTTTATTCCCGAATTTAATATAAGGAAAACAGTAAAAGCAACAGAAACCAATACAGAAGGGATATTGTTTGCCGCCAACGCAATAACGAGAAAAGCCATTAATATAACAAGCTTTATTCTCGGGTCGGTGCGGTGGAGCAGGGAATTGCCCGGAAAATATTGGCCGAAGGTTACATCTTTAAGCATTCCAATTCCTTCTAACAGATAAATTTACAGATTAATTTAAAGAAAAAATATAAACAAAGATTGTTTTATTTGTTAATAATTTTTTCTATCTCTTTTTTTGCGTATTTAACGGTATAAACATCGGTGGAATCGGCGATTCCTCTCTTTTTCAGCTCAACAAAAAGCTTGGTTATCTGAGGGAGATCGAGATTCGCATCAAAAAGCCGTTCCGCCTGCATGAATATTTCCTCTACACCGCCCTGCATATATATTTCTCCGTTTTTTATAACAAGGATATTATCGGCATATTTTGCAACATCCTCCATGCTGTGAGAGATGATTATAAGGGTGGCGCCGTAGGTGTTTTTATATTCTGTTAAACCGCCGAGAATTTCTTCTCTGCCTTTTGGGTCTAATCCTGCCGCAGGCTCGTCTAAAACCAAAACCTCGGGACGCATCGCCAAAACACCTGCAATAGCGGCTCTTCTTTTTTGTCCTCCCGAAAGCTCAAAAGGAGAACGCTTTAAATCCCGCTTGCTCAAACCGCAAAATTCTGCGGCAAGCTTAACTCTTTCCTTGATCTTATCCTCGGAAAGGCCGATATTTCTCGGACCGAAAGCAATATCCGCTTCGACGGTTTCATCAAAAAGCTGATATTCGGGATATTGGAAAACCAACCCCACTCTGCTTCTTATTTTTACCATTTCCTTAGGCTTTGCCCAAATATCCTCGCCGTTTAATAAAATTTGACCTTTCGTCGGCTTATTCAAGCCATTTAAGAGGGAAGCAAGGGTACTTTTTCCGCTTCCGGTATGACCTATCATTCCGGTTATTTTTCCTTTTGGGAAAGCGGTGGATATATTATTTAATGCGGCTTTACGGAAGGGTGTTCCTTCTCCGTAAATGACGCTGACATTTTTCAGTTCAATAGCATTCATTTTTTCATGCCTCCGAGAAAACTTTCGATCTCATCAGCGGCATCCATTGCATGGAGAACACCTCTGGGAAGCTTATATCCGTCCTGTTCAAGAAGATATAACAACTCGGTTACCTGAGGAACCGAAAGAGAAACTGATTGAAGCTTTTCAACTTCGGTGAAAATCTCATCGGGCTTTCCGTCTCCGATTATTTCACCTTGGTTCATAACGATTATACGGTCGGCTTCGATAGCCTCGTTCATATAGTGAGTTATAGTCACCACGGTTAATCCAAATTCCTTATTAAGTCGCTTCATGGCGGCTACAATTTCCTTGCGTCCCGAAGGGTCAAGCATAGCCGTAGCTTCATCAAAAACGATACAATCGGGGCGCATTGCCAATATTCCTGCGATTGCAATACGTTGTTTTTGACCGCCGGATAATTTATAAGTGGCGTGCTTGGCATAGGCTGTCATATCCACAGTTTCCAATGCCATGTCAACTCTTTTGCGTATTTCTTCTCTCGGCAGACCTAAATTTTCGGGGGCAAAGGCAATATCCTCTTCAACAACGCTTGCTACAAGCTGGTTATCGGGATTTTGAAACACCATTCCGCATTTTTTGCGTATTTCAAAGGTATTTTCCTCGTCTGCTGTGGAAATGCCGTCAACAAGGACGACACCTTCATTAGGCAGAAGAATACCGCAAAGAAGCTTTGCAAGGGTGCTTTTGCCGCAGCCGTTGTGTCCCAATATGGCAACATAACTGCCTTTTTCAATATCCAGATCTATTCCGTTTAAAACCTTTGGTTCTTCGGGGGAATATGAAAATTCCAACCCTTTAGCCGAAATAAAAGACATTTATAAACTCCGTGATTTATGGATTGGTGATAATGTGTTCTGATTTCAAGGTGTCCATCTTGAAGCGGCACCGCAGGGAAGTATTCCGCCGCCTATTTCAACAGGGATACCCAATTCATCGCTTTCAACCTTACCGCCGAATTTCTTGGTATGCTTTCTTAAAACATATCCGTTTGTAGCGGCGGAAAGACCTGTTGTATAGGAATTAAGCAATACAAACAAAGGATTATCCGAAAGAACCTGACAAACTAATTCTACAAATTCGTCAAGACTTTCCTCGATTATCCATTTCTCTCCGTTGGGACCTCTTCCGAATGAAGGAGGGTCAAGAATAACGGCATCGTATTTGTTGCCTCTGCGAATCTCTCTTGCTACAAATTTAAAGCAATCGTCAACTATATATCTTATTCTGTCGTTGGGAATGGATGACAGCTCGGCATTTCTTTTTGCCATTCCGACGATTCTCTTGGATGCATCAACATGGCAGACAAATGCGCCTGCTTTTGCGGCGGCAACGCTTGCTCCCCCTGTATAAGCGAAAAGGTTCAAGAGCTTTATCTCTCTTCCGCATTCTTTTATAAGCTTGGTAAACCAATCCCAGTTTGCGGCTTGCTCGGGAAAAAGCCCTGTGTGTTTAAAGCCCATGGGAGATATTTCGAATTTCAAGTCGCCGTAAGAAATGATCCATTGGTCGGGAGTTTCCTTCTTTATCCATTCTCCTCCTCCCGAACGGGAACGTCGATAGATACCCTCGGCTTTTTTCCAACCGCGGTGGTCTCGTTCACCCTTCCAAATAACCTGAGGGTCGGGACGGATAAGAGTGTAATCACCCCATTTTTCCAATCTTTCGCCGCCTTCGGCGTCAATCAATCTATAATCCTGCCAATTATCAGCAATATACATATTTCTTTACTCCGTAAAATTATCGCTAAAGGTCATTTGCTCGGTCATATTTGCCGGAATCTCTAATCCTAAATGGCGGTAGGCGCCTGCTGTGGCGCATCTTCCTCTTGGGGTGCGGTTAATAAAGCCCAATTGCAACAAATAAGGCTCATAAACATCCTCCAAGGTTATAGGTTCTTCACCTATAACTGCCGCCAAGGTCTCCAGTCCAACAGGACCGCCGCCGAAATGCTTGATTATTGCGGTGAGCATTCTTCTGTCAATAGAATCAAGCCCCAATCCGTCAACCTCTAAAGCATTCAATGCAGTTCTTGTTATATCAAAATCAATTACACCTGTTCCCTGAACCATTGCAAAATCTCTGACTCTTTTCAAGAATCGGTTTGCAATACGGGGGGTTCCTCGGGAACGAAGGGCGATTTCATAAGCACCGTCGGCTGTTATGGGGAATCCGAGAATTTTTGCGGAACGGGTCACAATGAGAGAAAGATCCTCGGGAGAATATAATTCAAGACGGAACAGCATTCCGAATCTGTCTCTGAGAGGTGAGGAAAGCTGACCTGATCTTGTGGTAGCGCCGATAAGCGTGAAGGGCTTGAGAGGGATTCTGATGGACCTTGCAGAGGGACCCTTTCCCATCATCATGTCAAGGGCAAAATCCTCCATTGCAGAATAGAGAACCTCCTCTACCTGACGGGGAAGACGGTGTATCTCGTCTATAAAAAGGATATCGTTTCGTTCAAGTGTTGTAAGTAATGCCGCAAGATCGCCCTTTTCAATTGCTGGTCCGCTTGTTATTTTAAGGTTAACACCAAGCTCGCTTGCTATAATACATGAAAGGGTGGTTTTGCCCAAACCGGGAGGCCCGTGGAACAAAACATGGTCCAGACTTTCGTTTCTTTGAGCAGCCGCCTTTATGAATACCGAAAGATTGTCCTTAACTTTTTGCTGTCCCACATATTCCGACAAGGTTTTGGGACGGAGAGAAAATTCCGATTCTACATCCTCGGCGGAAAATTCTGCTCCCGTTATTCTGCTTTCAAAATCGAAATCCTCGGAATAATCGGGAATTTTTGAATTAATAGGCATTTATTATTTTACCCCCTCTCCGAGTATTCTTAATGTTTGGGCGATAAGCTCTTCAAGAGGAAGAGATGTATCAATCTTTTTCATGATATCGATAATTTTAGCTCTGGGAAAACCGTATACTGTGAGAGCATCGATGACCTGCATAACCTTTTCGTTATCCTGAGAAGCAGAGGGCACAAGCTGAGCCTCCCCTGCTCCGATTTTGTCCTTTAGCTCTATAATAAGCTTTTGGGCAGTTTTTAAGCCAACACCGGGAGCCTGAGCAATTGTTTTCGGGTCATTGTTGGCGATTGCGCTTCTTAATCCGTCGACTGTTAATGTGCCTAAAATCGACATTCCTGCTTTAGGTCCGATACCCGAAACAGATATGAGACGGACAAACAGATTCAATTCATCCTCTTCAAAAAAACCGTAAAGAGAGATATTGTCCTCGCTTACCGCCATATATGTATAGAGAAGCACCTTTTTACCGTAATAGGAGGAAAGCTTTGAGCCTGTTGATGAGGATATTCCAAGCTTCAATCCTACACCGCCGCATTCAACAACAGCAAAATCACCGTTTAACTGGGCTAATGTACCGTTCACAAAATGTATCATATCCTGCTTCTCCTTATCTGTAATTTGCCATTCTGTTTCCATGGCATATAGCTAATGCCAAAGCATCTGCTGTGTCGTCGGGCTTTGGAGTTTCCTTTAGTCCCAACATAAGCCTAACCATATATTGCACCTGTTGTTTTTCGGCTCTGCCATAGCCAACAACAGCGCTCTTTACCTCCAGAGGGGTATATTCATAGATATCAACATTGCATTTTCTTGCGGCGAGCAATATAACACCTCTTGCCATTGCAACATCGATTGCCGTTGTTGTATTGCTGTTGAAAAACAGCTCTTCAATCGCCATACAATCGGGCTTATACCGCTGAAGCAATTCTATCATTCCGTCATATATTTCGTTAAGACGGTTTTCTATCATTTGCTTTGGCGCAGTAGTTATTGCGCCGTATTCTACAGCTCTGTATTTGTCGCCGTTTTTTAAAACAAAACCGAAGCCTATGGTTGCCAGACCGGGGTCTATTCCCAAAATTAACATAAAAGTAATTATAATACTCCAATATAATTCAATATAATCAGTATATCTTACCATACAATTTTAATTTCGTCAACCGAAATGCCCCCAAAAGAAACAACAAAATATTTAAAAAATTAAAAACATTTTTGGAAAATACTTGTATTTTTCGTTCGAATGGTTTATTATATGATAAACTACTATGCCAACGGGCAAATTGAAAGGACTATAATTTATGATGATCGAAAGAGTAAAAACAGTTATTGCAAAGCAATTGAGAATCAATGCTGCAGATATTGCCGACAATGCCGCTATTATTGAGGATCTCGGTGCAGACAGCCTTGATATCGTTGAAATGCTTATGACACTTGAAGATGAGATGAATATAACTATTCCCGATGACGTTAACGGTTTGAAGACTGTTAAGGATATTTCCGATTACCTTGAAAATGTTGTCGGCTAAGAAAAAGGCTGTTGTTTTCGACCTTGACGGTACGATAATTGATACTATTGACGATATTGCCGCCGCGCTGAACCGCGCTTTGGAGGCTTTTGGTTATAACAAGCGTACTGTAGCTGAGGTAACGAGCTTTTTAGGCAACGGTTCCTTGATGCTCATGCGCCGCGCTCTTGATGTTTGGGATAATGATGACCTTTGTTTGAAGGTTCGCGAACGTTTTCGTGTTGAATACGAAAAGGGGATGTTTGATCAAACAAAGCCTTATGAAGGAATAACCGAGCTTTTGCAGGAGCTTACCTCTAAAGGAATCGCTACCGCTGTGGTCACAAACAAGGACGATAAATGTGCGGTTCCTATGATAAAGCATTATTTCGGTGACATTGTTACTGTTACAAGAGGAGTTCGTTGCGATACCGACAGAAAGCCCAACCCCGAGGTAACTTTTCAAATTCTCGGCCAGCTTGGTGTTTCACCTGAGGAAGCCTTGTTTGTGGGAGACGGCTCTGCTGATATCAATGTGGCAAAAAACTGCAATATTGAATTTATACCCGTAGGATACGGGTATACTTCCCGGGAAAAATTGGTTGAGCTGTGCGGAATTGAACCTGCTCAAAGCGTTACCGAACTGCGCCGGAAATTATTGAAATATTTTGAATAAAAATACGGCGTATTACATCAAAGGGATGTACTGCGCCGTTTTTGATTTGCGGGGTAAATTATAATAAAAATTCAGGAGGTCTTTTCATGGGACTTATTAAGGTTTTAGTTAATACACTTAAGGATTCTGTTTCTACTGCAGTTGCAGATCAATTTGAGGAATATTTCTATTGCAATTCTCTCGATAACGAGACGCTTGCGGTAAGAGGTACAAAGAAAAATGCCAAGGGCAACAACATGGGAGATGACAACGTTATTTCCAACGGCTCTATTGTAACAGTTGCAGACGGTCAATGTATGATGATCGTTGAGCAGGGCAAGATCGTGGAGGTTTGCGCCGAACCCGGAGAATATAAGTATGACACGTCCACAGAACCCAGCATCTTTTCCGGCAAGCTTGGTAAAAACATTATCGAAACCTTTAAAACAATGGGCAAGCGTTTTGCCTTCGGCGGAGAAATACCCAAGGATCAAAGAGTTTATTATTTTAACACAAAGGAATTAATGGATAACAAATTCGGAACACCAAATCCTGTTCCTTTCCGTGTTGTTGACAGTAAAATCGGCTTGGATATCGATGTTTCGGTACGTTGTTCGGGTGTTTATTCCTATAAGATAGCCAATCCTCTGCTTTTCTATACTAATGTCTGCGGTAATTTCCAAGGCTCCTTTACCCGGGACAAAATCGAAACTCAGCTAAAAACCGAGTTTATAAGCGCTCTTCAGCCTGCTTTGGGTAGATTGAGCGCATTGGAGATACGCCCCAGCGCACTTGTTGCCCATAATGCCGAGGTTGAGGAGGCTATGAATAACGAGCTTTCCTCGGAATGGGGCGCAAAGAGAGGCTTGGAGGTTGTCAGCGTTGCCTTCGGTTCGGTAACTCTCCCCGATGATGATGCGGAAATGATCAAGCAAGCACAGATGACTGCAATCATGCGTGATCCTACTATGGCGGCGGCTCATCTTACAAAGGCTCAGGGCGAGGCTATGAAGGCTGCGGCTGAAAATGATTCGGGCGCGATGATGGGCTTTATGGGTATGAATATGGCTCAAATGGCAGGGGGCATGAATGCTCAGAATCTTTTTGCCATGGGTCAACAGCAGCAAGCTCAAAAGCCTCAGGCTTCTGCTCCTGCACAGAACGCAGAGGGCTGGGTATGCTCTTGCGGAACCCAAAACAATGGCAATTTCTGTCATAATTGCGGAGGCAAAAAGCCTGAGGACGGCTGGGTATGCTTATGCGGGTCTCAAAATAAGGGTAATTTCTGCCCTAATTGCGGAAATAAGAAGCCCGCGTCTAAATGTGCAAACTGCGGTTATACTCCCGATGATCTTGCAAATCCTCCTAAATTCTGTCCCGATTGCGGAAACAAAATGTAATGATTTTTTCCGAGAATCTTCTTCCTTAAAGGGGTGCGATATAAATGGCAGAATTAAATGAATACAAATGTCCGTGTTGCGGTGGTGCCATATCCTTTGACAGCAAAAGCCAGAAAATGAAGTGTCCCTATTGCGACACCGAATTTGAAATGGAGCAATTGAAAGCTTATGACGAAGACCTTCATAGTGAGGGCGAGGAAAAGCTGGAGTGGCAATCCGCTTCGGGCGGAGAATGGCAGGAAGGCGAAGCTGACGGAATCAGAGTTTATATCTGTAATTCCTGCGGCGGTGAGATAATCGGTGACGAAACTCTCGGTGCTTCAAAATGTCCTTATTGCGATAACCCTGTTGTAATGAAGGGGCAGTTTGCAGGCGAATTAAAGCCTGATTATGTTATTCCCTTTAAGCTTGACAAAAAGGCGGCGAAAGCCGGATTGATGAAGCATCTTGAGGGCAAAAGACTCCTGCCGAAAATTTTCAAGGATCAAAATCACATAGATGAAATAAAAGGGGTTTATGTTCCTTTTTGGCTTTTCGATGCAGATGCAGATGCAGATGCACGTTACCGCGGAACGAAGATCAATACATGGTCTGATTCCAATTACATCTACACCAAAACAAGCTATTATTCTATCACAAGATCGGCTGATTTGGGATTTGATAAAATACCTGTTGACGGCTCCAAAAAAATGGCTGACGATTTGATGGAATCTATCGAACCCTTTGATTTTTCTCAGGCTGTTGATTTTCAAACAGCATATCTCGCAGGCTATCTTGCCGATAAATACGATGTGAACGCGGATGATTCTGTTGAACGGGCGAACGAAAGAGTCAGAAAAACTGCAGAAGAATCTCTGCGCGCAACCGTTAACGGATATTCAACTGTTATAACCGAATCTGTGAAGGTAAGATTGGAAAACGGTAAGGCGAAATATGCCTTGTTCCCCGTTTGGCTGTTGAACACCACATGGAACGGTAAAAAATATACCTTTGCCATGAACGGTCAGACAGGTAAATTCGTGGGCGACCTTCCCATGGATAAGAGCATTTACAGAAAATGGCTTTTCGGCATTGCAGGCGGCGTTACTGCCGCAGGTATGCTTTTGAGCTTTATAACATGGTTGCTGTAAGGAGGTAAAAGTTTGAAAAAGTTATCAGCTTTCATTCTTGCAGTGATCCTTCTTTGCTTCTCTGTAACGGGGATAACTGCTTCGGCAAAATCACCTCGCTTGTCCGACGGCGCCGACCTTTTGAAGCCTTACGAGGAGCAGAAGCTTCTTTCCCTTATCAACAGAATAAGCGAAGAATATCAATATGACATTGTTATCATCACCGTGGATTCCTTGGGAAACAAGGATGTTGATGAATATGCGGCAGACGCCTATCTGGATGGCGACTACGGTTACGGCGAATCCAATTCGGGTGTTCTTTTCCTTGTGTCAATGGAATACCGCGATTGGTATCTCCATTTTGAAGGCGCCGATATTTTGCCCTCTGCGGATTATATGTCCGATTACTTTTTAGATTACCTTTCGGAAGGCTATTATTTCGAAGCTTTTGAGTCTTTTGCCGAAGAAGCAGAGGATTATATCCATTACAGCGGCTGGGATGTTGAAAAGGAATCGGAATTTCCCGGCACGATAAATTACAAAGAGCCTTTCGGATTCTTCGGTAAGCTTATTTTCTGGGCAATAATCGGATTTATCGTTGCTTTCATTGCAACGGGAATTATGAAGGGTAAGCTTAAATCTGTTGAAAAACAGACCTATGCTCGTCAGTATCTCCGTAAAAACAGCTTCCGTCTTAAAGCAAACCGCGACAGCTTCCTTTATTCCAATGTGACCCGTGTGGCACGTCCGAGAAACAATAATCCTTCCCATGGCTCCCATGGTTCCTCTCGGGGGTCTTCACGAGGCCCCTCTGGGCGTTCCTATCGCGGCGGCGGTGGCAAATTTTAAAACAAGCTCCTACAAAGAACGGCTGAGTATTTGTGTTACTCAGCCGTTTCTTTTATATATTCGATTATATCTGACACTTCACAATCCAAAATTCGGCAGAAATCATCTATCTTCATCGTGCTGATGCCGTTGCCTTTTTTCATTCGGTCAATTGTTGCGCTACTGATATTGTATTTGTTAATAAGCATATATGTTGTGATATTTTTGTCCTTTAAGGTTTTCCAAAAAGGTCTGTAACTAATCAACAGCTCCACCGCCTTTTTACTGTATGTATAGAATAAAGGCGAAATTTTATATTGACAATAGTCATAATTATGACTATAATATGAATGAACAAGGAGAAAAATATGTCGAAACGTTCGTTTAACGGTTTGCTTTGTATATTATCGTTGCTGTCGGGGTTTGTGTTATATGTGTTTTTCCGCCCCAATACATATATTTCAATGCTGTTTGACGGCAATACGGTTGATTATCTTCGCGGGCTGTTACAGCCCTATTCCTTTGACTTTCTTAAATATTATTTTCCCGATTTTCTTTGGGGTTTTGCCCTTAATTTGGGCTTTGCCGCGATTTTTGAGCCAAAGGGACGGGACGTGATAATATGCGTTATCTGTGCCTTAGTCTGCGGAACGGCATGGGAATCGTTGCAATATTTGGGAATGGTTAGCGGAACGGGGGACGTTTGGGATATTGCGATGTACCTTGTATCAAGTGTAATTACTTATATTATTAACAAAAAGGAGAAAACAAAATGAAGAAAACCAATTTGATTTTAGCAGTCTTGCTTGTGTTGGCATTTTCTGTTTTCGCGATAGCTAGCGGAGAATCCGAAACAAGCGCCGTAGACCAAGGCAGCGGAAGTGCTAATGTATCATCTTCTGTAGCAGACCAAGGCGACGGAAACGCAAACAGTTCGTCGAGCTCTGAAGTTTCTGAGGACAATACACGTTTGGGCGATTATTCTGTTGTGATCGACAGTTGCCGTTTGGCAAAGGATTACTCGGGCAAGGACGTTGTAATAGTTAAATACATTTTTACAAACGTCAGTGACGATGATGCCACCAGCTTTTCCATTGCTGTCGAGGACAATGTGTATCAGGATGGAGTGGGATTAAATACTGCGATTTTCCTAAACGATAATGTTTCCTATAGCTCGGATAACCAGAGTAAGAAAATTAAAAAAGGCACCAGCCTTGATGTTGAGGTCGCTTATGTGTTGAATGATATTACAACAGACATCGAGGTTGAAGTAAAAGAATTCATAAGCTTCAACGATAAAACAATTAAAAAGACATTTTCAATAGCAGAATAATAGTAAAGCCCGTTGTGTGCAAATGATATTTTGTACATAACGGGTGTTTTTATTGTTTGTGAAAGCTGTAATCTGCATTTTATGCATGAAATAATGTATAAAGTGCATTTTTATGCATTCTATTCAAAGGAATATGCACAAATTAACAATAAAAAAGTGAAAAAATTGAATATTTTATCATTATTGCTATTGACATTTGGCTGTTTGGGGATTATAATGCAAATGCAAAATGAAAAAACATACATTTAGGAGTTTTGAAATGAACAAAGAAAACATCAAAAAGGTCGTTCTTGCTTACTCGGGCGGTCTTGACACCTCTATTATTATTCCGTGGCTTAAGGAAAATTATAACAATTGTGAGGTTATCGCTGTTGCAGGTAACGTAGGTCAGGCAGATGAGCTTGATGGTCTTGAAGAAAAGGCTATCAAAACAGGCGCATCCAAGCTTTATGTTCTCGACCTTACCGATGAATATGTTGATGACTATATCATTCCTACCATGAAGGCAGGCGCAATTTACGAGGAATACCTTCTCGGTACAAGCCATGCACGTC
>CAZYRT010000023.1:0-24157 GCA_964650045.1 uncultured Ruminococcus sp.
GACGCAAACCAGAGCTGCCAGCACAAACCACGTCATATCCATACCCGGTCCATCATACCGTGATAATCTGTGTATGCCTGATAAAGCTCCATAAGAGTAAATTCGGGGTTGTGACGGGTGTCAAGTCCTTCATTACGGAAAACTCTGCCGATCTCATAAACTCTTTCCAAGCCGCCTACTATCAATCTCTTAAGATAAAGCTCCAAGGAAATACGAAGCTTAAGATCCTCATTAAGAGCATTAAAATGGGTTTCAAAGGGTCTTGCAGCAGCACCGCCCGCATTGGAAACAAGCATGGGTGTTTCAACCTCAAGGAAGCCCTGACCGTCAAGATAACGGCGGATAGAGCTGATTATCTTGGAACGCTTAATAAAGGTATCCTTTACCTCGGCATTCATAATAAGGTCAACATAGCGCTGACGGTATCTTGTGTCGGTATTTGTCAAGCCATGAAACTTTTCGGGAAGTATCTGGAGACTTTTGGTAAGAAGGGTTATTTTGGTAACGTGGATAGATATCTCCCCGGTCTTTGTTTTGAAAACGGTACCCTTGATACCAACGATATCACCGATATCGAACTTTTTAAAGCCCTGGTATTCCTCAACACCCACATTATCTCTTGCAACATAGCATTGGATGCCGCCCTGAAGGTCTTGAACATTACAGAAGGAAGCTTTGCCCATGATTCGCTTGGACATAAGTCTGCCTGCAACGGAAACCTCCTTGCCCTCCAATTCGTCATAAGCGGATTTGATCTCCGCGCTATGGTGGGTAACATCATATTTTGTTATTACAAATGGGTCTTTTCCTTCTGCTTGAAGGTCGCTCAGCTTTTGGCGGCGCACGGCAAGAAGATCCCCAAGATTAACTTCCTGTTCGGGAGCATTATTCTTGATTTGTTCGCTCATTTTTTTACTACCTTTGAATAAAATTACTTAGAAATATCGGTTATGGTGTATTTAACAATACCCATGGGAGTTTCAACATTGATGCTGTCGCCCTTGCGCTGACCGAGAAGGGTTTTGCCAAGAGGGCTGTCGTCGGAGATGAGTCCCATAATAGGATCAGCTTCGGTTGTAGAAACTATCTTATATTCACAATCCTCGTCTGTATCGATATTGTGAACCTTAACCTTGTTACCAACGTTTACTTTATCTGTGCCAAGCTCAGCATCGTCGAGAACGATTGCGTTTTCAAGAGTTTCCTCCAGGTGAGCAATTTTACCTTCGATCTCAGCCTGTTCATTTTTTGCTTCATCGTATTCGCTGTTTTCCGAAAGGTCACCGTAAGCTCTTGCCTTTTGGATAGCCTGGGCAACTTCTCTTCTTTTTACTGTTTTAAGATGTTCAAGCTCCTGTTGAAGCTTTCTCAATCCTTCGTTGGAAACGATAATCTGCTTTGCCATTTTTGTTTTTCTCCCTTGTTATATAGAAAATAGTTTACAATTTTTATTATTTTTTATTCTGCCGATTTAAGAAGCTCCAATGCTTTTTGCAATTGGGTATCCTCTGATTTAGGCATTTGATAGAATTTGCCCTGCCATTCTTCCGGCAATTGAATTTCGTAATTCGGTGTTATTCCCACACCGTCATAGCTTTGGTTATTGGGCGGATTATAAAATGCTGTGGAAACCTTAACAGCGCTTCCGTCGGGAAGGACAGAGGTAGTTTGCATGGTACCCTTACCGAAGGTTTTTGTACCAACGGTCAGGGCAAGGTCATAATCCATTAATGCCGCGGTGAAAAGCTCGGCGGCAGAAGCTGTCGAACCGTTACACAAAACAACCATTTTTCCGTTTATACAATTGGCATCGGAATATTCAACCTTTGTATTACCCTTGCTGTCCACAATATTGATTATTGGTCCTTCAGGCAGTAAAATATCCAGAACATCGCATATCTCATTAAGATAACCGCCCGAATTATTTCTCACATCAAAGAGAAATTCATCACAGCCCTCGCTTTGAGCAAGAGCTATCTTTCGGGTAAATTCCTCAGAAACAGTTTCGTCTGCAAAGGAAAGTATGCGGATATAAGCCACATTGTCCGAAAGCTTTTCATAAATTACATTTTCGCTTGCAACATCGGCACGGGTGACCTTGAAATCAAGTTTTTCATCACCACGGAGGACTGTAAAGGAAACATCGCTTCCCACTTCTCCCCGAATCTTCTCAAGCATTGTATAATAGTTGTCCTCAGATGCGTCAATACCCTCAACAGAAACTATTATATCGCCGTTTTTGATACCTGCCTTTTCCGCAGGGGAATCGGGCATTACTCCGAAAATATAAACACCGTTTGTATCAATATCCCGAACTGCATGAACACCTATACCAACAAATTCTCCGTCGGATGAATCGGTAAGGCTGTTAAATTCATCTGCTGTTAAATATTGACCGTAATCATCTCCCAGAGAAGTTATAAGAGAGCGATAGATATTATCCCAAAGTAATTGGCTGTCATAATCGCGGATCGAACTATCCTCAATCATTTGGATGATCTGAGACAGCTTGGTATATTTATCCTGCTCATTTACTCCAACGGCAGAAAGCAATTCCTTATAATCGGAAACTATTGCTGTAGTTCTGCGGTATTCATCCAATTCTGCCTTATATTTAACCGAATCATAGGAATGAACGCCAACAAATGTCACACCGCAGGCGATAAGCGCAGAAATCACGCAAGCGAAAGGGGTTATTCTTTTCTTAAACATTAAAACACTTCTTTAATTAACAATATCCCGAGGAATAATATTCGGGCAAATAATAATCGGGGTCATCATAATAACCGCTGAAGCCCGATGAGCTGCTTCCTGCAAGAACACCGAAATGGAGATGGTAGCCTGTGGAACGACCGGATGTACCGACATGGGCGATAACGTCGCCTGTTTGAACAAGGTCTCCGACCTTAACCTCAAAGGTATTATACCAGCTATTTCCCCAATCCAAATGGGCATAAAGTGTGGAAATACCGTTGCCGTGATAGATTATCACACAGTTACCGTAGCCGCCGAATTCGGTTGCCATTGTAACTATACCGCCCTTTGCGGCAAGAACGGGAGTTCCTCTTGCGCAAGCGATATCGTGACCGTTATGGTATTTTGTTTCGCCTGTGAAGGGGTCGCTTCGCCAGCCGAAATAGCTTGTCATAACATAATAGCAGTTCTTAACAGGCCAGATATAGCCTTGGTTGGAAACATCGGGAAGCATTGCCGCCTCAAGCTCGGCTTCCAATTCCTCGAGAATGCTTTCGATATTGGTACGCTCGCTTTTAAGAGTATTAAGCTGATTACGTATTTCACTTACCTTGGTATTTTTGCTGCTGTATTCAGAATTAAGTTCTTCTATATTAAGACCGAGACGTTCTGCTGTTGTCTCAAATTCTTTGACACGGTTTTCTCTGTCAAGCTTAGATTGGTTGAGCTGAATAAGGTGGCTGTCATATTTTGATTGAGCCTCGGCATATTCTGCGTCCAATTCCTCCATATCCGCCATTGATGCCTGAATTTCCTTAATAAGCTGGTTGGCGGCATTCATTATATCATTGAAATTATCACGTCTTGTGAGATATTCCGAAATATTCTTAGAGGAAAAGAGAAGCTCGAAGGAATTGGTATCGCTGTTTTCATATATGAATTGCATAAGCTTTTTATACATGGAAACACGATATTCATAGTCGGATTTAACACCAGCCATTTCAGCCATAAGGTTGGAACGCTTAAACTCATAGGATTCCAAAATCAAGGTATTGGCATCGATCTGAAGCTCTAATGCTTCGATCTCGGCTTGGTATTGCATCAAAAGCTCGGTCGTTTGACCCGTTTGGTTTTTCAATTCATTGATATTTCCCGAAATATCCGAAAGCTCATTGCTTAATTCATAAAGCAGGCTTTGGAATTTTGAAATATCGGAATCGTATTTATCGAGAAGGTCCTCATAGCTGCCGATATCGGCTTCGATTTCCTCGATGGTTCTCGCTTCCGCAAAGGAAAGGGTTCCGCTGACCAGAAGACCGAAAACAAGAAACAGCACAAGGAATTTTTTAAGATTTTTCTTCATTAGTTCTGCTCCATGGATGAATCAAGCTTTGAGGTATTTTCTCATGGAAATACCCGAAGCAACGATGCCCGCAAAAAGCCCGATTGCAACAAAGCCAACCGCCACAATAAGGGCATATTCAGAGAAGGGCGCGGAGATAATTCCTCCTGTTGTGCCTGTAGCAGAGGAGATTATATCCTTGAACAGATATTCATACAAATAATATTGGATACCATAGGATATTGCCGCAGAGAAAAGACCGATTATCGCGCCTTCAACCATAAAGGGCATACGAATAAAGCTCTTTGTTGCGCCAACCAAGCGCATAAACTTAATTTCGTTTTCTCTTGCCGCAACACCAAGCTTGATCGTATTCATAATAACAAACAAGGCTATGAGCAAAAAGATACCCAAAAGCCACAAGCCCGCAAGATAAAGGGTATTTTTAATATCCATTACATTGCCGTAAAGCTCGATATTGTCCTTGATATCCTCGGTTTTCACAGCGTCCTGCTCAACCTTGGTCTCGGTTGTTTCCAATGTGATAGGGTCGGTATGCTCGGTAACCTTAACTATGGTAATTTCGTCGATTTGGTTCTTTACCTTGGTAACCTCGTCAAAATCCGAAAGGTTAATAAAGGTTATTCTGAAGCTTGCTCTGAGAGGATTGTCCTGAACGGTATCGTTATAATCACCTGCATCACCTTGATTGCCGTAATGGCTGTCGTATTCAAGGATATCGTTGAACCAATCCTCGTCGGGATACATTTCCGCCATCATTTTCAAATGCTCATCGGCAGAAACATATTTAAAATTATCATATTGGGGAACAGTCTCGCCGTCCACCCAATCGGTCTTTGTCCAATCGATTATAGGAGAATCATTGCATATCCGGGCAAGCTTATCGGCAATTTCCTTGATTTCGGGTTCCTGGTAATCCTTATCAAGCATTATTTCGATAACATTAAGATTATCGATAGCATTAAAATTGCGGTCGATGGTATCGATGACCAGATAGAAGGTTCCCACAAGTATCATGCAGGCAATCAAAACCAGCATGGATGCCGTTGTCATAACTCTGTGGCGGAAGACCCCCTTAAAGCCCTGAGCAATATTGTAAAATATTGTTCTCAGTTTCATTCCTTGTCCCCTCCTTTTTCTTCCTGAGAAGCATTGAACGGAGGAACGGGAGCATAGCCTTGAGGCTTGATATCGGCAACAAGCTTACCGTTTTCGATTCGGATGATACGTTTTTTATAGGATTCAACGATCGACATATCGTGGGTGATAACAATAACGGTTTTGCCAAGCTTATTGATACGAAGCAAAAGCTCCATAATGCCCTCGGACATTTCGCCGTCAACGTTACCTGTAGGCTCGTCGGCTATGATCGTATCGGGGTTATTTACCAATGCTCTTGCAAACGCCACACGCTGTTTTTCGCCGCCCGAAAGCTGGGTGGGAAAAGCATCGCTTTTATGACCCAAACCAACCACATCAAGGAAGAAGGGAACGCGCTTTTTGATAAGCTTAGGCTTTGCGCCAACGACTCTCATTGCAAACGCAACATTTTCATAAACTGTCATTTTATCAAAAAGCTTGAAGTCCTGAAAGACAACGCCCATTGTACGGCGAAGCTTGGGAATGCGGAAGGCTCTTATTTTATGTAATTGGAAGCCGTTGATCTCAAGCTTACCCGAGGAAATGCGCTCCTCGCATATCAAAAGCTTGGTCAACGTGGTCTTACCTGCGCCGGAATGGCCCACAAGGAAAACGAATTCGCCGTCTTCGATTTGAAGAGACACATCGCTCAATGCGGCTGTTCCGTTGGGATAGACCATTGAAACATTTTCAAAATTTATCATTTATATATACCTATTAATAAATAGAGGGCTTGCTGATAAGATATTTCTTAACCATAAGGGCAACCTTGAAGGTTATTGCATGGTCAAATTCGCGAAGGTCAAGTCCTGTAAGCTTTTTGATTTTTTCAAGACGGTAAACAAGGGTATTACGGTGAACAAAAAGCTTTCTGGAGGTTTCGGAAACATTGAGGTTATTGTCAAAGAAGGCGTGTATTGTCTGGAGTGTTTCTCTGTCAAGGCTTTCCAAGGAGCCGCGCTTGAATACCTCCTGAAGGAACATTTCGCAAAGT
The DNA here is from genome assembly GCA_964650045.1 of uncultured Ruminococcus sp. Lineage (GTDB taxonomy): Bacteria > Bacillota > Clostridia > Oscillospirales > CAG-382 > Coliplasma. The sequence goes on from CAZYRT010000023.1 coordinate 6,192, forward strand.
GTTGTAGGCAACTGATAGATAAGTCTGCCGATACCGAGGCTTTCATAATTGATAACATTCTTTTCGGTGTCGAATACCTTACCAACCTCCAATGCAACCTGAGCATCCTTATAGGAACGCGCAAGCTCTTTTACATTGGAAACGATAGAGCCTATGCCGATATGCACCTTGAGATAAAATTCCGCCTGAACCGTATCAACAATGCTCTTTGCGATATTTTCAAGTGCCTTGGTATCGTTAGGTGTCTTAACCTCTTTAACCAAAACGATATCCGATTCGCCCACATTGATAACATAATCGTGAGCCTTGTCGGGGAACATATTTTGGATAACGTCATAAGGAATAACCTCGCCTGCGTTCATAAAGCGAATGAGAATTACGGCGCGGTTGACCTCGCTGTCAAAGCGAAGCTCCTTTGATTTAATATAAATATCGCCGGGAAGGATATTATCGAGAATTATGTTCTTGATAAAATTGGTCTTATCGTATTTTTCGTCATAAAGTGTTTTGATATTGGAAAAAGAAACCGAAAGCAACGCGGAAATACTTTTTGCAATATCATCATCGCCTTCTACAAAGACGATATATTCGATTCTTGCATGGGAGCCGATGGGACGGTAGGTATAAGAGTCGATAACTAAGGTTTCATAGTTATAGGAAAGGTCATCGAGAATCTCCTTATGGGAGCTTCCGATCTTTTGAAGCTGGCTGCAGGCGATAACAACGCCCTTATCGTCGATAATACCGATTTCACGGTCAACCGCTTCCCTCATTTGGTAGATCAATCCCTGAAATAGCTTATTGCTCATTTTGCTTTCTCCTTATCTTTGTTTATGTCAAATAAAAACTTTCCGACTATTACATGTCTATACATAGTAATTTTATCTTAAAATTCCCTTAAATGCAAGGGTTTTTACAAAATTGCTACAAAACAAAAGCGGTTTTTTTGTATAAATTGCCGCTTTTTTCCTATTTTTTCCTTTTTATGCTTGAAATTATTAACAATCTGTGAACAACAAAAAACACAGACAAAGCAAAATTGCCTTGTCTGCGGTTTTAAAGCCTATTCAGAATCAACAGCCTTCATTTCATCCGAGGAGGAGGCTTGGCTGTTTATCTCTGAAGGGTCATGGAAGGTGGGAACAGTTTGGATGATTGCCGATTTCACCTTGGCAGAGCCAAGCTGATTCTTAGATTCCTCAACAGCGGCAAAAAGTATCTTCAGCTTTTCTTCCACAGCTTCTCTTGTCAAGGGAGCATCCCTTTCAATGAATATCATGTTATTTTCGGTTTTATCAAGAGTTTCGTTCTTCATCAAAAGCTCTTCATATAGCTTTTCGCCGGGACGCAAGCCGATCTCCTCTATTTTGATATCAACGTCAGGCTCAAAGCCCGAAAGCCTTATCATATTACGGGCAAGGTCATAAATTCTGACAGGCTTGCCCATATCGAGAACAAAAAGCTCGCCTTTTTTCGCCATTGCACCTGCCTGCATAACAAGCTGGCTTGCTTCGGGTATCGTCATAAAATAGCGGATTATGCGCTTGTCGGTAAGAGTAACAGGACCGCCCTGAGCAATTTGACGCTTGAACAAGGGGATAACAGAGCCGTTGGAACCGAGAACGTTGCCGAAGCGCACTGCCGCAAAAGAAGTCTTGCTATCGGCACGGCATTGAACTATCATTTCGCAAAGACGTTTTGTTGCGCCCATAATATTTGTAGGGTTAACAGCCTTGTCTGTAGAAATAAGGATAAATTTCTCTACCCCGAATTTTTCAGCCATGTCGGCTGTGTTATAGGTTCCGCCCACATTGTTTTTAATAGCCTCGCATCCGCTTTGCTCCATGAGAGGAACGTGTTTATGTGCAGCGGCGTGAAAAACAATTTCGGGACGGTAGTTTTCAAAAATACATTCAAGACGGTCACGGTCGCGAACCGAGCCTATTTCCACAGAAAGAGCAAGGTCATCACCATAGGTACGGGAAAGCTCCTGCTGGATATCATAGGCATTGTTTTCGTATATATCGAAGATGACCAACCTTTGGGGGGAGCATTTAGCTATCTGACGGCAAAGCTCGCTTCCGATAGAACCGCCGCCTCCTGTTACAAGAACCGTTTTGTTCTTGTAGTAGCCGAAATCCTCCTTATTATCCATTTCCACAGGTTCGCGGAAAAGAAGGTCTTCGATTTGAAATTCACGAATGGTGGGCTTGGTTCCCTTGTTACCGGAAGCATCGCGGACGGGAATATCGTAAATCTTAATTTTGCATCCCGTCAAGCTATAGAAATTATAAAGACGGGAGGCTTCTTCGCTGTCAAGATTAGCAATTGCAATGAAAATTTCGCTTATATTGTTGCGGTTTATCTGCTCGAAAACCGAGGATTCCTCAAAAAGAACGGGAAGGTTATAAACACGGGAGCCAACCTTAGACCTATCCTTATCGATGAAGAAAACGGGCTTATAAATAGAACGTTTGTTATTAGTAAGGTCGCTTGCAAGAAGAACACCGAGCTGACCTGCGCCTACGATAGCAACATTAATGGCAGGACCCGATTGGGCATCATAGGCGTTGCGGTGCTTGTATATCAAGCGGTAGGACAAACGGGACATTACCGTGGCAAGAGCGCTTAAGGATGCCACAATCACAAAATGCCATATACCCGAATAAAGCCAGATTGCGCGGGACACAAGGAGAGCAAAAATGCTTCCGCAGAAATCAGCTAAAATGAGATAGAAATAGGATTTTGTGCTGGTATAACGCCAAACATTGGAATAGCATTTGAAAAGAAAACGGAACCCAAGGAGAGAGCAAATCAGCAACACAGAATTGCCGATATATTCCTCCAAGGGATAGACAGGAGAGGTATCGAAAATTTTGGTAGCCCAAAGATATATTAAATTAATTCCGAGGATACAAAAAACATCAAAGAGAATCAAAATAGGTCTTCTCAATTTGCTGTTTTTGAAAAGAAAGCTCATGATATTCAATCCCCCGATTCTGAATTTTCAATATTCCAAAATCCCACATTCATACATTATTAATATATCATACCTGTCGAAGAAAGTCAACAGATTATAAAAATAGACATAAAATGGAGAGAAAACAAAAAGGGAGGATAAATTGCCCCCCGTAATGTTATTGATTTTGTTAGTTCGATTTGTAAAAATGAGCTTAATATTACGCAAAAGAAAAACGGGCGGAGACAAGCCCCGCCCCTACGATATGTGAATTTTGTTAGTCGAATTTGAATAAGGCACAACTCTCGCGAATGAGAGATAACGATTTGAAAAGAGTCAATCGCGGGAATTAAAAAAGATAGCCTTGCTTGTAGAGAAGCTCTGCGCCGAGAACTGCGCCGCCTGCAGCACCGCGGAGGGTGTTATGGGAAAGGCAGACAAACTTGTAATCGAAGATAGTGTCTTCGCGGAGTCTGCCGATAGAGATACCCATACCGCCGTAAAGGTCACGGTCAAGACGGGTCTGAGGACGGTTGTCTTCTTCAAAATAGGTAAGGAACTTTTCGGGTGCATGAGGAAGCTCAAGTCTTTGTGCTTCACCTACATATTCAGCCCAATCCTTCTTGATCTGTTCGATAGAGGGCTTGTTTTCAAAGGTTACGGAAACAGCCGCAAGGTGACCGTCGGAAGCAGGAACGCGGATACATTGAGCAGAGATAAGAGGAGCTTCGGCATTAACGATAACGCCGTTTTCAACCTTACCCCAAACCTTCAAAGGTTCCTTTTCGCTCTTTTCTTCTTCACCGCCGATATAGGGGATAACGTTGTCGATCATTTCGGGCCATGTGTCGAAATTCTTGCCTGCGCCTGAAATAGCCTGGAAGGTCGTAACGTTAACTTCCTTAATGCCGTATTTACGGAGAGGTTCGAGAGCAGGAACATAGCTTTGTATTGAGCAGTTGGGTTTTACCGAAATAAAGCCCTTCTTTGTGCCGAGACGCTTTTTCTGAGACTCGATAACTGCTGTGTGTGCATAGTTGATTTCCGGAATAAGCATAGGAACATCCTCAACGCCGCGGCAGGCGGAGTTGTTGGAAACAACGGGAATTTCAGCCTTTGCATAAGCTTCTTCCAATGCTCTTGTTTCTGCCTTGGGCATATTAACCGCGCAGAAAACGAAATCAACATAGGGTTTTACGCTTTCGATATCCTCTGCGTTGAGAACGACCATATTAGCGATACGCTCGGAAATAGGGGTGGACATCATCCATCTGCCCTTAACCGCTTCGCCATAGGTCTTTCCTGCGGAGGAGGGGCTTGCTACAAGAGCAGTAAGCTCAAAATAAGGGTGGTTTTCGATAAGAGTGATGAATCTTTGGCCAACCATACCTGTTGCGCCAATGATACCTGCTCTGATTTTATTCATTGTAAAGTACCTTCTTTGAATTTAGATAATAGATAATAAATAATAGACATTCAGGTCGAACGCGCAAGCGTTAAATCAAATCCTTGTAAATACCGGGATAGCTGTTTTCGATAACGATTGCATTAGCAAGCTTTTTGTAGAAGTCAACAGGGCCAGCGCTTCCGATAATGGCATATCCATAGCCTTCGTCGCGCATAGCTTCCATACAGCGAAGGAAAATAGCACCGCCGATTCCCTTGCCTCTTGCCGCTTCGGAAACACCTGTGGGACCGAAGAAGTTTCTGTATGTGCAATCATAACCGCCGAAACCGAGGATTTCCTTGGTGTTGGTGTCATAAGCGATAAAACAGCTTACGGGATGATGAGTGAAAGCGGCAGAAATTTCGTCTGCCCAGCCGTCTTCGAATTCTTTTCTTACCCATTCAACGATTTTTGTTTTGTTGGGTGTCATTGCACGGAGGAGTTTAATACCCTTATCCTCCAATTTCTTATAAAGGGGCGCGCTGTCGGGAAGTTCATAAAGTTTAACGAGCATATCGGGCATGATCAATACCTCCAAATTTTATTTAAATATTTAAAGGACTGCTGCCGGATTTGCAGCAGCCCTTTTAGTGCCTGGTTATTTTTTATTCTGTTTCGGATTCTTCCTCAACGTAGGTGATCTTCATGGTAGAGAATTTGTCCTGAAGATCCTTAACAGCATCGGTATCTTCAGCAGCCTTTGTTCCAACGATATCGAGAGCCACAGATGTTGTAGAGGGGAAATTCTCAGAGATAGGAGAAAGGTCTGCCAAATCTGCGTTGTTGGTAAGAGTAAGAGTTGTAAGAGAAGTGAGCTTGCCAACAGCGGTAATATCGGAAACATTGTTATCGGAAAGGTTGAGAGTTGTGAGAGTTGTAACCGTTTCGAGAGCAGAGATATCGGAAACCTTGTTGTTGTCAAGGGAGAGAGTTGTCAATGCAGTGGCATTTGCAACACCGCTTACATCGGTGATCTCGTTGTTGCTTAGAGTGAGTGTTGTGAGCTTTTCACAATCGGTAACATCGGGAACCGCTGTGAGAGCATTGTTGTATGCATTTACAGAGGTGAGCTTCTTGAGACCCTTGATAACGAGTTCCTTGAGACCTGTCTTGGGTTCTTCGGTTTCTTCGGTCTCTTCGGTCTCTTCGGTCTCTTCCTCTTCTTCGTCTACATAGAGAGAAAGTTCGGTAAGCTCGGTACAGCCTGTAAGGTCAAGCTTGCCGTCGAGAGTGTTGTTATACGCTTCTATCTTGGTGAGCTTTACACAGCCGTTGAGACCGTTAAGGTCAGCAATCTTATTGTTATAGAGAGAAACGGATGTAAGCTCATCGAGAGCAGAAAGATCGCCAATAGATGTGATTTCGTTATTATAAGCATTGATGCTTGTCAGCTTTACACAGCCGGAAAGAGAACTGATATCGGTGATCTTATTGTCATAGATATCGATAGTGGTAAGCTCAGTAAGCTTGGAAAGGTCGCCAATCGTGGTGATTTCGTTGGTGTATGCGCTCAAAGTTGTGAGCTTTGTGCAGGAGCCCAACGCGCTGATATCGGTGATATCATTATCATAGATAGAGCAGGTTTCAAGGTTTACGCAGGAAGCGAGACCGCTGATATCGGTAATATGGTTGCCTACAACGGAAATATTCTTAAGGTTGGTAAGCTTGCTCAAGGAATCGAGCTTTTCGATGCAATTGGAGTTAGCAACAAAGTTTTCAAGGCTGGTAAGACCGTCCAATGCACCCAACTCAACGATAGCGTTACCCGAAATGTTAAGAGTTTTAAGGTTGGTAAGACCTGAAATAGCAGAGATATCGGTCAAACCTGCATGGGTATGCTCTTCATCATCTTCTTCGGAGGTCTCTTCCTCAGAAGTTTCATCGGAAGCTTCGCTTGATTCGGAAGATGCGTTATTTTCTTCTGCTGTGATACCCTTCAAGGAAACCAAGGTAAGCTCGGAAAGGTTGGTCACAGAAGAAAGTGCAGAAAGGTCATCGCCTTCAACAGAGGTGAAGCCGATATCCAATTTTGTAAGGTTGGGGAAATTCTGAATACCTTCAAGAGAAGTGATACCTGTATATTCCAAGGAAAGCTGTTCAAGCTTGTTAAGGCTCTTGAGCTGGTCAAGCTTTTTGATATTTGTAAGAGCAGCAGCATTGAGAACATCTTCCAAATAAATAGCTTCAACATCCATACTATAACCCATCTGGTTATAATATTGGCTCATTTGATACATATATTGAGTGTTAGAACAGCCTTCATTCATGCTGGATACCTCAGTAAGGTCAAAGGTACGAAGCACACGAAGATTGGGGAATGCTGTAATATCCGCAACCTCGGTAACAGGATAGCTTACGGTAACATAGCTGTCAGCCGCAGGCTCCTCATCGGAATTGCTGATTATGATATCTGTCATCGCCTTGTAGCCAAGGATAACAACAGGATATGCATAGGTTTGATAATTGTTGCTGGAATCGGTACCGATAGACCAATAATATGTCAAAGATTCAACCTTTGCCAAATCTTCATCGGTGATATCGCGAACGCTTTCTTTACCCAATGCGGATGCATAAACTTTGGCAAATTCAACGTTACCGAAAGTCTTGTAAGGGTCGTTCATGTGGAGAAGTCCGTCCACAATGAGGAAAATAGAGCCTGCGAGAAGAGCTATGCTGAGGATAGTACAGACAATTATCGTCTTCTTCTGCTTGGCTTTAACTGTGTTACTCATTTCAAAAAATCCTCCGGATTAATTTTCAATCGGTTCATTATATCATAAATAATACCGTTTTGCAATAGTAAATTTTATTCACCTTTATATTTAATTATATTTAAAAAGGTTCGCTTATTGCCCTGCCATTCCTCTTCGGTTCTGCCATAGTTTATCTGGTCGTCATTGGGACTTTGGCGGATGCAAAGGATAGCATCATCGGGAATAGCCGAAAATCCGGAAAGCTTGGACGCGTCCAATTCCGAAAACTTTACACCGCAGCCGTCTATAACATTTTCGGGCATATAAGCATCGTCGATTATGTCCTCGAAGGGAGTTAAAATCCCCTCTTGAACGCAGATATTGAAATATTCTTCACTAAGGAAATAGATTATCGCATCGCCTGCCCGAATCTCAGTTTGGAAACGGGTATAGCCTTCGCTGTTATATTGCTGTACAGCAGGGTCAGAGGCATCGTCCCCCACCTTATTAATAGTGATATCAAGGAGATAGGTATTGATTTCACCGTCACCGTTATAGTCATCGGAAAGAGCGGCAACCGTTTTTTCGATCTGCTCTGCTGCGTCAACCGAAATATACATAGGTCCAACATGAAGGATATTAACATCAGGGTCGGAATTGGAAAAAAGCTGACCGAGGCTTACAATAAGGAACAATATCAACACGCCGCCGATGATTATTACCCACTTATAGTGATACCATATATTTTCAAACCATTCTTTTGGAGACATTTTCTCTTTGGTTTCCATTAATTTTTCCTCCGAATTACAATATTTTTTTTATGATAGCACACACATACGGTTTTCGCAAGTCACACACAAAAAATTTACAATTTTTGTTTTTTAGTTCCCGCGGTGAAGTTACTTTTGTGTAAAAACATATTCCGCGTGAGGATATGTCATATCAAAGTTAATACCGTAGGGAGTGGCTCTGTGTCAAGAGCTCCTCCCCTACAATTATACGGTTTATTATGCTTCTTAACCGCAAAAATCGACCTGTTACCCCAAAAGCTTTGACAAAACAGGTTATATTGTTTATAATGTGGACAGAAAGAGAGGCGACGGCGATGGGATTCAAAACACGAATCGAAATAGACCCCGACGGTAACGAAGAAATAATCATTCGCTGCCGCGGCATCACCGACCGGGTTATACAATTGCAAAAGCTTTTGGAATCGGGCGGAAGCGCTCAGCAGGAAATGGAGCTTCACCTTAACGGAAACGATTATTTTGTGAAGCTGACCGACATTTTATTTTTCGAAACCGATGACAGCAAGACCGCCGCCCACACGAAAAACAAGATGTATTACACCGATTTGAAGCTTTATGAGCTTGAGGACACCTTGCCCAGAAGCTTTATGAGGGTTTCGAAATCCTGCATTATCAACATAAACGCAATCTCCTCTACAAAAAGAGAGTTGACGGGAATCGGCGAAGCCTGTTTCTATGATTCGGTTAAAAAGGTTTATATTTCAAGAAGCTATTTCAAGCTTTTCAGAGAAGCTTTAAATGATATACGATTAAAAAAGTGAGGTATTTAAAATGAAAGACAGAGGACACAAGATTTTTTGGGGCGTTCTGCTTCTTTTGTCAGCCATCGTTCTGGTGCTTTACGGCATGGGCTTTGGAGGCGAAGCCTTCGGTATCCCTCTCTACAAGATTATTCTGGGAATCGTTATTTTTGCCTTCACCCTTTCGAGAATCATTTTCGGCACCAATCTCAGAGAAAGATTGAGAATTTTCACACTCCTTTCCCTTTTGTTTTGGGTTTTTGAAAAAGAGATAGGGCTGGCGGCAGGTTATCCCGACGGCGAGATAATCAACAATATGATTTTGCTCGTTGCAGGTATTCTTGCAGACAGCGCGGTTTCCCTTCTTGTTCCCAAAAAGAAGATCAAGGGTCATTTTAACAAGCTTTCCTCGGCAACACATTATATTGATGTAAGCAAAAACACCCAAAGCTTTATCGAAAACAAAATGGGCGACAGCGCAATTTTCTATCAAAACACCGATTTGGTTCCTCTTAATACCGTTGTCGAGCTTACAATTGATAACAAAATGGGCAACATTTCTATCCATATCCCCGATACCTGGGTCGTTGACAGCAAGGTTGTTTCCAAAATGGGCGCCATTCAGGTCAGACCCAACACAGGCAATTATGTTACCTTTATCCTTAAGGGCGAAAACAAAATGGGTAATATTGAGGTTGTTTCTCCGTAATATTAAAAGAAAAGCATTGGCGAAACCGTCAATGCTTTTTTGTTTCGATTGAAATAAAGATTTTTTCAAACATTTTTGTAAAAAGGTTTAACCAAAAACTTTTAATACAAAAACAGCATACGCTGTTTTTGGGAATACTACAAATTGCAATAAAGCACGACCCTCGCGGATAAGCGGTAACATTTTGAATAAACTACATCGCGGGAGACAAAAAATTTTGCCGAGCTTTTTTAAAAGCGAGCGCGGGAACTAAACAACCAAGAACGACAATGTTTCTCCAACAGGGTCGCGAATAATAAGGTCGGCTTGGCTGTCATAGGGTGTGGCATCGCGGTTGATGAGTACGATGTTATTTCCCTTGAAATAGTTTATTAGCCCTGCGGCAGGATAAACTGTTAAGGATGTACCTGCAACTATCAAAAGGTCGGCTTGGCTTATGGCAAGGACGGCAGATTCCAAGGTTTTTTGGTCAAGAGGTTCTTCATAAAGAACCACATCGGGCTTTACGATACCTCCGCAGGAGCAATAGGGAACGTCGGTCGAACCGCTTACATATTCCTCGGGAAAGAATTTTCCGCAACGGGAGCAATAGTTTCTTTTGGTGCTTCCGTGAAGCTCATAGACGGTTTTGCTTCCTGCCATTTGGTGCAAGCCGTCGATATTCTGGGTGATGACCGCCTTAAGCTTACCCATTTCCTCAAGCCTTGCCAAGGCATAGTGAGCGTTGTTTGGCTCAATGCCTTCGCATATCATCATGGTGCGGTAAAAATCATAAAACTCCTTGGGATGCTTCAGGAAAAAGCTATGAGAAAGCATGGTTTCGGGTGGATACTCGAATTTCATGCTGTAGATTCCGTCGGCAGAACGGAAGTCCTTAATACCGCTTTCGGTTGATACCCCTGCCCCGCCGAAAAAAACGATATTTTGAGAATCATCTATCAATTGTTTTAATTTTTCGTTCATATTGTTTAGCGCCCGCGATGCAGCCGATTGAATCTCAAAGCACTGCTCCGCGTGGATTCTACCTTTCCTTAATTCAATCCTTTTATTATATTATAACTCATCTTTAATTATTTTTCAAGAAAATAAAATTCTTGACAAATTGTTATGATAAAGTATAATTATTAACGGTAATCTATATAATTAAGGATATTTTATGCAGGAAATTTTACATTCTCTTGAGCATTCTCTGATAGATTCCTTGAAAATGCTCCCCTTTTTGATCATTGCCTTTGCTATATTGGAATATTTCGAAGCAAAGATCGAGGAGAAAAGCTCCTCTGTTATGGAGAAGGCAGGAAAAACAGGTCCCCTTACAGGTGCATTGCTTGGGTTGATACCTCAATGCGGTTTTTCGGTTATCGGCTCCAACTTTTATGCAAAAAGAATCATAACCCTCGGCACTCTTATTGCCATTTATCTTTCCACCTCGGACGAGGCTCTTTTGGTAATGCTTACAAGTCCCAAGCATTTCACCGATGTTTTGTTGATCATGGGGCTAAAGCTGGCAATCGGTATTTTTGCAGGCTATGTTATCGATCTTATTCTCCGCAAAAAGCCCGAAAGCGAGGAATGCCACCATTGCCACCATCATGACGATTCCTGTGAAGACGAGGAATTGGTGGGCGAGGACCATTGCTGTTCACACACAAATTGGAAGGCTATACTCAAATGTACCGCAAAGCGCACTCTTTCGGTTTTCGCCTTTCTTTTCGTTGCCAACTTCGCATTTACTTATGCTATTGAGGTTATCGGGGAAGAAAAGCTTCAGGAATTTATGCTGACAGACAGCATTTTCCAGCCCTTTCTCACAGGCTTGATCGGGCTTATTCCCAATTGCGCCCCCTCGGTTATTTTAGCGCAAATGTATCTTGACGGTACCTGCTCTCTCGGCTCGGTTATTTCGGGTCTTTGCACAAGCGCAGGAGCAGGCTTGATAGTTCTTTTCCGCGTGAACCGCGGCTTCAAGTCCAACGTCGGCATTACAGCATTGCTTTATGCAATCAGCGCGATTTTCGGTCTTGCTATTCAGGTTGTTGCAAATATGTTTTGATATTAAAGGCTGTCCGAAAGGACAGTCTTGTTTTTTAATTCCCACGATTTACTTTATTCGAACTGCTACCCCTTCTCCGCGAGGGGGTGTGGCTTTTTTCGAATATTACTTTTTCGGGCGGAGCAAGCCCTGCCCCTACGGTCAAATTTGTTATTTCAAAACGCAAAAGGCAATACCCTCGTGGAGTAGGGGTAACAATTCGGGCTGACTACATCGCGGGCACTAAAAAACTCGCCTTTTGATTGATTAATTTCAAGGAATGCGTTATTTATTCCATAGATTTACGTTGATATAATAAGTATGGAACAACAAAATCAAGGAGGAAAAGAGCATGAACAGCGTCATCATCGGGCAGTACATCCAATTTTTACGGAAGCAAAGGGGGCTTACACAAAAGGAGCTTGCAGAATCACTTTCGGTAACCTTCCAATCGGTTTCAAAATGGGAACGGGGCGAAAACCTTCCCGATGCTTCGATTCTTTTGGAGCTTGCGGATATTCTTGAAACCACCACAGACAAAATATTAAACGGCGGCGACCTTGTTGTAAAAAGCAACAAAAGGGTCGATCTTGACCAAGCCAAGGAAGGTTTTTCGGTTTTCGAGCGAAGAAGCAGCCTTCCCTCCAATGAAATTGTTTTGATACCCTTAAAGGGCATGGAGGAAACAGCAATACGCATAAAGGATTATTTATATCAGATTTCCAAGCAAAAATCGGTTTCAATAATCCAAGCTGTACTTCCCAGATTTGCCACAGGTGACGCAAAAGGAGTTTTGAATGAATCGGTTCGCGGCAAGGATGTTTATGTTATAGTTGACGTTGGCAACTATTCTCTAACCTACAAAATGCGAAACACAATAAACAATATGTCCCCCGACGACCATTATCAAGACCTTATAAGAGTTGTTTCGGCTATCGGAGGAAAGGCAAGCAGAATCAACGTTATTTCCCCTCTCCTTTATTCGGCAAGACAGGACAAAAGGGTTCTGCGGGAATCGCTCGATTGCGCTGTAGCCCTTCAGCATTTGTATTCTATCGGGGTTTCCAATATAATGGCTTTTGACGTTCATGATGACAGAGTTCAGAATGCAACCCCTTTTATGGGCTTTGACAAATTAATGCCCATATACCAAGCCATTAAATCCCTTTGCAAAGCCTATCCCGATATTGTTTTTAACGAGGATAACACTCTGGTAATAAGCCCCGATTTCGGCGGAATGGCGAGAAATTACGATTACGCAACCGAATTGGGTATCGACCTTGGGGTATTTTACAAGCGCAGAAGTAATCAGAATTTCAAAGACGGACAATATATTGTTGAAGCTCACAAATACATCGGTCCGAATGTTAATGGCAAGGATGTTTTAATAGTTGACGATATTATTGCTTCGGGAGAAACTATGATTGATGTTATCAAGCAGATAAAATCCATGGGCGCAAAACGCATTTTCGCTATCGTCACCTTCGGATTTTTCACAAAGGGAACCGAGATTTTTGACAAGGCTTATGAAGAAGGGCTTTTGGAGGCGGTTTTTATCACCAACGCAAGCTATCGGGGCGAGGAGATAATCAATGCACCCTGGTACAGAGAGATAAACATTCTCAAATACATTGCCTATTATATTTTCTGTGTTAATTCGGGTTATTCTGTTGGCAGAATAATGAACCCTCACGAAAAAATCAACGCATTTCTTGAAAACAGAAAAGGGTTATCAGTATGAACATTTTAGTTACAGGCGGAACAGTTTTTGCATCAAGAGCAACAGCGGAATATTTCAGCAAAAAGGGTCACCATGTGTTTGTTTTAAACCGCGGAACCAAGGAACAGCCAAAAAATGTCACACCCATAATCTGCGACCGTCATAATTTGGGAAATACATTAAAGGGTTATTCTTTTGATGCGGTTATTGATGTTTGCGGTTATAATAAGCATGATGTGGCTGATTTGATAAAAGGCTTGGGTGAGATAAAGCAATATGTTTTTGTCAGCTCAAGCGCAGTTTATCCCGAAACCAATCCTCAGCCATTTAAGGAAAGCCAAGCTTTGGGCTTAAACAAGCATTGGGGAGATTACGGCTTGAACAAAATCCAAGCCGAGGAATATTTGATTTCGCAAATTCCAAATGCATATATTATCCGTCCTCCATATCTTTACGGCAGGATGAACAATCTTTACCGTGAAGCATTTGTTTTTGATTGTGCTAAGGAAAACAAGGCTTTTTATTTGCCCGAAGGATTAAAGCTTCAGCTTCAATTTTTCGATATTGAGGATATGTGCCGTTTTATTGAAATACTCATTGAAAAACAGCCCGAGCGACACATTTTCAATGTAGGCAATCCCGAAACGGTTGATGCTTATGATTGGGTGGAAATGTGCTATAAGGCTTCGGGGAAGCAGGTGAAATTCGGAACACTTCCCGAAAGCACAAACCTGCGAAGCTGTTTTCCCTTCCGAAATTATTCATATAAGCTTGATGTGACACAAATGCTGAAGGTTATGCCCGAAACAAAGCCGTTGGAGCAGGGATTGCAGGAATCATTCGAGTGGTATATGACGAAGTAACACTTCTCAAACCATTGCATATTCGATTCTTTCGTGATATACTATATTTGTCAAGAACAAATGTAGGTGAAATAATGAAAAAAATATTAGCACAGCGATTAAAGCAATGCCGAAAGGAAAAGGGCTTTACCCAATGGCAGGTTGCGGTTTATTGCGATATGTCCGAAAAAACATATCAAAATTACGAATTGATGACCAGAGAGCCCAAGCCGGAATTGCTTATAAAAATTGCTGATTTATATGAGGTTTCTTTGGATTATCTTGTAGGAAGAACAGACGAAAAGCGTTGATTTAACATCAAAGGCTATCCATTTTCGGATAGCCTTGTTTTGTATAATAACAGGTGATTTGACATAAACCAAAAATATAAATATTTTCAGGTGCCCATATTTCCCTACCGTGATGCAGAATATGTCTTTACAAATAAATCACTTCACCGCGGGAATTATAAAACCAGCCCTTGTTGGTCATTTTCAACAACTTTAGACATATTAATTTGGTGATAATAGATATATTTCTACATTGACAAACAGAGGAACAAGGGATAACATTAATGCGTTAACATTTTAAAGGAGATTTTGATCATGAAGAAAATTCTTTCCCTTGCGATCGTCTTGACGATGATTTTGGCTATTATTCCTTTCTCCGCATTTTCCGCATCTGTGTCTGCTGACTCTGTGAACTATTCCAACAACCTTGCGTTGGGCAAGAGCTTTGACATCAGCATAACCAACAAAGGTATCACCAGTGTTTACCACCCTATCAAGTGTAACGGCTCTGTTACCGACGGTTATTACAACGAAACTCTTACCGCAAACAACATTAGCAACAACACTTGGTTGGCTGTTCAAAACTATACCAACTGCATTCCCTTGAACCAAGGCTCTCTCGGCTATGAAGCTGAAATTATTATCGACCTTGGCGATGTTTACGATATAGGCGAAGTAAAGGTACACTTTGCAAACGGCAAGGTTACCCTTTCCGACGGCTACGTTATGAATTCCGATATCGAATTGCTCGATGTTTATACAAGTCTTGACCACGATTTCGGCTACAGCCTCATGGGTAATAATAATGTAGCAAGCAAAAATGGCGCAAATTGGGTAAGCGCAACCGACGATCACATTTCCGCAAGATATATCAAAGTTAATCTTTGGTTGAACGATGCTACTACAGACGTTATTTACGGTCTTATCGATGAGGTTGAAGTATACGGCTACAGATATGAAATTGAATATACCAACTATGCAAAGAACGCAAGCTACAAGGTATATGACTTCAACGGCAACCTTATCAACGCCACCCGTGGATACAATGGTGACCTTAACGACGGTATTTACGATGTTCCCGTTGTAACTCAAAGCAAGAACCCCTTGACCGGCGCAAACAACTGCAACAACGGCGATTGGTTCGGCTTGTTCGACAATGCCGCTACCACCGAAGAAAACTGTGCTGACGGTGTAGCATACATTTGGTTTGACCTTGGCGCTGTTAAGTCTGTTGACGATATCAGAGTATTCGCCGCATACGGATATGAGCCCGACTTTGAAATGGCTTATTATTCCTTGGACAACGTTAATTACGAAGCAACCATGACAATGTTCGATTGTGATGTTTTGTACGAATACGGCGCATGGTGGTCCACCACTAAAACCTTCCAATGCCGTTACGTTGTAATCAAGGTATTTGTAAACAGCTATTGGGCAATTTTCAACGAGGTTGAAATCAACGGTCACGAAGTCTCCAACCTGGCTGCAGGCAAATCATACAATATCAACTGCCAAACTCAGGATGAATTTAATTATGCACGCGGTTACACCGGTGACCTTACCGACGGCGTTGCAGACGTACCCCTCATTTCCTATCTTCCCAACCCTGTAACAGGCAAAAACAACTGCAACGACGGTAACTATCTCGGCTTCTTCAACAACCCCTATGCACCCGATGAAAGAAATGCTTACAGCGATTCCTCCTTCATTGTAATAGACTTGGGTCAGGTTTGCGAAATAGCTCAAATCAAAGCTTTCTTCGCTTACGGCTACGAAGCTGAAACCTACGTTTCCTTCTCTAACGACGGCGTTAATTACTACGATGAAACCTACTTGAACGGTTTGGAATATACCGGAAACGGCAACTGGGAAACAGCTTCTGTGTCCACCTACGGCCGTTATGTAAAGGTTGAATTCGTTTATTACGATGCTATCTGGTGTCTTGTAAGCGAAGTTGTTGTTAACGGCAATCCCGTTTAATTAAACATCAAAGGCTATCCGAACGGATAGCCTTTTTTGGTAAAATATTGAGAGAAAAGCCTTTTGAAAAAAGTTTTTCTCTTCAAAAACTTATATTTCTGTTTGAGAGGACATGAAATATGCCCCTGTGTCGATAAGCTTTTTTTCGCTTCCGTCGGGAGGAGTATCATTCTGTTTAAGGGACATTACCGCGCCGATAACGCTTCCCTCGCTTACTATAGGCGAAAGATAGCTGACCTGACTTCCGTTTTCGGTAACGGTCACATTATCTCCCTTTTCACTTGCCGAATAGGGCTTACGGCTTGTGAGCAAACCCGAAAGACCGCTTGAAATAGGCTTTTCAAGGTATTCCTTTCTCGAAACACCTGCAACGGCGATAACATTATCTCTGTCGCAGATTGCGATCGGGATTCCGCTTGAACGGTTCATCGCCTCGGCATATTCGGTGGAAACACGGCTCAATTCCCCCACGGCAGAATATTTGCGGAACACCACGCTTCCGTCATTCTGGGTGTATATCTCCAACGGGTCGCCCTCGCGGATACGCATAACGCGGCGTATCTCTTTGGGTATCACAACGCGCCCGAGGTCGTCGATTCGACGCACGATTCCTGTTGCTTTCATTATATAAATTTCTCCTTGTTTTTACATTTGTGGTGTTATTATTTGTAAAAACGTGGAGGTTTATACAAGGTGTTTATTAATTTAAAGAATCCAAATAAACCTTCAAGTCAAAAATAAGCATTATTCTTCCTCCATATTGCACATATGACCATATTATTAATTTACCTACGGCGGCTGTAAATACTCGTAAAACAGGCGAATATATATCCCGATTTTCGGATGCCGATGCTGTAAGAGAAGCTGTTTCGGGCGCGACACTTACATTACTCTCAGATTCTTTTATGGTAATTACTTGCGGCATTATTCTTTATATGGAAAATGCTATTTTATTCTATATATCTTTTATATCGGCTCATCACGAGTTCGACTCTTTTCGGCTATACGCATTCCGATTTTTGCAAAAACGCGAAGAAAGCCAAAAAACACTTATTATCATAAAATGTCGAAAAATCATATTCTAAAGTGAGCCCCTTAGAAAGGAGGTAGTGTAATGAGCAGATGCAATTACTTTGATGAGAAAAACAATTGTTACAATTCAAACGACAAATGTGATAAATGCGACGAGGAGAAGAAACCTTGTATATGCCCTCCCGGTCCTCCCGGTCCTCGCGGTCCTCAAGGCCCGATGGGCGCAAGAGGTCCCCAAGGTCCTAAAGGCGAAGACGGTAATATAGGTCCTCGCGGACCTCAAGGTCCTATCGGCGCACGCGGACCTCAAGGTCCCAAAGGCGAGCAGGGCGAACAAGGGGAACAAGGTCCCATTGGTCTCCGTGGTTTTCCCGGTCCACAAGGTGTAGCAGGTCCTATCGGACCTCGTGGTTTCCCCGGTCCTCAGGGCGAAGTAGGTCCCGTTGGTCCTGCCGGTCCTCAGGGTGAAGTTGGTCCCGTTGGTCCTGCCGGTCCTCAAGGTGAAGTTGGTCCTGTTGGTCCTACAGGTCCTCAAGGTGAAGTAGGTCCTGTTGGTCCTGCAGGTCCGCAAGGTGAAGCTGGTCCCGTGGGTCCTGCCGGTCCTCAAGGTGAAGTTGGTCCCATGGGTCCTGCAGGTCCTCAAGGTGAAGTAGGTCCTGTTGGTCCTGCAGGTCCTCAAGGTGAAGTAGGTCCTGTTGGTCCTGCAGGTCCGC
>CAZYRT010000024.1:0-23368 GCA_964650045.1 uncultured Ruminococcus sp.
ATCAAGGAAAACATTCCCGTTGTAAGAAGCGTTGTTTCAAAAGAAGAAGCAAAGGCTCTTATGACAGAAAGAAAAGAAGTATACAAGGTAGAACACATTGACGAACTTGATGACGGTGCTGAAATTTCCCTTTACACACAGGGAGAGTTTGTTGACCTCTGTGCAGGTCCTCACCTTACAAGCACAGGCAAGCTCAAGGCTGTAAAGCTTACTCAGTGTACCGGTGCATACTTGCACGGCGACTCCAAGAACAAGATGCTCCAGAGAATTTACGGTACTGCTTTCCCCAAGAATTCTGACCTTGAAGAATATCTTGCAATGAAGGAAGAAGCAAAAAAGCGTGACCACAACAAGCTGGGCAGAGAGCTTGAAATCTTCACAACCGTTGACACAATCGGTCAGGGTCTTCCCATCATGCTTCCCAAGGGAACAAAGATTATCCAGACACTTCAGAGATGGGTTGAGGACACCGAAGAAGAACTCGGATGGGTAAGAACAAAGACACCTCTTATGGCAAAGAGCGATCTGTATAAAATTTCGGGTCACTGGGACCACTACAAAGAGGGTATGTTTGTTCTCGGCGAAGAAGAGGATGGCAAGGAATGCTTTGCACTTCGTCCCATGACCTGTCCTTTCCAGTATCAGGCATATCTCAACAGAGCACGCTCTTACCGTGACCTTCCCATGCGTCTTGCAGAAACCTCGACACTCTTCAGAAACGAAGACAGCGGCGAAATGCACGGTCTTATCAGAGTACGTCAGTTTACAATTTCCGAAGGTCACCTTGTTCTCCGTCCCGACCAATTGGAAGAAGAATTCAAGGGCTGTGTTGACCTTGCTAAATACTGTCTCGAAACATTAGGACTTTGGGAGGACTGCACATTCAGATTTTCTCAGTGGGATCCCAAGCGTACCGACAAATACGAGGGTACACCCGAACAATGGAACGAAGCTCAGGAAATCATGGGCAGATTGCTTGACAATCTTGGAATCAATTACGAAATCGGAATTGATGAAGCGGCATTCTACGGTCCTAAGCTTGATATTCAATGCAAGAACGTTTTCGGCAAGGAGGATACTATCGTAACCATTCAGATAGATATGCTTCTTGCAAAGAAGTTCGGTATGGAATATGTTGATTCCAACAATCAGCTTGTTAACCCCTATATCATCCACCGTACCTCCATGGGTTGCTATGAGCGCACTCTTGCTCTCTTGCTTGAAAAATACGCAGGCGCACTTCCCATGTGGCTCTCTCCCACTCAGGCAACCGTTATCCCCGTTAACGGCGATATGAACGGCTATGCCGCTGAGGTTGCACAAAAAATGGAGGATTGCGGAATCCGTGTTCGTCTTGACGACCGTAACGAAACTATGGGCAAGCGCATCCGCGAGGCTCAAATCGAAAAAATTCCCTATATGCTTATTGTGGGCGCAAAGGAACAGGAAGAAAATGCTGTTTCGGTTCGTAACCGCAAGGGTGAAGACCTAGGTGTAATGTCTATTGACGATATGCTTGCAAAATTCACCATGGAAATCGCAACTAAGGCAAGATAAGATATTTTGCGACGATAAAAAATCCCAAGGACTGAGCCCTTGGGATTTTTGCTATTTTAAACAATTATCAAAAGCATAATTTCCTGAACGGTATAAAGGAAGGGATACATAAACACAACTGCAAAGGACAAATCCAAAAGGAAGCCCTTAACGCTTTTATTTGCCTTGCGATGCTTTGTATAAGAACCAAAAAAGGTAAGGAAGAAGAATGCTGTTATAATATTTCCGATTATATTTACAATAGAGCTGTCTATCATGCCGATGTTAACGTCAACCGCCAAAACCAAGGCAAGCAAAAGCATATAAAAAGTGGTTTTGAAGCCGCAATAGGTCTGAACAGCATTAGCAAACAAAAGGCATATCAAGCCCGACATCATTATGGCACTGCCATAGGAAACAAGGAAAAGATACGACGGATCACGCAAAGCAAGATTATAAAGCTCACCCCGGGACATCTGTTCTTCGGCTCCGATCAAGGTAAATTCAACATTTTGAATCTTTACAAAGGGAATTATAAGCCCTACCGCAAGAAGAACAAATCCGAGAATAAAAGCAACAAGAGCATACTTTTTCAAACTTTTAACCTCCGATTATTGTTGTAAGGAGAGCATACATTAAGGGAATGGTAACAATACAAAGTGTATGGGAAATCATAGCCATGGATGCGCCTGTTGAGGTATCTCCGCCGTAAGCTGCAGGGAATATAACGGTATTCAATCCCATTGGAGTTGAAAATGCGAAGAAGCAAAGTGTTAAAGTCTTGGTATCAGCCTTCAAAAGCATCAGCATTCCCACAAACAAAACAGGGAAAATGAAAAGCCTTAACGCTGTCATTATATAAACCTTTTTATTTTTTAATAGACCCACAATATCATATCCGCCGATAACAAATCCTGTCAATATCATTGCCACAGGACCCATACAGGAAGAGAAATTGGACAATGTTGTGGAAACAAATGCAGGAACATATTTTTCGACACCTGTCAGTCCCAAAATGATACCGATAACAATAGAAATAACTGTCGGATTCAAAAGGCTTTTTAATGTACTGTTTTTGGATTTTTGTCCTTTAGGGATAAGTATAACGATGCCCCATGTGTAAACAACAAGATTGAGAGGAAGGGAGAAAAGAAGGTAATCATAAAGCCATTCTTCGCCAAGTATGGCAGGAACGATAGCATTACCCATAAAAGAGAAATTACCGAAGGTTATTGCATATTTGTAAATATTCTGCTTATATTCATCCTTTTCAAAAAGAGGAGAAAGAATATAAGCCAGCGCAACACCCACCGCAACGGCAACAGCGGAATAAAGAATAAGCTTATATTGCTCGGAAAGGGATTTCACCGTGCAATACTTCATGAAAGTATTGATAATAAGCGACGGCACAAAAACATAGTTTTCAAGCTTAGAAAGTACGGTTGCGCCGTTTTCGGGCACAAGACGCTTTTTGTTAAGAATAAAGCCCGCCAAAAGGCAGACAAACATCACCAACATAGGCGATAATGTAGCTTTAAATACTTCAACCATGATTATTCTCTCGATTTATTAATATTTTTATAAAATTATATCACATTAATATAGTTAAATCAATAAATTAAAAAAAATAACCCTGCAAAAATTGCAGGGTTATGAAAAGTTTCAAATTATGCCTTCTTTTCTTCGTGATATTCTTTTTCGGTATTTACTCTCCAAATATTGGATTTATCCTTTTCGCCCGAAAGAATATTTTTAACTGCCTCAAAGGAAGTACACATAGAGTGGTCAAGGTTATTATATCTGTGCTGACCGTTACGTCCAACACAATAAAGATTATCGATTCCGCTGAGATAGCTTACCAAGGTATCCATTTCGGAATAGGTATCGAAATAAGCAGGATATGCCTTTTTAACCTTTTCCTGATGATAGTCTATAACGATATCCTCGGATTCGATAAGACCGACCTGCACCATTTCCTTGATAGCGATTTTTGCAAATTCATCCTCGGACATAGTCCAATAGTTGTCACCCTCGGTAACGAAATATTCAAGACCTATCCAAACGGTATTCTCGATATCCTTAACCATATAAGGAGACCAGTTGTTATAAAGCTGGAAACGTCCCATTGTTACGCTTCTGTCGTGAACATAGACCCAGTTATCGGGGATTATGTTGCCTATAGTCTTACGTTTTGTTTTATTTTGCAAAGCAAGACGGGGAACAAGAACACCCAAGGTAATATAATCGCGGTAAGGAAGACCTTCGGCTATTGCTCTTTCCTTTTCGGGAACATCGTTCATTCCTGCAACAAGGTCCTTTACAGGCATGGAAGAAATAACGATATCGGCATCAACTGTATATTCCTTGCCGTCGTTTTCAAAGGTTACGCCTGTGATAACATTATCGGAATTTTTGTGTACATTTGTTACCTTGCAATTTTTAACGATCTTGCCACCCTTTTTCTCGATTTCTTCTGCGGCAATTTCCCAAAGCTGACCGGGACCTAGCTTGGGATACTTAAATTCTTCAATAAGAGAGGTTTCTACCTTACGATTCTTGTTGGGAATAAGCTTTCCGAACATATCCTTGATTATGGCAACGATAGAAAGACCCTTTGCTCTCTGTGCGCCCCAGCTTGGATCGATCTCGCTGGGATGTCTGCCCCAAAGATTTTGGGTGTAATGCTCGAAAAACATGGAATAAAGCTTTTTACCGAAACGGTTTATGTAAAAATCTTCGAGAGATTTTTCCTCACGTTTGTGAATAACCGAAGCAAGATAACTGAAAACCACCTGAATATCAGTCCAAAGACCCATATTCATAAAGGTTTCCCATTTTAAAGAAATAGGATAATCGAAAAACTTCTGATTAAAGAAGATTCTTGAAACTCTGCCTCTGCTGAGCATAACATGGTCTTCCTTTTCAGGGTCAGGACCGCCCGCCGCAAGGGTAGGAGTTCTCTGAAGCTTCAAATCATCATAGGAAGGAGCGCCCTGCATAGGCATGAGCTTATTCCACCATTCATTGACCTCGGGCATTTTGGAGAAGAAGCGGTGACCGCCCATATCCATACGGTTGCCTTTATAATTAACTGTTTTGGAAATACCGCCCAATTCATTGCTTTCCTCAAGAACAACCACCTCATAATCATCGGATTTTGTAACCAATTCATAAGCGGCTGTTAAACCCGCGGGGCCTGCGCCGATTACAATAACTTTTTTGCCCATTAGCTTATTCTCCTCTGTAAACGAAAATTTTTCGTCCGATATAATTCCATATTAATGCCACACCTGCGGCAACACAGCTTACAAACATGAACATAATTGTATCATCCTTGGAAACCGAAAGAAGGTTACATCCAAGCTGTGTTACACCGATGTTCACAAGCAAGCCCACTATCGAAACACACAAATAGATAAGGAACGGCTTCAATCCCTTTCCCTTTTTCTTTTGACTTTCGGTAGTGAAAACAAAGAAAATCGAGATAATATAATTAATTATCAAGCCTACAACAAAACCTGCTGTTGTAGAAATAGTGACATTCCATTCGTTTTGAAACCCAAAAATCGAAAAGGTTCCCATATTTTCGGGAAGAATGACAGAATAAAAAAGCGTTTTTGTAATAAGATCGCAAACAAAAGCACTCCCCCCCGCAACACAATAGCGAAGGATTTCTTTTATAAGATTTTTCAGCTTATCGTTCATTTTTACCATCCAAAATGTACTACATATATCATATAACAAAATGACATTTTTGTCAACAGTAATATAATGTACATTCGCTCTCCGGCAGACTGTTTTTACAGCCCATAAAAAATACCGAGGGTGAAATACCCTCGGTATAAAATATGTTGTATTATTCAGAAACTGCTTCAGAGGAATCTGCTTCAACAGAAGATTCAACAGATGCTTCAACTGAAGATTCAGCTTCGGAAGAAACTGTTTCAACAGAAGAATCTGCTGTGGAAGAAGTCGCTGCAGAAGAAGTATCATCAGAGGGTTCGATAGTGCCAACAATATAAAGAGCGATAACAAGAACCACAAAAACGATGGCTACGATCAAGGTTATCTTTTTATAGAGAGAATCCTTGTTTGCGATCTTATTTCTGGTAAGATAAGATTCAGAAGCACCCTGACCTGCGATAGAATTGGAAAGACCGCTTTTACGCTTGCTTTGCTGCAAACCGATCAAAACGATAAGACCGATTGCAAGGAGAAGGAGAATTGCGCCGATTACATATTCAATAGGTTGCATATTTATTATTCCTTTCAAAATTTTACATTTAGTCAGCTAAAGATAATATTATCACAGACGACGTTCAATTGCAATACTCAAAACAAAAATTAATAATTTGTTCACAATTTCGTTTTAACTAATTATTGTCCCATTTCTCTTGTGGAGGAATTATCCAAAACAGCTATATCCTCGTTGAAAGCTTCCTGTTGCTTTTCTTTCTTCTTTTTTGGCTTTTTGGATTTTTCTTTTGGTTTTTTCGCTGTTTTTTCCTTTTTTCCTTTTCCCTTTGTAAGAGAAACTGTTTTGTTTATCATTTTAATAAAGGCTGTAATAATCACAACAAGGAAATAAACCGCGATACAGCCCACAATGACCCAGATAACAGTCATCATAACATCCCCGAAAAGGAAGCTTTTTGTTCTGCTGAGGAACGCTTTGATACTGTCCATCTCCACACCCTCTTTTACAACGGCATCAACTTGAGCTATAACAGTATCTCCGCTTTTGAAGGTGACCGTACCCACACGCTGTCCTGCCGATACGGGAGCATTAATTGTATCATGCTCAACATCATTAAGCATGGTTTTATAAACAAGATTAGACTCATAATCATAATCTATCTGCATTTGGATGCTTTCTGCATTTCCGCCCAACACCAGTCTTTCAACATCCTCAGCAGGAACCACCATAACATGGTCGGAGCTGTTGCCCAAATTCAGTCTTAATTCTCCGATTATGGTACTTTTTGTAGCAAGAGTAACAAGTGAAAACGCTTCTCTTGTCCAATCAATAAGAAGGTTCATGTCATCATAGGCATTGCCCACACCGTAATGATAGGTGCGAACTTCGCCTACTACCTCTTCCTTTAATCCTGTTGCACACATTACAACAAAAATATAGGTTTTGCCTTCCTTTTGGCTTGCGGCAATAAGACAATAATTGCCCTTAACATCCAGATGACCTGCAATCAAGCTTATGGCATTTTTGTTTGTATATCCGCTGTAGCTGTGACCGTTTTTCAGACAGCTTTCATTTCTTATGGTAACTCTGTCCTTATAGCGAAAATATTCTACATCGCTGAGCGTTACAAGATCGTTATAACCGTAAAAAGCAGCAGCGATTAAAGCGGTTTCATAAGGTGTTGTTTTTTGTTCGGGGGAATAAATACCCGTGGCGTTAACAAAATGTGTATTTTCAAGTCCCAACGATTGGCACTTATCGTTCATTTTATTAACAAACGAAGTCATATCACCGCCCAAAAAAGCCTCACCGAAATGGCAAGCTAAGGCAGAAGCCGCATCGTTTGCGCCGGCAACAAGCATTGAGGAAAGCATATCCTTTACAGAACAGGTGTCCCCTGCTTCAAATCCCATTATAGGAACTCTCAAATCATAAACATTGCCCGAATTTTCAACAGCCGCGGCAGTTACGGTAACGATAACATCGCTGTAATTCAAGCCCCGTTCGTTCAAAAGGTCCATAACCACCATTGCATTAACAAGCTTTGTGGCAACAGCAGGGCTGACCTCCTCTTCCAAACGGTTGGAATATAAAAGCTGGTCATCATCAAGGCTGTATGCAACGATAGCATTACCCGATGTTATACCCGGATCCGTGGGAACCGAGGGAGCATCCTCCTCCGCAGAGGTGTATAAACCAAAGCAAGAGGAAAGAGTTATCAAAACGGCAAGGACGACCGCAAGCCGATTTTTAAATTTCATATATCATACTCCTTTTTCAAATAAGACAAAGCCGAAAACTTATCATTTTCAATCTGTTTTTTCAATCCATCAACAGAAGAAAAACGCATTTCGGTTCGGATAAATTCCAAAAATCCTATTTCCATATTTTTTCCGTAGCAATCACCGGAATAATCAAAAATATAAGTCTCACAAAGGGGAATATTTTCCGAGGACACGGTAGGCTTTATGCCGACATTTGCAACACCGAAAAAGCGTTCATTATCAAGCTTGCATTCAACAACATAAACACCGAAGGGCAATTCAGCCAAATTTTCAGGATAAAGCTGGTTCGCTGTGGGAAACCCCAACCGTCTGCCAAGCTTAGCGCCGTGAATTATTTCACCTTCAAAGGAAAAGGCTCTTCCCAAAAGCTTATTTGCTCTTTTGATCTGTCCCGACGAAACCAAAGCTCTCACCAAGGTGGAGCTGACGGGAGACTCCTCATCAATAAACACAGAAGGTATTATTGTTTCCAGACCGAGACGGTTAATAAGCTCGAAATCCCCTTTTCTCTGGGAGCCGAATCGGAAATCATAACCGCAGACAACATTTTTTGCGCCCATGATGCCCACAAGAATATCATTGACAAATCCTTCCGCTTCCATAGACTTAAGGGCGGAAAAAGGCGCAGACAGCATTATATCAACACCGTTTTCCCTCAAAAGCTCTCGTTTTTTTTGAGGCAAAGCAAGAAGCTTGGTTGACTTAGGGTTGTCAAAGCAATCAAAGGTAAAGACTGCTGTGGGTAGCTTTTTCCTTTCTGCTTCGTTTTTCAAAGCCGAGAGCATTTTTTGATGTCCCAAATGGACTCCGTCGAAGCTTCCTACCGCAACAACACAGCCCTCATCTATATTAACATTTTCATTTAAATATATCAAATCGGATTTTGTTAAAATTTTCTCATTCATAACATTACTATAATACCCGAATTATTCCCCTTTGTCAACTTAATAAAGGTATATTTTTCATATCCCCGTCCATAATAATCAAAAAAAGAGGACGGTGTTTAACATGAGTGAATTTGAAAAGAGATTTGATTCGGTTATTCTTGCAGGCGGTTTCGGAAAAAGACTTTCTCCCCTTACCGACACAATACCCAAGCCATTGCTTCCGATTGCAAATGAAAGCGCATTTTTGCGGAATTTAAAGCTTTTAAGGAAGCACGGCTTTAACACCACGGCGGTAACAACAATGTATCTTGCCGAGGAATTGGAAAAGATACGGTTCCCTCATGGTGAAGTCAAATATTTCCGCGAAAATACACCTTTGGGCAGTGCAGGCGCTATCGGAAGGCTAAAGGATAATTCTGCGGATTGCCTACTCATACTTTCGGGAGACGCTATATGCGATTTTGACCTTACTCAAGCGAAAAATGAATTTCTCCAAAGCGGCTGCGACGGCGGTATTATCCTCACAGCTTCCGATGATATGGGAGAATACGGCTCGGTTTCGGTATTTCAGGGAAAAGTCACCGAGCTTCGTGAAAAGCCCTCTCCCCGTGATACTCTTTCCGATCTTGTAAACACGGGAATTTATTTTCTTTCGAAAAATGCATTGAATATGATACCCGAAAATCAATTTTATGATTTTTCAAAGGATCTTTTTCCTGAAATGCTCAATAAGGGTATGACTATCGCAGGAATACGACCACACGGCAATTGGTTCGACATCGGCTCATTGGGAGAATATCACCGATGTAATATGTGGTATTCAAAAGGAGAAAATTGCATCGGCAAGCAGGCATCCATTCATCCCGATGCCAGAATCGAATATTCTGTAATTCTTGACAATTGTACTATCGGCAACAGCACTCTACGAGGCTGTGTAATCGGTGAAGGCGCAGTTATCGGCAATAGCTGTATGGTTCCCCATGGATGTGTTATAGGCCCCGGTGCAGAATTAAGGGACGGAAGCGCATTAGCCCCGGGTACCATAATCAAATCGGGTGATACCGTGTTCGGCGATTCCTTTGTTCAATGCTTCCCCAAGAAAAAGCAAAAGCTTATGATAGATGACGATTATATTATCGCGGATGACAATGATGACGGATATTATGTACGCTTGGGAAGACTTTTGGGAGGAGAAGGAAAGGTCATCGCATTTGCCCAAGGCGGCGGAAGAACACTTCAGCAGTCCTGCGAATTAGCCTGCGGAGCCGCAGAAGCAGGAAGCGGATGCACGGTTATCGCAGGAGGCAACTCTTCCATTGCTTCCTTTGCCGCAATGGAATTTCAAAGCAAAACAGCCTTTATTTATCAATCGGGCGGAAAAACCCTCATTCGCCTTTTTTCACCCGACGGAATGGAATTTTCAAGAGAAGAAATGAGAAAACTTTCGTCAAAGGAGCCCTTGATCACCAAGCTCACCGGAAGCGTTTATCTTTTGCCGCACGGGGTTTTAATAAAAAAATATCTTGACTATTTAAAAAACACCGTGTCTATCCCAAAGAAAATGAAAATATCAAACAACATGGAATCAAAGCTTCTACGAGAATGTGCAGAAGAATTGGGAATATCCAATGAGGAATCATCGGCAGAATTTGTTCTTTCTTCCGACGGAGAAAAGGTTATTGCAATTCTGCCCGACGGACGGGAGCTTTCCTATTGGCAATTGTTAATTCTCTGCTGTATTGAGGGGGAAGAAAAGGAAATATTTCTGCCTGCCGATACGCCAAATACTGTTGAACAAATACTAAAACGCCATTCTGTTAATGTTAAATTCTATGACGACAGCGAATCAAGAGAGCGAAAGGAAGCCCAAAGCCACAGGCTCCACCGCGACGGCATCCTTCTTGCTCTCACTGTTTCATCCGTTGCCGAAAAACAAAGTAAGACCCTTGCTCAGCTTGCAGAGAGTCTGCCTCCCTTTTCGGTTACCGTAAGAGCTATATATGCCGACCGAAGCAAAATGTATTCGGTCATCGCAAGGCTGAGAGAGGAAAGCGGCGGCAGATGCCCTTCTATGGAATTCGGAGAAGGCAGAGTTAACGTTTACCCCAGCGCATCGGGCAGATTCCGCTTGATTGCCGAGGCAGTTGACTTTGAAACCGCCGAGGAAATATCTTTAAAAGCAATGGATATGCTGGAGAAGAAATAGCATAAAAACAATTCTCATTTAATATAAACAAAGCCAAGCTACCGTTAATTGCGGAAGCTTGGCTTTGATATTTATTCTTCAATTTTATCGGGCTTTTTCCAGCCTGTAAGCGAGCGAACCTTTTTGGTGAGCAATTTGGAAACACGGACGTTAGCACGCACATTGGGATGTCCGTTTGCGCCAACCTCGTTTGCCTCCAAGGTTATAGGGTCTACAAGCATAAAATGAAGCTTGCCGTCTGTTTTGTTCATTTCCTTAACGGTATTGCGGATTACCTCGCTATATACCGTGTTCATCATGCCGTAAAGCCAGATTATATGAGCATTTGCATATCTTGCTCTTGCCTTTGAAAGCATTTCCTTTGCCGCAACCGCAAAATCTTCTTTTGACGCCCCTGCAAAGCCGTCATTTGTACCGATGTTGATAACCAAAACCTGAGGCTCCCAGCCGTCATTGCAGATTCCGCCTTCGCGGCTCTGATATTCAAAATATTCAAGGGCCTTTACATCCTCGCGGCTGCCCTCGCAATTGCAGAAGATTCCCTTGCCCGAAACCGAAAGATATCTTCCCTCGGCACCGAGACTGTCTGCTGTTAAATATGCATAGGAATAAGTATTATCCTGCTGATAGGTATGATAAGAAGGCTCGGTAACGGGTCCCAGCACACCGTAACCGCAGGTTATTGAATCACCGATAAATTCAACTTTTCTGGAATTGTTGAAGGGAGGATTCTTTAATTCCGCACCGTTGCCCAAAAGAACAATATTATCAAAAGAAAGCTTGGAAATACTTTCGGTAACCTTTAAAACCTCCACACGGTGGCGTGTGTCGGAAAGACCTTCGATTATAATTTTTTCCTGACCGCTTGCCACAGCAAAACGCTGACGGCGGCTGCCGTCTATTATTACCTTTACATAGGAAATAACGTCACCTGCATAGCTTCCCAAGGTGATTATAAATCCTGTTCCGCTGAAATTAAAAGCAAAACCGCTTCCCACCCAATCAAATGAAATACATCCGTCATTTTCGGTATGTCTTCCGCGGATACGTATTTGGGGATTTCCTGCTAATTTTATAGGCTGATTTTCAATAACAATATTCTTATCCATCTTTATCTCCGAAAACTTTTTCTTTAAACTACTCTAAAAAGATTTCATGAATATCTTGTTATGTTTTTTTTAACCTTTTGTAAATTTCTCCGACTATAAAGGGGACTGCAGAAAGAGAGATAGCTATAAGCCATTGAACCCAGCTTAATTGAACAACACCGAAAAGAGAAGCCGCACCGGGTATGAGGATAACCGAGCTTTGCAAACCCAAGCAAAGGAAAAACGCCAGCCAAACAAATGGATTTTTCTTTATCCCCTTTGAAAAAACACTTTTATCACTTCGCATGTTAAAGGAATGGAAAAGCTGGGAAACACCCAAAACCAAAAAGCACATTGTTCTTCCTGTTTGAAAACCGTTCAAGTTTGTACCTATAGCAAAAGCCGAAACAGAAAGAGTGCCTATCAAAATACCTTCAAATATGATTCTCAAAACTCTTTCAAGAGTAAACAAAGGCGAATCCGCTTTAACGGGAGGACGCTCCATAAGGCTGTCATCGGCTTTTTCTAACCCCAGCGCAATTGCCGGAAGAGAATCGGTTGTCAGATTAACCCAAAGAAGCTGGATTGCCGAAAGAGGCGACGGCAGGGATGCAAGTATAGAGAAAAACACGGTAAACAATTCTCCGATGTTGCAGGACAGAAGAAAATGAATAGCTCTGCGGATATTTTCATAAATACCCCGTCCCTCTTTTACCGCAGAAACTACTGTAGAAAAATTATCATCAGTCAATATCATATCTGCCGATTCCTTTGCAACCTCGGTTCCGCTTATGCCCATGGCGCACCCGATATCTGCCCTTTTCAAGGCAGGTGCATCGTTAACACCGTCACCCGTCATTGCAACGACATATCCTTTTGATTTTAATGCCGATACTATCCTGAGCTTAAAGGAAGGGGTCACTCTGGCGAAAACGTTGCATTTTTCTACAGCCTTCAGAAAATCACGGTCGGAAAGTCCGCTTATATCCTTCTCGGTGTAGACTATATCATTTTCTCTTATCATTCCGATTTGGCAGGCGATTGCATGGGCTGTATCAGGGTGGTCTCCCGTTATCATTATGGGACGTATTCCTGCTTTTTTGCAAAGAGCTACAGCCTCTCTTGCCTCGGGGCGGGGCGGGTCGGAAATACCGCAAAGTCCGATAAATCGGAAATTATAAGAAAGAAGCTTTTGAGGAAGGGTCTGGCAATCGTATTTTCCAAAGCACATTACTCTCAATGCCTTTTTTGTCATTAAATCTGTATGTTTTTGAATCTCCTCTTTTCCCTCTATACAATATTGTGAAACAACATCAGGGGCGCCTTTTATATATACAGTGTATCCATTTTTTGTTTTATGGGCAGTCAACATATATTTTTTTACCGAATCAAAAGGGATTTCTCCAACTCTGGGATATTCCTGACGAACCAAAACAGAGTCTTCCGCATAGGCTGTCAATGCACGCTCGGTAGGAGAGGAATCGTTATTGCAAAGGGAAAATGCCTTTATAAGCTCGATTTTATCGCCGTATATTTCGGAAACCGTCATTTTATTGCAGGTTAAAGTACCTGTTTTATCGGAACAGATTATTTGAGCGCATCCTAATGTTTCCACAGCAGGAAGTCTTTTTACAACAGCCCTTCTTCTTGCCATTGTTTGAACACCTGCCGAAAGAACCACCGTTACAATGGCGGGAAGCCCTTCGGGTATCGCCGCAACAGAAAGAGACACCGATGTCATAAACATTTCTCCTACATCCATTCCCTTTATAAAGGAAAAAATGAATATAAGTATACATATACCGATAGTTATGTTTCCTAAAAGTACACTAAGCTTGGCAAGACGCTTTTGCAGAGGAGTTTGCTCATTGTCAAGGCTTATCATATCTGCAATTTCCCCTACACAGGTATCCATTCCCGTTTTTACAGCCAAAGCCTTGCCTCTGCCCGAAATAACATGAGATGAAGTAAAAACACAATTTACAGCCTCGGACAAGGGGCATCCGCTTTTAGGCTTGAGCTTATAGTCTTTATAGATTCCCACAGATTCCCCTGTTAACGCTGATTCGTCTACCAAAAGCTCATTGGAATCCAAAAGTATACCGTCGCAGGGTACGATATCCCCCTTTTCCAAAAGGAAAACATCACCGGGTACCAATTCCGAGCTTGGTATTTTTTCAACAGTTCCGTCGCGTATTACCGAAGTTTCCGGCGAGGTCATCCGTTTTAACGCTTCCAATGCCTTTTCGGCACGGCTTTCCTGAAGGGTTGCAATAAAACCGTTTGCTATAACGATAATCAAAATGATTATCGGATCGGCATAACCTTCTCCCGATATATACGAGGTCAAAAACGATATCGCCGCCGCAATAAGCAAAATAACCGTCATTCGGTCAAGAAGTGATTCAAAAAAACGTCGCAGAAAGCTTTTGCGTTTAACCGCCCTAAGCTCGTTTCTTCCTTTTTCTGCCAGACGTTTTTCTGCTTCGGCATTGGAAATACCTTGAGCGCAGGAATCCACCGAATTGAAAATTGTTTTTAAATCATCATGATACCACATAAATCAAGCTATCCTTTCAATTTCTTTTCTGCATTTAAAAAGCAAAAACAGGTTGGGAAACATCATCAAAGCATTTAATATATCTGCCAATTCCCACACAGTATTTGCTGAAACAAAGGCTCCGAAAAAGGCTGTCACAGAAAAAAGCAAACGGTAGATTATTCCTATCCTTTTGCCTTTCGGAAACAAAAAGGCTATACAGCATTCTGCATAATAGCACCAGCTTATAACCGAAGCAAAAGCAAAAACCGAAGCGAGTATTCCAAATACAGTCCCCCCCGTTTCTCCAAAGGAAAGAGAAAACATCTCTCCTGCATCGGTAATACCGCAGGAAAGCAAGGCTATGGCTGTTACGGTAGAAACAATAAAGGTATCGAAAAATATCTCAAATATCCCCCAATGGGCTTGGACCTCAGAATCGGCATTTTCGGCGGTTCCGTGAGCAAGAGGAGAAGACCCCATTCCCGCCTCGTTGGAAAAAAGACTCCTTGCAAATCCCTCTCTCAAAACATGGGAAAGTAACGCTCCCGAAAAGCCTCCCTTAATTGAATCAAAGCCGAAAGCTCCGAAGAATATATCATAAAAAACTTTTGGAAGATTTCCAAGATTAATAATAATTATAGCTAGGCAGGCTATCAAATAGACCCCTGAAAACAAAGGAATTATAAAAGTATTCAACTTTGCTATTCTTTTTCTGCCTCCGAAAATCGCAATCCCAATTATAAAAGCGCAGATACCTCCGCATACAAACGGCGAAAAGCCTTTTGAATGAAAGGCTTCGGACATTACTCCTATTTGAGTAAGGTTTCCTGTTCCGAATGAACAAATAATGCATAAAAAGCAAAATAAAACCGCAATTTTATTATATCCCTTTTCCTTCAAACGATATGGCGCGCCGCCGTTTGTTGTCCTTTTGTTCAGGGATATTTTCACCTCGGCGTATTTCAGCCCCATGCCGAAAAAGGAACAGATCCACATCCAGAAAATGCTTCCTGCTCCCCCAACGGCAATACCGTACCCCACCCCGATTATACTCCCTACCCCTACCGTACCGCCCAAAGCTGTGGCAACGGCAGAAAAAGAAGAAATGCCGTTTTCAGATGAAGATTTAAGGGAACCCAAGGTTAGCTTTATTGTCTTTTTCAAAGCTTTGATACGGTAAAATTTGCTTTTATGGGTAAAATAAATACCGAATACAAAAAGCAGCAATAAGATAGGTATTCCCCATACCATATCCTTAATAATTGAAATCAGCTTGAACACCCTTCCTTTCAAGGTCTTGTCGTCAAATATTGACAATTTGAGCTTTGTATGTTATATTTAAAATAATATATTATGAGAGGTGATTCCCCGTGGCAGAAGCCTATTTCAAAACATCCTTCAAGGGCTATGATACAAAACAGGTCGATGAATTTATAATCTCTCTCAGCGATAAATATGAAGAAAACGAAAAACAGCTTGCTGAGGAAATAAGAACTTTGGAGGCTGCAAACGAAAGCCTGAGAGATGAAATATCTCGGCTTAACCAAGAGGCGGTTGATGCAGAGCAGGCTCATTTGTCAGCTTTGGAGGAAAAACAAAAGGAATATGATGCTCTTTGTGCCGAGATAGGCGAAAGAATGGTTATCGCAGACAAGCGCGCTGAGGAAATCATCAAAAACGCCGAAAAGGAAGCTTCTCTTATTCTTACAAAAGCACGTCAGGAAAGTGAAAACCAGGCGAGAATGATGCGCTTCCGGGCCGAAGCAGAAGCTTCGAAGATAATCGAGGAAACTCAAAAGCAATGTGCAAGTATTTCTGCCGCAGCAGAGGAATTCCGCGCAAGACAGAACGAAATGAGCAGATCCATGTTTGAAACCGAAAAACGTTTCGGAGATGCATTGAATAAGCTGAAGGCAGGCTTTGAAAACGATGTTTCTTCGACTAAAGCCGATTTTTCCATGGAGGAATAATACCGTGAAACTTAATCAGGCAATTAAGGAATATTTTCAAAGAGAAGATATACAAAAACAGGCAATAAACGATCTTGCCGAGATAATTGCGATACCTTCTGTTGCTCAGCAATCGGAAGATGAAAACAGCAAATTCCCCTATGGAGAAGATTGTGCAAAGGCTCTTGACAAGGCAACACAGCTTGCCGAAAAATACGGTTTTAAGGTAGAAAACCATGATTACCGTTGCCTGAGCGTTCTCTATGGTGACTCGGATAAGGAAATCGGAATAGTTTGCCATCTTGATGTGGTTCCTGCAGGAGACGGCTGGAGCGTGGAGCCCTATGCTTTGACCGAAACCGATGAGCTTTTAATGGGCAGAGGAACCCATGATGACAAGGGTCCTTTTATCCAAAGTCTTTATACCATGAGATTTTTCAAGGAAAATAACATCAAGCTTCCTTTTACAATTCGTCTTATTCTGGGAAGCGACGAAGAAGTAGGAAGCACCGACCTTGAATATTTTGTTACGGTAAGAAAGCCCCCTATGTTTTCATTTACTCCCGATTCGGAATTTCCTGTTTGTATCGGTGAAAAGAGCATTCTTTCGGTTGATATAGAATTTCCCAATGCGTCTAATGCTTTAGAGGAATTACAAGGCGGAACCGTTTCAAATGCCGTTCCCGGAAAAGCTTTTGCTGTGGCAAAGGGAAAAAGATATGAAGCAGAAGGAAAATCTGCCCATGCCGCCATGCCTGAAGCAGGCGTTAATGCTATCAGCCTTCTCTTAAAACAGCTTGCCGATGACGGTATTTCAAATGAAGCCTTGGAATTTATCTCCCACGCAACCGGCGAATATCTCGGCAATACCTTGGGAATTAACGAAAGCAACGAAGCTTTCGGATATCTGACCTGTGTCGGCGGCGTTATCCGAATAAAGGACGGCAATGTCATTCAATCCTTTAATATTCGCCACCTTCCCGAAACAAAATCCCACGAAATACTCGAAAAGATACAAAAATCCGTGGAACCCTATAACGGTAAGGTGAAGGTTGTTGCCGAATCCGAAGGATATTTTGTTTCAGCCGATGATGATAAGATCAAAGCTTTGACAAAAGCTTGCGAGGATGTTCTCGGAATCAAATGCCAGCCCTATACAATGGGCGGAGGTACCTATGCAAGATGGCTTCCCAATACTGTTGCTTTCGGTTCGGGTATCGAATCCGAAAGACATTTTCTCGGTGACGAAAAGGGTAATGCCCACCAAAGAGATGAATATATCTCTAAAAAGGAATTTTTCATGGGAATGGAGATCTATTCCCGCGGAATCGGTAATTTATCGGAAATCATCTGACTAATATCATAAGTCACTTCCAAACCAATATCCTGTTTTAACAAGGCGGTTGCCCTCAAACGGCAAACGCCTTTTTCTTTGTCAAATGAAACCTCGGCATTACATTCCAAAAGCTCAAGGTCAAGGTCATCCAAATAGGCGTCAAGCTCTCCCCTTGCCAAGGTCTCTGCATATTCTTCATCTATGGGTACGGTTTGCGGAATATATTCGTTATAAACTATACGGTATTCCTTTATAGGCAATTCTATAAACCCAAAAAGCTTTATCCACCGCTGTGATGTTATGGCATCAAAATATTCATATTCTGTCTCCAGCCCAAAAAGTGAAGGTACCTCCCAACCCAATATCTCATAAACCTTTTTGATTTCGGAATTGCCCGTATAACAGATAACCGACCTTTCCATAGGGATCTCGGTAACAAAGGTTTCTCTTACCGCCGCAAACACAGTACCTCTTGCCCTTGTAGGACGGTAGGTTCCGTTTTTACCTTCCATAAAGGAATTAATAAGGAGTTGACCTTTATAAACAGCCTCTCCCTCGGAAACCACAGGTGTACCTTGGGCGGCATCTATATCAAGAATCACACCGTCACGGGATGCCACAACATTGGAGTATCCGTCCCTTTCCACAAAATCGGGTACAGGTGTTTTTTCAAGAACCGAAACAAAAACCTGAGTTCCGTTTACACTTATAGCCGCGCTGGAAAGCTTGGGGCAATTCATCAACAAACGATTGGCATAGGCTCGGTTGTCGATTTCGGGAATAAAAGTTCCAACAGAAATACCGCATTGGGAAAGTGCATTTTCAATTTCTGCCGTTGTCATGTCATTGTTTCCCGTTATGTTTATTTTCCAAACAAAAAGCTGGGCATAGAACATCAAAAACAAAGAAAGCCCCAACCCTAAAAACAATCCGTAACGCTTTCGGTATTTTGAAAAAACAAAAGGAATTCCCCTCTTTTTGATTATGGAAATAGGAATATTGGAGCTTTTCGCCAAGGAATAAATGCGCTCGGCAGAAAATAGAGATGCCGAAAAGGTCATTTTTCTGTCTTTTGAAATACAACCCCAGAAATGAAGCTTTTCGGATATGAGTAAATTTGCCAAACGGGAAAAGCTTTTTATGTCTGTTTCAAAAACATATTCCCCGAAAATATAATGTATCACTTTATATAAACTCAATTTTGTCTATCCTCCCTTTAATAGCTATCCGTTCGGATGTGAGATGCACAAGATTCAAATTTTCGCCGTACACAGCAACAGTACCATCTTGGGAGGCAAGGAGTATTTTTTCTTGGGAATAGCCTTCGATACGGCAATATCCCTCGGCATGAAGAAGGTCCCTCCCGCGTATCTCCAAAAAAACGGGAGTGGTTATTTTCAAAAAATCAAGATTCAGCTTCATAAAATCATTCACCGTTACAATATACTCCTTTTGGAGTGATTTTATGAAAATAAAACAAATGATTTTCCGATCAACCGAATTGGGATTCTTTATATTTTTTATATATCTTTTGGCATTTCCCGATTCTGCCGCAGAGCCAACAAAAAACGCCCTTGTTTTTTGCGCCCAAACCTTGATACCCTCGCTTTTTATATATATGGTGCTGTCAAAGATAATAATGTCACAGCCCATAACAATAAAAATAATGAGGATTTTCAGTCCATGGGTTGTGGCGTTGATTATGGGTATACTTTGCGGTGCGCCTATCGGAGCGAAAAACGCAGTTTCTCTTTATGACAACGGTAAAATTTCAAAAAAATACGGTGAATATCTTTGCGCCTTTACCAATAACCCAAGCCTAAGCTTTGTTATCGGATTTGCAGGAAAAGAGCTTTTGGGCGACAGCAGACTGGGAATAAAGCTTTTGACTTTTGAAATAATCGCCTGCCTGATAACAGCTTTTGTTATGAAGCTTTTGATTTTCGGAAAAGAAAAGCTTCCAAAACCCGATTTTGACAATAATACAAGAATCGGAATATGGGAAGCGGTGTCGGAAAGCGCATTAACCATGGTAAATCTATGCGCCTGTGTTGTGTTTTTTATGATTTTAGGCAATACCGTTACCAAAGCTTTGAATCTTTCTCCTTTGGCGGAAGGAATATTAAAATCCTGCTTGGAATTTTCCTCGGGCTGTGCCACAGCCGCAAAAACGGGAAAATTCGCTTTTCCGTTGATAGCCTTTGCATTGGGACAAACGGGAGTTTCAGTTGCCCTTCAGGTAAAAAGCGTTATAGGAAACCGCTTTTCTGTTATTCCTTTTGCGTTAGGTAAGCTTATAACCGCATCTATAATGACATTTTTGGCAGTTGTTTTCGGTTGACAAAAGAGGATTTTTAGGTTATTATTGTATATGAATATTTTTGGGGGAGAGAATTATGAAAAAACAGCATGAAGATATAGAAAAGATATGCGCCTATTGCGAATCGGCTGTGCTGATACGTGAATCCGACGTTTGCATCTGCAAGGAGCATGGGGCGGTAAAAGCCCAAGGCACCTGCAAAAAATTCTCCCTCGACCTTTTGAAGCTCGCGCCCCTTCCCCGTCAGCTTCCCGATGACGATACGGTTTTCTTCGAAATATAAAAAAGGTTATTTTCATTTTTTTCGATTTTTTTGCAAAAACTTCTTGACAAATCGAAATATTCGTGTATAATAATCTTTGCGCTTGGGTGATTGCCCTCTTTTAAACCAAGCAAAAATGGAATATGCAGCTGTGGCGGAACTGGCAGACGCGCACGTTTGAGGGGCGTGTGGGCAACCGTATGGGTTCAAGTCCCATCAGCTGCACCAAGTCTTAATAGCTTGAACCTCTTTACCGTTGGTAAGATGTTCGGGCTATTTTGCTTTATGTCGGAGTATGAAAACTTTACAATATAATTTTCATACTTCTTATAAAGAATCTCCCCAGTTGCTCTAAACTAAGAACAACTGGGGAGATTTATTAATACCAAAAAATTTAAACTCTATTTTGATAACACCGTCAAATACTGAAACAATCTATTGAGACGTTCAATTTCTTCCGCATAAATTGCTTCTTGTTCTCCGAAATTTCCAACGCCCAATGTTGCAACTATATGGGCTTTTGTACTTTCTTGTTTTTCCATCGAAAGTAAATGGTCCAAATATATTCGATAATCATGAAGGATATAAAGTGGCGAAATTATTAATTCAATATCAATTGTATCTTCAACTCCATCACAAAGTTTTGCCAATATTTCTTTAATAAGACGAATTGATTGCCACTTTGTATATTGATTTTCTCTTTGGCTTTCAGGATATAGTGTTTCATACAACGTTCTTAATTGTTCAACATTAAATCCCTCTACCAACACTTTATCAAATGCATTTATTACTCCAGACACACTTTGCTCTGTGAAAATAAGCGGACGCCTAATGCTTTTAGCATGTTCCAAACACTCTTCAGATAAATGTGCCAAGTCAATGTTGTATTTTTTCTTTATGTTTGCAATGAAGGTGTCCTTATTCATTAGAATTTGTTTCTCTACAATAGGCTTGCTAAAAGTACAGTTCATTTGTGCTTGAAAAAACTCTGAATCAACAATTAAGTGGTCTGAGTCAACATTAAATCCTTTTAAAATTGCTTGGCTCTGAGTATCCATATAATTCAAATCGCCTAACCAAAATACTAACTTCCCGTTACTGTTAAAACCAAATGGCACATCCCAATCATATACATATATTCCCTCTGGGTCTTTCTTGCCAATGTGTCCATAAGTTTCTGAGAAAATATCCACCTCAAAATCGGGAACAGAAATGAAATATATAAGAGCTTTTCTATCGAAAAAAACAGGCGTCAAAAAACCTTCTATTGAATGTTCCTCATCATAACAAAGACTAGGGATATTATAATAATCTTTATGGTCGTATTTATAATCTGTTTCTTGGCAGTATTCAAATTTCTTTTTATAGTTCTTTGAAACGAACTCTCCAACAAACTGCTCTTGCTCTATCATAGATTTATAAACACCGTCTATCATTTGTTTGGAATATTCGGGCAGACACTTATCTCCACATTTATTACAGCAAAGAATAAGTAACTCTGGGAAATGGAGAGTTCTATTTTTTATGACAACTGTTACATCATCTTCAATTAACTCTCTCATTCCTTTACACTTACTGCATTCATCTAAATTATATGTTTGATATTCATCTAAAAAGTAATTATAAGTGTTAAATATAAACATCATCCCTTATCCAACTTTCTCATGTTTTTTGTCATGTAACAGGCACTATATTGAACTACAAAGACTCTTATTATACTCCCCCGAACTTTTTTTCAAAAGATTCTGAATAAAAAGGAATTTCGGCGTCTGTATTAACTAACAAATTTAATTCTTCTGATATAAATTGATTATTTGCAATTTGAATATCGTCTTTCCAGTGCGGATATAAACTTGCTTCTTTTTCTGCATAAAATTCCGCAATTTGCTTAGCTTCTTCATATGTAATCGCAAACCTAGAAATATTTTTTGCATTATAACCGTCTTTTAATTCTATTCGATATATTCCGCCTAGTTTAAACAACTCGGTTACCAAATAGTCGCATATAAACTGAAGAGATGTAAAAAATATTTCAAAATCATTTTCTAAGAGCACACCATGTGATAAATGATTGCTCGGTCCACCACATTGAACTGCATTATCAAAATTTTTGAAGTAATCGCTAGTTTTATTTAAACCATCAGAATTACAAAATACACAGAGTACAAAATACCCCATTCCTTTTTTTAGAAATCTTGAGTATTTCTTCACAAAAGATCTTTCTTCAAATTCTAAATTCCTTAACTCCTGTTGATTCGGATTATCTATGTATCTTAGATGAACTGAATGTAATTTACTATCCATACTATCAGTTTTTCTATCAATTGCTCTAACAACATCAAGCATCGCTTCAATTAGTTCACCATCTGTTTTTTTAGGCTGTGCTTTTTCTGTTGTGGTGTTAATTAAATCCAAAAAGCTTTGATGAAATTTTTCCCAAGTATCCGTAAATGCTTCTTCCAGTATTGTGTCACTCAGTCTATCTTCACCTAAAGCAGCGTTTATAGTTTTGAGCAATTTGTACATATCATCTTTTAACATTTTTGTTAACTGGAATTTTGATAATGGCTCATCAACGTCCTTCGGTTCCAAATTAACTAAAATTGGACAAACTCTATTTGAGGAAAGTCCTTTATTTAGCGCCCCTGCTTCAAAAAGAATCCAAGGTTTATTTTTATTTTCTTCTGTAAGACATACGATACCAATTGCAGATTCGCTTAATTTCTTTGTTATTTCTCCAAACCAAAACGCGCCCTTACCAATGTCATCTGGCGAAAAAAATGGTTCAACGGCCTGTATTACGCGCGGTAACCATTTACTAAGTAACTCTGCATACTGTCGACTAAGTTCGCCTGACCAACTTATAAATACACTTACACGATTCATATTGTTTCTCCTAACCATAAATACATTGTTTTACTCTATAATTTGAATTATAACATAATAACATAAAAATTTCCATATGTGCTTGTAAAAATAGCAGTGGTCTTTTTCTATTACCGTTAATTTGTTAATCTACTTGTTGGCATACGAAAAGAGCAGTAAACGATTTAGTGTCGCTTACTGCTCTCGGTTTTTATACCGCAAATCTATATGTCATCCATTCATTTCGTTTATGGAACTGTTTTCGTATTCAATAGTGGTCTTTTTATCTTTGTTTGCCTTCCATTCGGCGTAGTCTTGCTTCCCCTGTTCGGAAGCTAAGTATTCTTGTACAATCGGAAGCAATGCTCTTGCGAGCGATTCCATCTGATATTCCG
>CAZYRT010000025.1:0-22913 GCA_964650045.1 uncultured Ruminococcus sp.
ACGCATCGCATCACCTATCACAGCGCAGCTGCATCACTTATCACTTATTTGCAAATAGGCTTAATTTGTAATATAAAGCAAAAAATGAGGTGTATATTATGTCAGAATCTAAGCTTAGAGAACTTTCAATGGAATTCTCCGTCGATATCATTGCGTTGGTAAAATATCTGAAATCCATCAAAGAGTCGATCATCTCCAACCAAATCGGCAGAAGTGGAACAAGCATAGGCGCCAATATCCACGAAGCGCAGTACGCACAAGGCAAGAAGGACTTTATTTCCAAACTTGAAATCGCCTTGAAAGAAGCAAGCGAAACTGGTTATTGGCTTGAACTCCTGTACCGAACGAAATATATTGATGAGCAGACTTTCAAAGCCCTTTCATCCCAATGCACTTCCTTAAGGGCAATGTTGATCGCATCGTGTAGAACCGCAAAGGAGAATACCAAGTGATTATACGAAAAGAGGGGTATATTCTTGATGTAGATATTGAAGAAACTCTCAAATACTCCAAAGAGCACTCACTTTGCGATTGCAATGAAGATCGCAATTTGTATGCACAAATTCGAGGAAAGTTCCCCAAGTTAACAGTTTTTCTTGCGGAATTGGGTTTGTTGATTGATAGACCTGA
The DNA here is from genome assembly GCA_964650045.1 of uncultured Ruminococcus sp. GTDB lineage: Bacteria > Bacillota > Clostridia > Oscillospirales > CAG-382 > Coliplasma. The sequence continues at coordinate 631 of CAZYRT010000025.1, forward strand.
CGAAACTGGATCCTGCGTTGTCGAAGATTACATAGATTACCACTTTGTTTCCTACACCGTTATTGGCGACATATTGGAATCTGATAAATACGAGATAGATATGTTTGACGGAGAATTGGCTCTCCATATTGTTATTGACAATTGGTATGTTCCCAACGAACAGAAGACCGATCAGTATTTTGCCGTGACGGTTTACGGTATTGATTTGCCGTGGGTTTTGGATGAACCTTTCCCTGAAAGCGTTATACTGGGCAAAAGGATTTCTTTACTTGAAAAAATCAAGAAAATATTTGGTTGGAATTAGCATACTTTTCACTTTTCTTTACTCATTTTACGCACCGTTTAGTAGTTCTTAGGCAACAAAAACAGGCTTGGCATATCATCACGACGCAGTCGTGGATATCATCAGCCCTTCGGGCTGTATCTCATCACGCGCCGGCGTGCATCTACCTGCGGCTTGATGATATATAACACTTCGTGTTGATGATATGCAATTCCTGCGGAATTGATGATATACACGCCTTCGGCGTGATTGAGATGCGAGATTGCGGAAAGTTCTTCAATTACTTTGCAAAATATGATATAATACACTTAAAGAGGTGGTATGAGTACCAAGAAAGTAAATTAAGAACACAATCAATGGACTTTGCCGTATCCATTATCAACCTCGTCAAATACCTGAAAGATAAACGGGAATCCATCATTTCCAACCAAATCGGCAGAAGCGGCACATCCATTGGAGCAAATCTCCGAGAGGCGCAATATGCTCGCGGAAAACCTGATTTTATTGCAAAAATGCAAGTTGCCTTGAAAGAATGTTACGAAACCGAATATTGGTTGGAGTTGTTTGTAAAATCCGACATTCTGAGCAGAGAAACCGCTGTTGAGCTTTACGATCAATGCGGTACGATTCGTCGTATTTTGATTGCATCCATAAATACCGCAAATGAAAATGCGAAATAGTTAATTGCATATTTTCTTTGGTGTTAAATCAACGAGGAGGGTTGAAAACAGCATGGAAGAATCGAGTTATACTCACACCCCTAGGAGAGAAATACAATGGTAAGGGAAATAAAGATAAATGAATTAAACGAGTTGTTGGAGCTGTATCTTCATCTTCATGAGGAATCGATGCCCGAAATGACTGAGCATTTAAAGGCTACATGGAACACTATTATCGGGGACAAAAATCATCATATTATTGTAAATGAAGTAGACGGAAAAATAGTGTCGTCTTGTGTTTGCGTAATTATTCCCAACTTAACACGAAATGTCCGACCTTATGGTTTTATTGAAAATGTTGTCACCCATTCGGAATACCGCGGAAGAGGTTATGCAACTGAATGCTTAAATTATGCTAGAGAAATAGCAAAAAAAGTAAACTGTTATAAACTAATGCTGCTCACGGGTTCAAGAGAGGAATCAACCTTAAAATTTTACGGCAATGCAGGCTATAACAGCACAGACAAAACTGCCTTTATCCAATGGCTTGATTAGCTGTATTGACATCAACAGAGGGTAAATGCAATCTGCTGTCTTTCTCGTGTTTCAAATTTCTCTAAAATACAAAAAGAACCATCATCGATCGATGGTTCTTTTGTTTGGCGGAGAAGGAGGGATTTGAACCCTCGCGCCAGTTGCCCGACCTACACCCTTAGCAGGGGCGCCTCTTCACCACTTGAGTACTTCTCCATAAGGTGAAAATGTTAAATTGATATTTAATTCTTTAATTTGGACGGAAAGACCGTTCCCACCGTCCAAATTAAAGTTTGGCGGAGAGAGTGGGATTCGAACCCACGTGGGCTTGCACCCAAACGGTTTTCAAGACCGCCTCGTTATGACCGCTTCGATATCTCTCCGAATTAGTCAGCCCAATTAGAATACCACAAACGTACAGGATTGTCAAGAGGGTATTTTAATTTGATTTTTGAAAAAAATTTGTGAAATGTTATATTTTCTCTTTACAGATTTGAAATAAAGTTGTATAATTACTGTGAATACCGATGCAAAGACCTTTGCAACGGCGAAATAACTATATATTTTTGTTTGATTTTCCCATTGAAAGAATATTTGACTTAGATATAAAACTTATCAGCCGAGTAATCGTGCTTTGCCTCGGGATAAAATAAATTTTAGGAGGCAAAAATGGACTCTATTGTAATCGGCATTATATGTGCCGCAGTGTCTGCCGTCCTGTTTTTCTTTGTAGGATACATTGCCCGCAAGAAGATGGCTGAAAAGGCTATCGGAAGCGCAGAAGCAGAATCCAAAAGAATAATCGAGGAAGCTACAAAAGCCGCTGAAACGGCAAAAAAGGAAAAGCTTGTTGAAGCTAAGGAGGAAGCGCTTAAGATCAAGAACGATGCAGAGCGCGAATTGAAAGAGAGAAGAAATGACCTTCAGCGTTTGGAACGCAGAACAATGCAGAAGGAAGAAAATCTCGACAAGAAATATGAAAACCTCGAAAAGAAGGAAGAGGTTTTAAACGGAAAAATCCGTGAAAACGAAGAATTGAAAGCCAAGCAGGAGGAATTGGTTGTTGAACAGCAGGAACTCCTCCAGAAAATCTCGGGTATGACAACCGAGGACGCTCGTAATATGCTTATGGAGCGTGTCGAAAGTGAAGCACGACATGAAATGGCGATGAAATTGCTTGAGGTCGAGCAGGAATGCAAGGACAAAGCAGACGAATCTGCCAAGAACATAATCGCATTGGCTATTCAGCGCTGTGCCGCAGACAGTGTTGCAGAAGCAACTGTTGCGGTTGTTGACCTTCCCAATGACGAAATGAAGGGTAGGATCATCGGACGTGAGGGTAGAAATATCCGCGCTATCGAAACCTTGACAGGTGTTGACCTTATCATCGATGATACTCCCGAAGCTATCGCGATCTCCACATTTGACCCTGTTCGCCGCGAGGTTGCGAGAATGACTCTTGAAAAGCTTATTTCCGACGGCAGAATCCATCCTTCCAGAATTGAGGAAACCGTTGAAAAGAGCCGCAAAGAGGTTGAAGCTATTATTAAGAAGGAGGGCGAACAAGCCACTTATGAAACCGGAGTTCACGGTATCAATCCCGAGCTTATTAAGATTCTCGGTAGATTAAAATACCGTACAAGCTACGGTCAGAATGTTTTGAAGCATTCTATTGAGGTTTCACATATTGCAGGCATGATTGCCGCAGAATTGGGTGTTGACGTTAACCAAGCCAAGCGCGCAGGCCTGCTTCACGATATCGGTAAGGCGATGACCCATGAAATCGATGGTTCGCACGTTCAGATCGGTGTTGACATTGCAAGAAAATATAAAGAAAGCCGTGATATCGTTCATGCTATCGAGGCTCACCACGGCGATGTAGAACCTCATACCTTGGTTGCTATGATAGTTCAGGCGGCAGATGCTGTTTCTGCGGCAAGACCCGGTGCAAGAAGAGAAAACCTTGAGACATATATCAAGCGTTTGCAGAAGCTTGAAGAAATTGCAACAAGCTTCAAGGGTGTTGAAAAGTCCTTTGCTATTCAGGCAGGCAGAGAAGTTCGCATAATGGTTAAGCCCGATGAGGTGAATGACGACGAAATGGTATTTATCGCCCGCGATATTGCTCGTAAGATCGAAGAAGAGCTTGAATATCCGGGTCAGATAAAGATAAACGTTATCCGCGAAATGCGTTCTGTGGATTACGCAAAATAATTCATAAGCCAGGGCTTGAATTAACAGACGGAGTAATTAAATGATAAAGATTCTCGCGGTAGGCGATGTTTTCGGAAACGCAGGATTGGAATTTGTCCGAAAAAACCTTCGGAAGATCAAGCTTGCGGAGCAGGCTGACTTAGTTATTGTAAATGCCGAAAATGTTCATGAGGGGAGCGGACTTGAGCCAAATGAAGCTGATTTGCTTCTTTCAAGCGGTGCTGACGTTTTGACAGGAGGCAACCATTCATTCCGAAGATATGCTGTTTTTGACCTTCTTGAGGACGAGCAGACGGTTTTGCGTCCCTTGAATTTTCCGCCCGATTCTCCCGGAAACGGTTATTGCATCGTTCCTGTGAAAAATGGGTTGAGAGCATTGGTCATCTCGGTTTGCGGTCAGATTTTCATGGACCCTGTGGATTCGCCGTTTACGTCGGTGAACCGATTGTTGGACAGATTGCAAGGTCAATATGATTTTGCGGTGTGTGATTTTCACGGTGAAGCCACAAGCGAAAAAATGGCATTTTCCCATGTTTTTGACGGAAGAATACAGATCGTTTTCGGAACTCATACTCATGTTCAAACAGCGGATGAGACCTTGACTCCCCGAGGGGGCGGTTATATAAGCGATTTGGGAATGTGCGGCTGTGAAGAATCTATTATCGGTGTCAGCTATGATACTGCCATTTCTCGGTATACGAAAAATGTCCGTACAAAGGGGATTCCTGCAAAGGGAAAGGTGACCTTGCGGGGTGCGGTTTTTTCAATAGATGAAAAAAATATGTGTTGCACCGGTGTAAAAAGAATAAAATATGACGAAGGTAGTTTAAAATGATTTTTAACAATTTGATGTTTTTTGAAGAAGCTGCTGCAACAGGCACAGGTATTACAGAGATAATTTCTCTTGTTGTGCCTATGGCTTTGCTTGCGTTGGTTTTCTATTTCTTCATTTACCGTCCTCAGAAGAAGCAGGAAAAAGAAACTCAGGATATGAGAAGCTCCATTGAATTGGGTGACGTTATCGTTACAACCGGCGGTATTATCGGTATGGTAGTCAAGATCAAGGACGATATGCTCCTCATCGAATCCGGCGGAAACAGAACAAAGCTTCAAATTCAAAAATGGGCAGTACATTCCATTCTCGAAAAGGCTATTGAGCCTGACGAAAAGGAAGATTCCAAGAAATAATTCCCCGAAAGGCAAAAATCTCTCAAAAAGGGGTTTTTGCCTTTTGAATTGGGTAGTATAACTTTATTGTATTAGAAAGGTGCATAAGGTATATATAATGAAAAAAAGCTTAAAAAGAAAATATGCCAAATTGCTTGTAAAGCAGGGAATCAATGTTCAAAAAGGACAGCAGGTTAATATAGTTGCCGATGTAGAAGCGGCAGAGTTTGTTGAATTGGTTGCTGAGGAGGCATACCGTGCAGGCGCAGGAAACGTTCAGGTTGATTGGTCTGACCTTCAGATAACCAAGCTTTCCTACCGTCACCGTACTGTAAAATCCCTTTGTGATGTTCCCAATTGGAGAGTTGAAAAGAAAAAGCATGAATCCGAAATACTTCCTGCTTTTGTCCATCTTCTCTGTGAGGACCCCGACGGCTTGGCTTCCTGTAATGCAGGCAAGATACAGAAGGCGAGTATTGCTATATCCAAGCTGTTCAAGCCCTACCGCGATGCAATGGATAATAAATATCAATGGTTGGTTTGCGCGGTTCCGGGCAAGGCTTGGGCAAAAAAGATGTTTCCCAACGATAGATCAAGCGTTGCGGTGGAAAAGCTTTGGCAGGCGATTTTGGCAACAGTTGATTGCCGTGATGATAATGACCCTATAAAGTCTTGGGAGAATAAGAATAATAATTTCCGCGCAAAATGCCGATGGCTTAATGAACAGAATTTTGACTATCTTGAATATAAGTCTGCAAACGGAACCGATTTCAAATGCGAGCTGATGAAGGAAAGTATTTGGTGCGGCGGCGGAGAATATACTCTTTCGGGTGTTTATTTTAATCCCAATATGCCTACCGAGGAAATTTTTACAACTCCTATGAAGGGTAAATGCGAGGGCAGATTGGTTTCCACAATGCCTCTTTCCTCCAGAGGTACCCTTATCGAAAACTTTTATATCGATTTTAAGGACGGCAAGGCGGTTTCTTGGCGCGCCGAAAAGGGCGAGGATGCGTTGGGCAAGCTTTTGACCACTGATGAAGGCGCAGCAATGCTTGGAGAATTGGCACTTGTTCCTACAAAATCGCCTATTGCGGAAAGCGGCTTGCTTTATTATAATACCCTTTTTGATGAAAATGCTTCCTGCCATGTTGCCATAGGCGCAGGCTTTTCGGGCTGTGTAAAGGGATTTGAAAATATGACATTGGAAGAAATTCACGCTTTGGGCGTAAATGATTCCATGATTCACGTTGACTTTATGATAGGCGCAGAGGATATGTCTATAACAGGATATAAAAACGGTGTGGCGATTCCTATTTTCGTCAACGGTAATTGGGCATAATAGGTAATAAGTAATAGGTAATAGGGAATAGGTGTTGGAAATTGTGGCTTTATGCGTATTGAAGTAAAGTTTTTAATGTAGGAGAGGAGCCTTGAAACACAAATGACTACATCGCGGGAACTAAAAAAACTTCCGATTGCTATACAATTGTATTCGGTTCGTGATGACCTTGAAAGGGATTTTGAGGGAACTATAAAGAAAATCAAGGAATTTGGCTATGACGGGGTGGAGCTTTGCGGATTTTACGGCAAAACACCCTTGGAAATGAAGGGATTTCTTGATTCTGTGGGCTTGAAGGCGGTTTGCGCTCATGTAGGGCTTGCAGAAATGCGTGCCGACATGGAAAAGGTCATTGCCGACTGTAAGGCTGTGGGCTGTGACTATATTGCCGTTCCTTGGCTTCCTGAGGAAGACAGATTTGAAACCGCAAACGGTGAAAAATCAGTTGAAGATATAAGCCGTTTCTGCAAAATGGCAAATGAAGGCGGCTTGTCCCTGTGCTATCATAACCATGAATTTGAATTTGTGAAAATGGAAAACGGGGTATATGCCCTTGATTGGCTTTATTCAAAAATTCCCGATTTAAAGGTTGAGCAGGACGCTTGCTGGGTTTCTGCTTCGGGAGAAAGCCCTGTTGAATATTTGGAAAAATATTCGGGAAGAACGCCCTTGCTTCATTTAAAGGATTATGCAGGAAGCCGTGGGGAGAAGAATTTCCAATTGCGTCCTGTCGGCTACGGTGTTCAGGATATTAAGGCTATCGTTGCTTCGGCAGAGAAGAATGGAGTTCAATGGCTGATCGTTGAACAGGACTTTCCTTCCATGGATAAAACAGCACTTGAATGTGCAAAATTAAGTATAGATTATTTGAAAAGTATTTGTTGAGGTATTTAAAATGTCAGAATGTACTCATGATTGCTCAAGCTGCAGCGCAAATTGCTCCAGCCGTGATCAAAAACAAGCGATTCCTACCGAAAAGCTTCGTGAAGGAAGCAGGATCGGCAAGGTTATTGCCGTTGTCAGCGGTAAAGGCGGCGTAGGCAAATCTCTCGTTACCTCTCTTCTTGCTGTTAAAGCTCAGAGAAAGGGATTGAAGACCGCTATCCTTGATGCGGATATTACAGGACCCTCAATCCCTAAGATTTTCGGTGTTAAGGCAGGTATTGAAAGTGACGGAGAAGCTATGATGCCTGCTGTTACCAAAAACGGTATCAAGGTAATGTCTCTTAACCTTCTTCTTCCTGATGAAAGCGACCCTGTTGTTTGGCGCGGACCTGTTATCGCAGGGGCGGTAAAGCAGTTCTGGACAGATGTTAATTGGGGCGAAAACGATGTTATGTTCATCGATATGCCTCCCGGAACAGGCGATGTTCCTCTTACGGTTTTCCAATCCCTTCCTGTTGACGGAATGATCATTGTTACAAGCCCTCAGGATCTTGTTTCCATGATCGTTGGCAAGGCCGTGAGAATGGCTGAATTGATGAACCTTCCTATTCTCGGATTGGTTGAAAACTATTCCTATTTCAAATGTCCCGATTGCGGCAAGGACCATTATATTTACGGTGAAGGCAAGGTTGATTCTGTTGCCGAGGCTCACGGTATTAAGAAAACCGCCAAAATTCCTATCGATCCTTCTCTTGCGGCACTTTGCGACGCAGGCTGTATTGAAGCTTACGAGGGTCAATTGCTTGAGGATATGATATAAGCATAAAAAACGGCTGATTTTCAGCCGTTTTTTGTTTGTTGACACGGCGGAACGTGCCTTTTTCGAATTGTATTTTCTGCAAGAACTTTACCCCAGCAATATATCAAAAACAAGCATAAGGCAGAAGCCTGCCAACAGAGAATAAGTTGCGCCTCTTTCGCTTCCGTGGGAATGAGTTTCGGGAATCATTTCGTCGCTTATAACATAAAGCATGGTTCCTCCTGCGAAAGCCAGAGCAAAGGGAAGGATTGCAGTTGAGATGCTTACTGCGAAATATCCGAGCAAGGTCCCCAAAACCTCGATGACTCCTGTAAACATGGCGATTATCAAAGTTCTTCCTTTTGGGATTCCGCTTGCCAGCATAGGCGAAATTATAACCATACCCTCGGGAATATTTTGGAGAGCTATACCCCCTGCAATGGTCAATGCCTCGGTATTATTTCCTGTACCGAAGCCTACACCTGCGGCGATACCCTCGGGGAGATTATGTATGGCTATTGCAATAACAAACAGCAAAACCTTGTCAAGCTGATTGGAGGGGTGTGACTCTTGGTCGGCTCCCGTTAATTTGTGAAGGTGGGGAACGATTTTATCGATTAGGTTAACGCATAATGCACCGCAGAACACGCCGATGATCGTTACGATCAATGAGTGGCTGCCATATTCAAGAGAAGGCAATATCAATCCTATGACAGCGGCGGCGAGCATTACACCTGCCGCAAAGGACAGAATTATATCGCTGAATTTGTGGCTCATTTTCTTAAATGTAAAGCCGAGAAGTGCGCCTATAACGGTAGCGCCTCCTACACCTAACGCCGTTAATAATACTATCTTCATTTTTTATTCTCGCTTTTTGGATAATAACAAGACGGCAGGGGAAGTCCCTGCCGTTTCTTGGTTAATTAAAGTGATTCAATAGAAGCACGGAGCTTTTCTGCCAAGGCTTGGAATTTAACAAGCTTTTCCTTTTCAGAGTTAACTACCTTTTCGGGAGCTTTGGAAACAAATTCCTGATTGTTAAGCTTGCCTTGGGCACGCTTTATTTCGTTTTCGGCAGTTGCCAATTCCTTGGTCAAGCGTTCTCTTTCTGCATCTGCATCAACGATATCTGCAAGAGGAAGGAATATTTCGCAGGCTTCTGTTACGATTCTTACGGTTCCGTCGGAATCGCATCCCTCTGCAACAGTAACACCCGAAGCCGAAGCGAGACGCTTGAAATACGGCTCTTTGTCAGCAAAAAGCTCGGGCTCTGCTGTTACGATAATTACGTTTGCCAATCTTTTGGGAGGAACATTCATTTCTGCTCTGCGGTTTCTGATAGCGCGGATGGCATTGAGTATGATGTTCATGTTTCTCTCTGCCTGAGGGAAATTCAATTCTTCTTTAACAACAGGATAATCAGAGATCATGATGCTTTCGCCGTTATGAGGCAAGGATTGCCAAATTTCCTCGGTAATAAAGGGCATGAAGGGATGCAAAAGCTTTAATGTGTTGGAAAGCACATAAGTCAAGGTTGCTTGCGCCGCAAGGTTGGTTTCGCTGTCCTTCTCTGCGAGTCTGGGCTTTACAAGCTCGATATACCAGTCACAGAAAATATCCCAGATGAAATCGTAAAGCTTGGAAACGGCGATACCCAATTCATATTTATCAAGGTTATCTCTAACCTCGCCAACCAAACGGTTGTAAAGGGAAATTACCCATTTATCCTCTTCTGCAAGCTTTGTTACATCAATATAATCGGTATCAAAATCACGGTCAAGGTTCATCATAACAAATCTTGCCGCATTCCAAATCTTGTTAGCAAAGTTTCTGGAAGCTTCGAATCTTTCGTCGGAAACACGCATATCGTTTCCGGGGCTGTTGCCTGTTGCCAGAGTGAATCTTAATGCATCGGCACCGTAAACCTTGATAACCTCAAGAGGGTCGATGCCGTTGCCGAGGGATTTGGACATTTTTCTGCCCAAAGCATCTCTTACCAAGCCGTGAATGAACACATCGGTAAAGGGCTTTTCGCCTGTGTGGGCAAGACCCGAGAAAATCATTCTGGAAACCCAGAAGGTTATAATATCATATCCGGTTACAAGAGTATTTGTAGGATAGAAACGCTTGAGATCCTCGGTATCTTCGGGCCAGCCCAATGTAGAGAAGGGCCAAAGAGCAGAGGAAAACCAGGTATCCAATGTATCGGGATCCTGTCTCATTTCTTTGCCGCATTTGGGACAAACCGCATGGTCGTCCTTTGTTACCACCAATTCACCGCAATCGTCGCAATAGAAAGCAGGGATTCTGTGACCCCACCAAAGCTGACGTGAAATACACCAATCGCGGATATTCTCCATCCAGTGGAGATAGTTTTTAGAAAATCTGTCGGGAACGAATCTGACATCGCCTGTTTTTACAGCTTCAATAGCAGGCTCTGCAAGAGGCTTCATGGAAACGAACCATTGCAAGCTTGCTCTGGGTTCGATCGTTGTTCCGCAACGGTAGCAGGTGCCGACATTGTGCTTGATGGGCTCGATTCTTACAAGGAAACCGCCTTCTTCAAGGTCTTTGACGATAGCTTTTCTTGCTTCGTATCTGTCCATTCCTGCATATTTAGGATAGTTTTCGGTGATCTTTGCATCGTCTGTGAGCATATTCTCAAGAGGAAGATCATGGCGCATGCCAACTTCAAAGTCGTTGGGGTCATGGGCAGGAGTGATCTTAACAACACCTGTACCGAAATCCATTTCAACATATTCGTCGGCAACAACGGGGATTTCTCTGCCAACCAAGGGAAGAATCAATGTTTTTCCGATAAGGTGGGAATATCTTTCGTCCTTGGGGTTAACGGCAACAGCGGTATCGCCCAACAAGGTTTCGGGTCTTGTGGTGGCGAGATAAACAAATTCGTCGCTGTCCTTTACAGGATAACGGATGTGCCAGAAATTGCCGTCCATATCCTTATATTCAACCTCGGCATCGGAGATGGAGGTCTTACAATGAGGACACCAGTTGATGATTCTTGTGCCTCTGTAAATCAAGCCATCGTTATAAAGCTTAACGAAAACCTCCTTAACAGCCTCGGAGCAGCCTTCGTCAAGGGTGAATCTCTTTCTGGACCAATCGCAGGAGGAGCCAAGCTTTTTCAATTGCTCGCAAATTCTGTTGCCATAGGTATTGTTCCAATCCCATGCTCTCTCCAAGAAGCCATCTCTGCCGAGATCTTCCTTGGAGATTCCTTCTTTTCTCATTGCTTCAACGATTTTCGCTTCGGTAGCGATAGAAGCATGGTCTGTGCCGGGAAGCCAAAGAGTATCGCATCCGCACATTCTCTTGTATCTTACAAGGATATCCTGTAAGGTGTTGTCAAGGGCATGACCCATGTGAAGCTGACCAGTAATATTGGGAGGAGGCATAACGATAGAAAAGGCTTCGCTTCCTTCCTTTCCTGCAGGCTTGAAATATCCTTTTGCTTCCCATTCGCCATAGAGTCTTTCTTCAAACTCGGCGGGGTTATATTTCTTTTCAAGTTCTTTTCTCATTTTTACAGCTCCGCTTTCGGTGTTCTTGAAACAACCGTATTCGCGGTTCCTTTCGTTTGTTAAAAATCATCCAAAAACGAACAAAATCCTTGGGTTTTATTCGCTATTTCTTCAATTCATTCATAACCAAGCCGGTTTTGAGCTTGGGATAGAAATATGTGCTCTTCTGAGGCATTTTGTCCCCTGCCAATGCAACAGCCTTGATCTGGGAAACCTTGGTTGCATTAATAAGGAACGCCGCGTTTGCTTTTCCGTTTTTAACCGATTGGATAGCCTCGTCCATGGAACGGGTATAGCGAAGGTTGATCTGGTTTGCCATGTTTTCTTTATCGATACCCAACGCATTTTCCAAAACGAAGGAATGGAGAACGCTAACGTCAAGGTCGCTGTAGGCTTCGCTGCGGTTGTCGATAATTCTCTGCTTTTCGGGCTTAAATTCCAAAAGAAGGAAATCGTCACCGCCGTTATAGAGAGCAAAGGTCTTTCCGTTTTCGCCCTTCTTCAATTCTGCTTTAAGGTCGGAAAGAGGCTTTACAGAGGTGTTGAAATCGTCAGCGCATTTTAATGCAATTTCGTTTCTGTCAACTTCCTTGTCAACAATCAATCTGTGGGTGGGGAATACTACCAAGCCCTTGTCATCCATGTCAACAAGAGTCATCATTACATGGTCAACATCTGTACCCTCGGCAACCAAGCACGATTCCTTGCAATGGTTTCTGAAATTAAGGGCGGTTTCATATCTGTGGTGACCGTCAGCAATGAAAAGCTGTTTGTCGGACAGCGCGTTGATTATCTTTTCGACACAGCAGCCGCATTCGATCTTCCACAATGTGTGGGTAACGCCCTCGTCGTCTGTGAATTTATGAATAGGTGCTTCCGCAGTTTTCTTTTCGATTTCCTGAGCGATAACGCCGCTTTCGTCGTTATACAAGGAATAAATAGAGGAGAAGTTACAGTTTGTTGCGCTCATAAGCTCAAATCTGTCCTTCTTTGCCTTGGTCAAGGTCTCTTCGTGAGGAAGAACGATTCTTTCGGAGAAATCGCAAAGCTTTACCTTGCAAACGATACCCGTCAAGCAATAGTCAATATCTTCTACGTTGAATTCCTCGCGGTAAACATAAATGCCTTCCTTTTCGTCTCTCGCAATAATACCGTCATCGACCCAATCTTTAAGGGTTTCGCCTGCGGTCTTGTATTTGTCCTCTCCCTCGGGAAGCTCCAATCTGACGAGATTGTATTGGTTCTTTTCGATAAGTGCGGCTCTTTCGTCAGCCGAAATAATATCATAGGGAGGGCAAACGCAGGTTTCGATTGCGCCTGCCTTTTCTGTGAAATGTAATGCTTTAATGCCTTTAATTACTGCCATTTTAAATTCTTAACAAAGTCGGATCATGATACAACGGAAAAATTCCGTCCGACCGTATATCCTTTCATTATTATTTGTATTATTAAAGTAAATTTAAACCTTTTTCAACTTTGCGAAATTACCCATGATTTTCTTGACCGAGCCGTTTTTAAATTCGATCTCATAGAGAACATCGCCGCCCATGGGAGTTGCGCTCAGAATCTCGCCTTCGCCGAACATAGCGTGCTTTACTGTTTCGCCCGCTTGGAAAACATCGGCTTTTTCGGATTTTGCATAGGTTGCATGGATATTTTCAAGATAATTGTTTCTCGATTCCATGTGTCTTGCGGAATACGCGCTTACTGGTGCGGCTGTATGACCGCTGCTGTCCCGTACCGTGGCTCTGTCGCAAGCTGATTGAGGAATTTCGTTGCCGAAACGGGATATCTGTCTTGTTTCGGTTCTGCCATAAAGCATTCTGGAGGAGGTATTAAGGAGATAAAGCTCCTTTTTTGCTCTTGTTACGGCAACATAAGCCAATCTTCGTTCTTCTTCAAGACCTTTGTCCCCTTCCGAGAAGGATTGGGAGCTTGGGAAAAGACCTTCTTCAAAGCCTGCTATGAAAACTGTGGGAAATTCCAATCCCTTTGCCGAATGTACTGTCATTAACACAACAGCATCGCTGTTTTCTTCATAACTGTCAAGGTCGCTGACCAATGCCAGCTCATTTAGAAATTCTCCCAATGTGGGATTTTCCGCTGTTTCCTCAAACAAAGCCGCCGAGGAAACAAGCTCGAGAATATTTTCCTCCCGTTCCTTACCATCGGATTCTTCGGCAAGCATCACTCGGTATCCTGTTGCTTCGATAACCTTGGAAACCAGGCTTGAAACCGAGCTGACCTTGGAATGATCTCTCAAATCATTTATCATTGCGCCGAAGCGTTCAAGCTTTGGTGAAACCCTCTGCAATTCTTTGTATTCACCTGCGTTTGAAATTATATCAAACATGGTTTTTCCGGTTTCGAGAGAGAGGGATGTGATCTTTTCTACTGTAGCATCGCCGATAGAACGCTTGGGAACATTTAATATTCTTCGGAGCCTTACATTATCCGCGGTATTATTGATAACAGAAAGATATGCGAGGATATCCTTTACTTCTCGTCTTTCATAGAAGCGTATGCCGCCGAAGATCTTATAGGGTATCTTTTTCTTTACAAAGGCGGTTTCCAATGAGTTGGAAAGGGCGTTCACACGGTATAATACCGCAAAATCCGAATATTTTGCGCCATTTTCAACCTTTTCCTTGATGGTATCGCAGATAAAATTACCTTCCTCTGCTTGGGTGAAAAGACGTTTTATATGTACCTTTTCGCCGTCACCTGAATCTGTCCAAAGCTCTTTGCCCTTACGTCCCCGGTTATTTTGAATAATGCCGTTTGCGGCAGAAAGAATATTTCCTGTAGAACGGTAATTTTGTTCAAGGCGGATGACCTTGGCACTGCGGTATTCACGGTCAAATCCGAGAATATTGTCGACTGTCGCACCGCGGAAGGAATAGATTGATTGGTCATCGTCACCTACAACGCAGATGTTCTTTCTGTGCCCTCCCAGCTTTGCTACCAGATCGCTTTGAGAGGGGTTGGTATCCTGATATTCGTCTACAAGAATATATTCAAATTGCTCCTGATATTTCCTCAATACATCGGGAAATTCATCAAAAAGGCAATTCGTCAGCATGATTATATCATCAAAATCCAAGGCGTTTGCCGATTTGAGATTTTTTTGATATTTTCCGTAGATTTTTGCAAGCTTTATAAGCCTTTGGTCCTTGCCTGCATCCAACGCCTCGTCGGAATAGGTTCTTGAATTTTCCTTGGCTCTGGAAATATAGCTCAACGCCTCTCGGGGAGAAATCATGCTTTCGGGAATCTTCAATTCCTTCAAAATTTCTCCGATAAGCTTCTTGGAATCGTCTGTATCATATATAGTAAAATCGTTGTTGTAACCCAAAAGGTCGATGTGTCTTCTTAAAATACGGACACAGACCGAATGAAAGGTTCCTGCCCAAATGTCGCGGGCTTGATCCCCCAAGGCAGAAGCTAATCTTTCCTTGAATTCTTTTGCGGCTTTGTTTGTAAAGGTAATACACAGAACCTTGTATGCAAATGCAGGTTCCGCAGCGCAACGTCTTAACGCCCATTTAATGTCGTCCTTGTTTCCCCTTTTCAAGGCGGCTTCCATCACAGGAACCAATTCGACAAAATTATCGGGGGTAGCTTCCTCTGTAGCGGCTTTGCCGAAAAGAATTATATTGGCGATACGGTTAACGATAACAGTTGTCTTTCCGCTTCCTGCACCTGCCAAAACAAGTAAAGGCCCTTGGGTAGTATAAACAGCTTCCCTTTGACGGGGGTTCAAAAATTCAAAATATTTATCAAAAAGCTGTCTTTTTAAACGATTAAATTCTTCTATTTGTCCCATTAATCATTTCTCCATACCGTTAATATATACATTATAATACAATCGGGCTTAAAAATCAACCATTATTTTAACGCCAAGCTATTGATATTCGGCTGTGAATAAAAAACTAAAAAAGGTATTGATTTTTGGAAAGGTATGGGTTATAATTGGAATAACTAAAAGGCGAAGTATGCCTAAAAATTTATAAGGAGACTAACAATGAAGAAGATTCTCGCGTTTGTTCTTACTGCTACCTTGCTTTGTGCAATGTTCATTTTGCCTGCGGCAGCAGATGATGACAAAAACTTTGAAGCAGAAATCCCCTATGTTGAAACCGCTCCCGTAGTAGACGGTGTAGTTAACGTTAGCGAATACGGCAGCGTTTTTGCTATGCACAGCTACAGCGAAGACAAATCTCAGTTCTCTGACACCGATGATTTTGATGCTTATGACAACTGGGATGTTGAATTTTATTCCGCTTATGATGCCGAAAACCTTTACATGGCTTGGGTTGTCAAATCCGATGTTCATGCAAGTCTTCCCATGACTGACGCAAGCGGCGACGGTATCTTTGATGAACTCGATTATCCCTATATGTGGCAGTATTCCTGCGTACAGTTCATCCTTACCCCCGGCAACCCCACTTCCGGCGAAAACTACACCGGTAACTATCTCGAAGTTGGCTTCGGTCTTGACGGAGACGGCGGAATTATCCGCGCTATCTGGAGCTATCCCGCAGGCGTTGAAGAAGATGACATCTCCATCAATGACTGGGATGCAGTTATCGTAAGAGACGATGTTAACAACACCACAACTTATGAAATCGCTATTCCCGCTTCCATGTCCGGTCTTGCTACTTGGGGCTCCAAGGCTCAGTTCGGTCTTTCCTATGCAGCTGCTGCTCAGGAAAACTTCAACGATAAGCCCGGTATGCTTGAATGGCAGGATGCGTGTCTCGGTAACGGCGGTAAGAAGCAACCCAACAACTGTGCTGTTATGACTCTTGCCGAATCCGATGTTGAAAATGTACAACAAGAGACCGGTCTTCAGGACGGTACTATTCCTGAAGATGCTGACGGTGTTCTTCAGATCGCTATCGACAGAATCGGCGGCTACGTTCTCGGCGAAGACTCCTTCCTCGTAATCGAAGATCCTGTTAACAAGGTTAACGACTACAACAACTTTGAATGTACCAACCTCGTTCTCCTTCCCATCGAAGGCACAGACGGCGAATATGAGGTTGTTGACCTTAAGATCGGTGACGGCGAAAACTATGTAATTTGGGACGCTGACCTTGAACAGGAAGGTCTCCTCGTTCTCTCTGTTAACTCCGAAGGCGGCATCGGCGCAGATCGTCTTGCGGCTGTTCAGACCATCGGCGAAGGCTCTATTGTTAAGCTCTTCGGTATCGACCTTGAAAACGGCGAACGTACCTATAAGAACTCCATGATGTATGTTCTTGAGCTTGTTGAACCTGTTGAAGATGAAGAATCCTCTGAAGCTCCTTCTGAAGAACCTACTTCCGAAGAACCCTCCGAGGAAGAATCCAAGGAATCCTCCAAGGAATCCTCTAAGGAAACCTCCGAGGAAACCTCTTCCAAGGCTTCTGTTGCTACATCCTCTGTTGCTTCTGATAACGACGGCGGCAGCAATACCGGTCTTATCATCGGTATCATCGCTGCAGTTGTAGTTGTTGTTGCAGTTGTAGTAGTTATCGTTATGAAGAAGAAAAAGGCATAATTCCTTTTTGAAGTTCATATAAGCTAAAAAATCCTCCCGAGAGCAAACTCTCGGGAGGATTTTTCTGTTACAGGACTTTTCTTTTTTGTGCATTTGTGGTAAAATGATAAAAAATCTCGGAGAAAAAACTAATGAAAGATTCCTATACAATAGAACCCATCGCATATATATACAATGATTTGAAAACCAAATTCGGCGTCCCACGTCAAAGCGGTCTTGCATCGGAATTGATGTCCGAGATAGTTTTCGAAAAGGATTTCCGTATAGGGGATGCTTTGCGCGGTTTGGAGGATTTTTCCCATGTTTGGTTGATTTGGGGATTTTCCCAAGCAAGAGAACAAGGCTGGGCGCCAACGGTACGTCCTCCGAGATTAGGCGGAAATGAGAGAAAGGGTGTTTTTGCAACACGTTCCCCCTTTCGCCCCAATTCCCTTGCCCTTTCCTGTGTTAAGCTGGAGGAGATAAGGCATACTAATGAAAAAGGGGATATACTTATAGTTTCGGGAGCCGATTTGATGAACGGGACTCCGATTTATGACATTAAGCCCTATTTGCCTTATACGGATGTGATCCCCGATGCAAAAGGCGGATTCGCTCCCGACGGAGGAAAAGTTTTGGAGGTTATCGATGAAGAAGGGTTGATGTCAAAGCTTCCGACGCAAAGTCAAAAGGCGTTAACAGAGCTTCTTTCCCGTGACCCAAGACCTCAATATCACAATGACAGCCAACGTATATACGGAATGGAATTTAATAAATATGAAATTAAATTTCGTGTAGAAGATTGTAAACTATTCGTTACATCGGTTGAAAAGCCTTGATTTGCAGATTTTGTTGTGGTATAGTGTAAAGGCATCGAATCCGTAGTGGTTTGTATTTTTCAAATAAAGGAGAAAATTATGTTTTGCAGAAATTGCGGGAATGGCAATCTTCCCGATAATGCGGCTTTTTGCGATAAATGCGGTGCATCTCTTTTGGCTCAGCAGACAATGGGTGCATCTCCCCTTTCGGCAGAAAAGCTTTCTAAAAAGGATTATTTTGAATCAAATTTTCGTACAGACGGAGCAAAAACAAGAATCACGATCGCATGGGTGATTTTGGCTTTGCTTGCCCTCTGGACAATTGCAAACACGGTTTTTACAACAGTAGGTGTTTTTGCGATGATGGGTCAGGTGGACTTTGATCAGGATGTTATGTCGATTTTAGAGCAGATCGAGGACCTTGCAGGCGAAAGCACAGGCGCAGACTCTCTTTACACAGACGAGGAACTGGCAGTGTTCGAGGAATTTGAGGACATGACGGGTGTTACCATGGGCTCCCTTTTTGAATCTATCCTCTCTGTTGTGTTTATTGTAATGGCGGTTTTGCAAATTCTGACCTTGGTATTTTTCCTTTTGGCAGTGATTAAAAAGAGTAAGCCTTTGGCAATAACAGGTCTTGTTATGACTATACTTTTCAATTCCTCCATTCTCGCCATAGGCGGCGCCATAGCTTTGCTTGTGCTGGTCAATCAGCTTAACAAGGAATATAAGCAATACAGCGAAAATTATTTTATGTTCACCGCAACACAGTATGGCGGCAACGAGCCTAATTTTATGTAATAGGCATTTAAGGGTGGAATTATGGGGAAAAGATATTCAAAGAATTTTTATTTCAAGCTTGATTACGAAAAGCTCTTTAACGCGGTTAATAATTATCTAACCTCTCAGGGATATGATTATACTGTTTATAAGGGAGAAAGCATTTGGGCAGAAGCAAGGGCTGTGCAATCGGTTTGCTTGTTTTAGGTATAATCGAAATGCTTGCAACTATTATGGCAGGCTATTTCGGTGCATATTTGTGGGTAGCGGCAGGCATCGGCGCAGTTATGATATTCAGCTATGTTGACAAGGAATATAAGGCTTATTCCGACGGCGCAGTAAACCTTCCTGTTGACAACAGTAATTTCCGATAATAAGTATTAAAAACAACCGTGCTTTTTGAAAATTGCACGGTTGTTTTCTTTACATTTGCGGCAAAATGTGGTATAATTATAAAAGATTATCTTGGAGGAAACCAAATGGATATAATTGCAAAAATCGCGGAGGAATTAAACATCCGTGTTAAACAGGTCGAAGCGGCGGTTGCCTTAATAGACGAGGGAAACACGATCCCCTTTATTGCCCGTTACCGTAAAGAAGCCACGGGCTCTCTTGATGACGAAAAGCTTCGCGACCTTGGTGAAAAGCTTGAATTTTACCGCGCTCTTGACGGAAGAAGGGCAGATGTCAAAAGATTAATCGACGAGCAGGGCAAGCTTACCGACGAACTTGTTGCGGCTATTGAAAATGCCCAGACTCTTTCGGAGCTGGAGGATATTTACCGTCCCTACCGTCCCAAGAGAAGAACAAGGGCAAGCATCGCCGCAGAGGCAGGGTTGACACCTCTTGCGGAATTGATGCTTGAGCAGAACAAGGAAATCGATATTGTTGCCGAAGCGGAAAAATATCTTAACCCCGAAAAGAAGATAAATTCGGCTGAGGACGCGTTAAACGGCGCAAAGGATATAATCGCCGAAAGAGTTTCCGACAATGCCGAATTCAGAAAATGGATTCGTGAATATACATATAAATACGGCAAGCTTGTTTCCAAGGCAAAAACCGAGGAGGACACAGTTTACCGCCTTTATTACGATTATAATGAGCCTCTGGCGAAAATGCCTTCTCACCGTATTCTTGCGGTAGATCGTGGTGAAAAGGAAAATGTGCTTACCGTAAAGGTAGAGGTTGAAAAGGAAAAGGTATTTGATTATCTTCGCAGTCAGCTTTTGAAGGTCAAGGAATGTTCGTCTACAGATTTTGTACGGAATGCGGCGGAGGATGCCTATGACCGTTTGATAGCTCCTTCGGTTCAAACCGAAATGCGTAATCTTTTGACAGATACGGCTCAAGAGCAGGCTATAAGAGTTTTCGGTGAAAACCTGAAAAACCTTCTCATGCTTCCTCCCGTAAGAGGTAAGGTGGTTATGGGCTTTGACCCTGCTTACAGAACGGGATGCAAGATAGCAATAGTTGACGATGTTGGCGATGTTCTTGATACAACTGTCGTTTATCCCACTCCTCCCCAGAATAAAACCGAGGAAGCAAAGGCAACCTTGAAAAAGCTTATTGCAAAGCATAAGGTTGATATTATTTCTATCGGTAACGGCACAGCCTCCAAGGAAAGCGAAATTTTCGTTGCCGACATGATTAAGGAGATAGACCGTCCCGTAAGCTATATTATGACAAATGAGGCAGGTGCTTCGGTTTATTCGGCTTCAAAGCTTGCCAGCGAGGAATTTCCTCAGTTTGACGTTTCCCTGAGAAGCGCAGTTTCTATTGCAAGACGTCTCCAAGACCCTCTTGCCGAATTGGTAAAGATCGACCCCAAGGCTATCGGTGTAGGTCAATATCAGCATGATATGGAGCAAAAGGCGCTGGACAGCTCCCTTGCAGGTGTTGTTGAATCCTGCGTTTCGGGTGTAGGCGCCGATCTGAACACAGCTTCTGTCAGCCTTCTTTCCCATATTGCAGGCATAAATTCCAAAATTGCAAAAAGCATTTATGAATACAGAACCACCGTTTCACGCTTTAAGACAAGAGCCGAGCTGATGAAGGTCAAGGGTATCGGCGCAAAGGCATATACTCAATGTGTCGGCTTCCTTCGTGTTCCCGAAAGCGATGAGGTCTTGGATAACACCTCTGTTCACCCCGAAAGCTATCAGGCAGCTTATTCGCTTTTGAGCCTTTTGGGCTATACAAAGGATGACGTTAGAGGACGTAATCTCAAGGAGCTTAAATCGAGAATCGAATCCAAGGGCAGAGAAAAGATAGCAACCGAGCTTGGAATCGGTGTCCCCACTCTCAATGACATAGTTTCGGAATTGGAAAAGCCGGGACGTGACCCTCGTGACGAGCTTCCTCCCCAGATTCTCCGTACCGATGCTATGGACATTTCCTCTCTTAAAGCAGGAATGGAATTTGTGGGTACTGTTCGTAACGTTGCGGATTTCGGCGCGTTTGTTGATATCGGTGTTCATCAGGACGGCTTGGTTCACATCAGCAAGCTTTCGGATAAGTTTGTTAAACGTGCAAGCGATGTTGTAAAGGTCGGTGATATTATCAAAGTGAGAGTTATCGACGTTGATGTTGCAAAAAAACGCATTTCTCTTGAAAAAATACGTTAAAAATTGCAATTTTCCTATTGCATTCATGCAGAAATAATTGTATAATACATTATTCTTAATATATTATTCTTTTAATAAGCTAATTCATTTGGAGGTAATATACCAATGGAAATCAAAAATCAGTATCTCAGCGAGCTTTATGCTCAGGTTGAAAAGCGCAATGCAGGCGAAAAGGAATTTCTTCAGGCTGTAGGCGAAGTTTTCGAATCTCTTTCTCCCGTTATTGAAAAGCGTCCCGACCTTGTTAAAGCAGGCGTTATGGACAGAATCGTTGAACCCGAACGCTTCATTCAGTTCCGTGTTGCATGGGTTGATGATAACGGTGTTGTTCAGGTAAACCGCGGCTTCCGTGTTCAGTTCAACAGCGCAATCGGTCCCTACAAGGGAGGCTGCCGCTTCCATCCCAGCGTTTGCTCCTCTGTTATTAAGTTCCTCGGCTTCGAGCAGACATTTAAAAACTCTCTTACAGGCCTTCCCATGGGCGGCGGTAAGGGCGGCGCAGACTTCGACCCCAAGGGCAAGTCTGATAATGAAATCATGCGCTTCTGTCAGGCGTTCATGACCGAGCTTCAGAAGTACCTCGGCCCCGACACAGACGTTCCTGCAGGCGACATCGGCGTTGGCGCAAGAGAAGTCGGCTATATGTTCGGTCAATATAAGAGAATCCGCGATGAGTTCACAGGCGTTCTCACAGGTAAGGGTCTTTCCTACGGCGGTTCTCTTGCAAGAACTCAGGCAACAGGCTATGGCCTCTGCTACTTTACCGACAATATGCTCAAGAAGAAGGGCGATTCCTTCAAGGATAAGATCGTTGTTGTTTCCGGTTCGGGTAACGTTGCTATTTATGCTTGCGAAAAGGCAACCGAGCTTGGCGCAAAGGTTGTTGCAATGAGCGACTCCAACGGTTACATTTATGATGCAAACGGTATTAACTTGGCTGTTGTTAAGCAGATCAAAGAGGTTGAACGCGGAAGAATTAAGGAATATGCTGAACGTGTTCCCGGCTCTGTTTACACAGAAGGCAAGGGTATCTGGACAATTAAGTGCGATATCGCTCTCCCCTGCGCTACTCAAAACGAGCTCAACGGCGACGATGCTAAGGCTCTTAT
>CAZYRT010000026.1:0-21856 GCA_964650045.1 uncultured Ruminococcus sp.
CAGCATAATGTCTCACCGTGTCCTGCCACGCCATAAACCCATGACATACAATAGCGATCGGCAGGTTCTCGCCTTCAGGGCGATATTCCGTTCCCCGAATGGTTAAACCATCTCTTTTACATTCAAATGCTCTTTCCGTTATACCGTCTTTTAACTTTGGCTTTCTGAAAAAATCAAACATACTTTTCCTCACATTCAGCTTTGAGCTTACAGTAACCTATTACCTCATTATAACAAGTTTTTCTCTTTTGGTGTCACAACGCGCCCCAAATCATCGATTCGGCGCACGATTCCTGTTGCTTTGATATATAAATTTCTCCTTGTTCTTACAATTTCGGGTTATTATTTGTAAAAAAGGAAGTTTATACAGAAAGATTTACTTTTTGATACGGTTATGATACAATAAAACAAGCATAGCGAATTATACGCACAGTATATGGTGCAATGAAGGTGTATTATGAATTTATTTAATCGGTTGACAAGGACTGCAATCTGCCTCTCAAAAAAAGACATGGAAAATGTTATGAATCTCACTTTTGTTAAAGAGGTTTACAGTTGCTGGGAATCTAATGATGAAGGCGAAGACTTCGCCCTTTATACAGGGGTGTCCTGCGACGGCGTTACTCCCCGCTATTTTCTTATGCATTTCAGCCGTGAGTGGTATGGCGGTTGTACTCACGACGAAACAAGAAAATGGTATGAAATTTCCGAACAAGAGTATTTACAGGTTTACGGTATATAGTATAATACCCTTGATATAATTTTTTGAACAGGACGGAAAAATCTGTGGACATAAAAATCAAAGACTATATTGCAAAAAACAGCGAGCTTATGTACAAGACGCTGGAAAAGCTTTGCTTGATACCTGCGCCTTCCCATTTTGAACATAAACGCGCCGAATATTGTAAAGCATGGCTTGAAGAACAGGGCGCAGAGGGCGTCTATATTGACGAAGCCCTTAATGTTATTTTTCCGATAAACTGCAGCCAAAGCAACGAAATAACGGTTTTTGCGGCACATACCGACACGGTTTTTCCGGACAGAGATCCATTGCCTTATTACGATGACGGTAAAAGAATTTATTGCCCCGGCGTAGCCGACGACACCGCAAGCGTTGTTATCCTGCTGCTTACGGCAAAGTATTTTATAGAAAATAAAATACTCCCCGAAAACGGTGTCATGTTTGTCCTTAATTCCTGCGAGGAAGGGCTTGGCAACCTGAAAGGTACTCGTAAGCTTTTTGAAAGCTTTGAAGACAGAATAAAAGCATTTATCACACTTGACAGCGTTTTGGATGTAGTCATAGATCGTGCAGTAGGCTCTCACAGATATGAGGTCAATGTCACTACAGAAGGGGGACATTCCTTTAACAAATTCGGAAACCGCAATGCCATAGCGGTATTAAGCTATATCGTCAATGAGATTTATAAAATCCAGGTTCCCGAAAAAGAAGGGACAAAAACCACATATAATGTCGGTGTCATTGAAGGCGGAACATCGGTAAATACAATAGCTCAATCGGCAAAAATGCTTTGCGAATACCGTTCCGACGACAAGGAAAGCCTTGAGTTTATGAAACGCAAATTTGAAGAAATTTTTGCCGAGGCAGGCAATATGGCAAGGTTAACCATTAATTCTGTGGGAAACAGACCCTGCGGAGATACAGACCCATCGAAAATTGAGAATTTAAAGAAAATAACAGTCCCTATTATTGAAGAAGCCATAGGGAAAAAGGTTGCTTTTACAAGCGGTTCCACAGATTGCAATATTCCCTTGTCATTAGGAGTCCCATCCCTTTGCATAGGCACCGACATACATGAAAAGACCCATACCCGAGAAGAATGGCTGGACAAGGAATCGGTGAAAACCGGACTTTTCATAGCAATTAAAACCGGCTTGGCATTGACGGAGAACCCGAAATTTTGATTCTTCCTAATGATTCAACAGCAAAAGCGGAGTGGATTTCACTCCGCTTTTATGTTTATCTGGAAGCTTTTCGGATTTTGGTTGAGATAACGGCGGAAATGCAGGCGAAGGAAAGGACAAGGAAAAGGGTTTTGTCGTTATTGTCGCCTGTGGGGGGAGTTTGGTCATTGCTGTTGTCAGAATCGTCTTCAAGACTTCCGTTATTTGAAACAATTTGGATTCTTCCGCTTCCGTTTACATTACTGTAATCCACAGAAAAGTCAGGATATTTAGCAAGCAAGGGAGAATTGTCTGCCGTAATAATGCCGTTTTCAAAGCCCTTGACATAGTTGCTTAACACCATATAATCTTCCATTACATAGTCAAGAACATTGACCGAATCCTTCAGCATAGCGTAACCGCCGCCAAGGTCACGAAGGGTATAGTTATAGCCTGCCAAATTATATTCTCCGTTAAGATCCAATTGTTCCCAGCTATTATTTGCTTTATTGTAAATCATAACATCGTGGACACGGTAACCGTCGGTGGGGTCGCCTGTCCAAACGTCGATTTCATCGGCTTGGGTGGTATTTTTAACATTGGTATCGACCTTATATGTAACACCCGACACATGAAGCAAAGCCCCGTTTTCGGCTTCGCCTACATAGCGTGCGCCCCATTCAAGCATATCCAGAATTTGCTGACCTGTAACGGTAAGAAGGCAGGCAACATTGCCGAAGGGGTGCATATCCTTGCAGGTTTTATAGGTTATATCGCCTGTTATGGCTTGGTTGCGTATACCGCCGCCGTTCATTACAGCCACATCCACATCAAGCCCCATATCGTCAAAAAGGTAATAGATGGCATCTGCCGCAAAATCACCCGAATTGGTGCTTTGACTGCGAACAAGGCGGTTTCCGTTTTCGTCATAGTTATCGAGGGTTATTTGGGCAGAGCCTATCTTCTGTCCCAGCAATTCATCGATCTCTGTGAGCCAATTATCCTTAAATTCCTTGACCTCTTTATTGGAAATCAATTCATCTCTGCTGAAAAGCTCCGAGGATAAGCTATAGCCTTCTTCTTCGCTTCCCGCACATTCGATAAAATCGGTAGAAATATTTCCTGTTGCGGAGTCTATTATCATCATTCCGATACGGTTGAAATATTCACCTGTTTGGGTAAGGAGAACGCTGTTTCCGTCTCTGTCCTTAACCTCTTTATTCTCCATTATTGTGTGGGAGTGTCCGTCGATAAAGGCATCAAAGCCTGTTGTGGAAGCGATTACCGATTCGCTTGTCCAAGGGAGAGAGGAAGGGTCAACACCCAAGTGGCCCAAGGCGATGATCTTAGTTGCGCCTGCGCTCCTTGCGTCATCTATTCCCTTTTGCACATCCTGAATCAAGGCAGAGCCGTCGTCACCGCCGGAAATACCGTAAATAAAATTACCGTTTTCGTCTTGGAAATATGCAGGAGTTGATTTTGCAAAGGTTTCGGGTGTTGTAATGCCCACAAAAGCGATTTTTTCGTTACCGCAATCGAACATCACAAAGCTGTCAAGGACATTTTCACCGCGTACTCCCTTTTCTTCATGATAGAAATTGCAGGATGTATAGGGAAATTCCGCCCAATCTATGGCATTCATGCAGCCCTGCATATTATAGTCAAATTCATGGTTGCCCAAGGTTGCAACATCATAGCCCGAAAGGTTCATAAGGGAAATTATGCTTTCCCCCTTATCCATAGAACCGTAGGCTGTGCCTTGGATATGGTCGCCTGCGTCGGCAAGAATAACATATTTATACTCCTTCTGTAATTCTTCCTTGATCGCGGCGATAACGTCATAGCTCAAGGGATTGTCGATATAAGTATGAACATCATTGGTGTAGAGTATCACAATATCATCGGACAATTGTGCTTCTTCTGCGTTGGACACCATAGGCGTAAAAGCAAGGACGGTCAAAGCACAAATCAAAGCCCAGATGATTATTTTAAAATTCCTTTTCATAACGCTCTCCTTGTATTTAATAATCTTGATTACATTATAATTCAAAAAGCATGAAAATACAAGGGGTTTAATCGAATAACCGTTGACATTTTAGGGAACAATTGATATAATATTTTTGTGATTTGTTCCCTAAAAAGGAGTTATTTATGAACAACTATCCTGAAATACAAGAATTATTGGAGCAACGTGCCGATTTATATGCACGTTTAAAGTTGTTGGCTTATGACGGCACGCCTGAAATCAAAGAAAACTCAAGCGGAAAATATTTATATGTACGCAAGCGTATAGGAAGTAAGGTCACATCGGTTTATGTTGATGCTTATTCTGATACCCTTTATCAGCTTTTGTTACGGAATAATGCCGAGGCAAAGGAGCTTAAAAAGCAGATACGCAAGGTAGAAAAAGCACTTGCTGAAATAGGCTTTGCCGAAAGCGAGCTATCCCCCGAGGTGCTCTTGAACCTTGATTTTGCCCGAGTGAACATGAAATTATTTATTTATGAGCAGGCAGTTTTAGAGGGTGTTGCAACGTCATTTCCACAAACAGAGGATATCATTGAAAACGGTAAAGTCAATGGCGTCACAGCAAGCGATGTTCAAAAGATACTGAATTTGAAGCACGCTTGGGAATTCATTTTAGATAAGGATGTTTTACAGGTAAAAAGCGATTATTCTATACTTTGTCATATTGCGAAGCTTGTTAACGAAGGATTTTTCGCAAACGGAGGCAGAATCCGCGGAGTCCCTGTGACTATCGGCGGTTCTTCCTATATTCCGCCGCTGCCTATCGAAACCGTTGTTATGAAAAACATCGCAGATATACTAAGCAAGAACAAAGCCCCCATAGATACCGCAATCGAGCTTTGTCTTTATTGCATGAAAACCCAGATTTTTAATGACGGAAACAAGCGTGCATCGGTTATTTTTGCAAATCATTATTTAATCTCGAAAGCAGGAGGCTTGCTTGTGATTCCCGAAAGTCAAGTCCCCGATTTTAAAAAGCTTCTCGTTATGTATTATGAGGATAGAGATAACGGAAGAATCAAAGAATTTTTAAAGAAAAACTGTCACAGAAAATTCAAATAACAAAAGCGGAGTGAGCTTCACTCCGCTTTTTGATGTATCAAAGCACAATTAAATTATACACCGCAATGGCGATTTGGATCAGGAGAAGTACAGCCTCGGTTGCAAGCCATTTTTTTGTATCTTCGTTAAAAATGCTCATCGAGGCAGAAAGACCGACTACGAGAGCCATTCCCGCAAGGAAAATAGTTTTTTCGGTTTCAGGTGTTGGTGCATTCGAAAACAGGCTTACAAAAATTTTATCGGGAAGGAGAAGAAAGCCCAAAACAGAAACGATTACGCTTAGGGCAAAAAGGGAGATCTGTGTGATGTTTTCTCGGAAAAAGCTTTTATTCTCAGGGCAATTCATTTCCACTCATCATTCCTTCGTTATCGTAAAGGTCGGAATAATCAAATTCATCGGTTTGGGTAAGCTGACCTGCAGTAAAATCGGCAGGCGGCGCAAAATAAATGTCATCGGGAGCTGTTGCCGAATAGTCGTTTAAATACATTATTCGGGTCATTGTGCCGTCTTCTGTCCAGACGATAGCCTTCAAGCGGTCATTTTCAAAATAGTATTTATTTTCACCTACGACTGCACCCTTGGAGTCAACTGCATCAAAGGTTTCGCAATAATAATATTTACCCTCCAAAAGCTCCTCACCTGTGGATTTAGGGTCATTGAAGGATCTGAAATCATAGGAAGCAAACAAAAGCCTGATACCCTGAGGATTATCGCCCTTTGAGGTTATTTCGGTATCATAAGTTTTTTTATTCAAATAAAGCTTATGAACATAATTTTTATAGAAGATCTGATAGGAATCCTCGGAATCATCTTCTCTGTCTTCGATCGTTGTAACAACACCGTTTTTCACAGCCTGAACATAGGAATAGGTACCTTCGCTTTCAATTATCTCTGAATCGTACCAAAAATTATTCACATCCACAGAGGCATAAAATTCCGCTGTTTTGGTTTGAGGTGTTTCATCTTTCAGAGCAAGGAACAATATAAGCCCCACGACCGCAACTGCAATAAGAATGCCGACGATTATTTTAGCTTTTGAGGATTTTTTGCTTTTATTATTTTTCGACATTATTTTCAAATTCCTTTCGGACACAGATATACAAATGTATTATAATATTTCGAAGTGGTTTTTGCAATAGTTTTTTGTATTTTAAGCGAAAACACTTGAATCGGGAAAAGGGTTATGATACAATGCAAATGGATTATTATATACTTAGGGTTGATTACGGTGAACTGTAAAAAATGCGGCGTTGCCCTTAAGGTCGACGACATGGGTGCCACAAGAAAATTAATCAGCAGAGGTGCAGAGGAATTTTACTGTATTCCCTGTCTTGCAATTAAATTTTCGGTTACCGAGGATATTTTACGGGAAAAGATTGAATATTGGCGCAATTCGGGCTGTTCGCTGTTTGCAAAAAAGCCCGAAAATGACACAAAAGGAAAAGCAAATGGGTAATATTTTATATATTTTCAAAAGATTAAAGCATCTCAATTGGAAGGCTATGGGCGAAAAAATCAATTCAATTCATAAAAAAACAAAAATGTCAAAAATATCCATTTTTATGGATATGCAGAAATGCGCCCGCCTCTACGGCGCAGGTTATATGGATTATGATTTGTTTGAAATGTATGACCTTACCGATGAGCAGAGAGACACCTATTTAACAAGAGGAAGAAACAACGCCTTTGTTATAAAATACTGCGACAAAAGCTATCTTCATTTCTTTATGAACAAGGATGAATTTAACGAACGCTTTAACGATTATCTTAAAAGAGACTGGATCAAGGTCAACGGCAGCCCCAAGGAAAGGGTTATGGAATTTCTCGGTAAGCATGAGATTTTCATGGCAAAGCCTATTGACGGGGGCTGCGGAAAGGGCATCGAAAAGATAAAGAGAGAGGATCATCCCTCTTTGGAGGACATCTATGCCCATTTGACAGCAGAGGGCAACAATTTCGAGCTTGAAGAATTGATCATCCAGCATCCTGATGTTAATGAGGTTCACCCTCATTCCATCAATACTGTGAGAATCGTAACGGTGGTTACAGATGAAAAGGGCAATTCTGTTTTAGAAACACCTGTCGAGGAGAGAAAGAAGCTTAAATTGGTTCCTCATATAATTGCCGCATATTTCAGAATCGGCAACGGAAAATTTGTTGACAACTTCAACAGCGGAGGAATGACTGCTCCCGTTGATGTTGAAACGGGTGTTGTGGCTCAGCTTGCCATTGACAAGGCGAAAAATGTTTATGAAAAACACCCTCTCACGGGGGTTCCCATAAAGGGCTTCAAATTCCCCTATTGGGAGGAAGCATTGGAGCTTTGCAAAAGGGCTTCAACAGAGATACCCGAAATGGGTTATGTTGGCTGGGATGTGGCATTTACGCCGAAAGGGCCCTTGTTTGTTGAGGCAAATGAGTTCCCCGGTCATGACATTTATCAATTGCCGGTTCACACACCGGACAAGATCGGCATGATGCCGAGATTTGATTTCACTAAAAAGGCAGAGGAATAAATGAACCGCACAGAAAAGAAGGTGCGCCAAAAGGGCGCATCCTTTATGAAAAATGTAGTGATGCTTATCTGCTCTCAGGTTTTGATTAAAATACTTGGGTTGGTTTATAAGCTTGTCATTACAAATATGGAAGGCTTTGGTGACGTGGGAGTAGGCTACTATTCCGCAGGTTATCAGATCTATGCCCTTCTGCTGACACTTTCCTCTATCGGTATTCCCAGCGTTATTTCAAAGCTTGTTTCCGAAAGGCTTGCTTTAGGTGACAAGGCGGGGGCTCACCGTATTTTCAAGGTTGCAATGACATTTTTTGCTTCCCTTGGATTGGTTTTCTCCTTTGCATTGTTTTTCGGTGCAGATATTATTGCAACCAAGGTTTTGAATGTACCCGACACGGCTTATGTTATGAGGGTCTTGGCGCCTGCAATTGTTTTTGTTTCGGTTTCGGCTGTTTTAAGAGGTTATTTTGCAGGACAGCAGAATATGAAGCCAACAAGCGTTTCACAAACACTTGAGCAATTTCTCAATTGCGTTCTTTCCATAACCTTTGTTTATGCCTGCATCGGCAAGGATGCCTATATTATGGCAACAGCAGGCAATCTTTCCACAACCCTTGCTATTGTTATTACATTTGTTTATCTTATCGCTTATTACAAGCAAAACCGCATACGTCCCGAGGATGGTCAGGTTTCTCCGGAAAAGGACAAAACAGGAAAGGAATTGCTGAAAACCATTCTTGCCATTTCGATTCCCATTACATTAAGCTCCATTGTTTCGGTTATAAGCTCGGTTATTGATACAACCACCGTAAGCAACTGCATCCAAATCGCCTACCGTGATTCGGGCTTGGCTAAGGAGGCTTTGGAGGAATTGGCTATGTCCAAATCGGGGATTCTCTCCAAGGTTGACACATTGACCTCATTCCCATTGGCGATCAACCTTGCCTTCTCAACGGCTTTGGTTCCTGCAACAGCAGAATCTATCGCAAAAAAAGAGCTTGATGTGGCATCAAAAAGGCTTTCCTTCTCCATTTTCACTTCAATTCTTATAATCTTCCCTTGCGCTATGGGATTCGGTGTTTTGGCAGAGCCTATTTTGAAGATGATTTACCCGACAGCATCCGACGGAGCATTGATTATGCAGATAGCCTCAGTCGCGATGATATTTATTGCATTGAACCAGACCATAAACGGCGGTTTATACGGCTTGAACCTTGCCAAGGTTCCTGTCATTTCCCTTGCAATCGGCGTTTCGGTGAAAACTGTTTTGAATATCCTTTTGGTCAGCAACAAGGATATTAATATTGCAGGTGCTTCAATCGGCTCGGTCGTCTGCCATGTTATCGTTTTCATAATCTGCTTTACGGTTATTAAACGGCATTTGAAATTGAAGTTTTCTCTAAGCAAAAATATTTTAAAGCCTGCAATTGCAACCCTTATAATGGGCGCTTCTGTTTGGGGTTTTTATGAGTTAACTGTCAATTATCTCGGCAACACAATAAGCACAATTGCTTCTATTTGTGTGGGAGTTTTGGTTTACGGTATCGGTATAATTCTTTTGAAGGTTCTTACTGAAGAGGATATTATGATGATACCTTACGGAAAGAAAATTTATTCTGTATTAAAAAAATTGCATATATATTAAAAAGGATGAACGGCTAATGTATTACACAAACAAACCTATCGAAAAGACATCCCCCGTTTATTGTGAAAACCCCTCCAAGGAAAGAAAAAATCTTTTGCTTGGTCTTCCTATCCATGCTATTGAGGAAAAGGACTTTTTCAACAACCCCGGTGAATCGGCAGGTAAAAATTTCGACACAGATTCTACCCTCCTTACCGACGGTCTTTTCAGCCCCGACCGTGAATTCGGCAATGCCGAATGGTTCCACATGAACCGCGGCGGCGGCAGAATCATCACCTTCAAGCTTCCCTATATCTGCGCTGTTGACGGATTTTGCGTAAGCGCATTGAGAAAAGACGGAATAGGCATCCGCACCCCCAGATATTTAAAGGTTCGTGTGTCGGTTGACGGTGAGAATTTCGAAACGGTTTACAACAATACCGATTCCAGAACCGCAAAGGACTTTAAGATTCACAAGCTTGGCGGTGAATTTAAGGCTGTTAAGGCTTTGTATGTTCAGATTATCATTGAGGTTGTTCAGCACGTTTATGTAGACGAAATCGAGGTTTACGGCTGTACCGATGTATCCGATGCTGCCGACCCTGTTGCAAACGATATTCCTCTTTGGGAAGAATTCAAGGCTCCCAAGGAATATCATAAATATCCCGATGCCAAGGCTTTGGATTGTGAAAACATCTCTCTTGTTTACAACTTTGCCAACCCCGACACAGATATCTGCATCAAGAAGGAGGAAGAGCTTCTCCCTCAGGTTGCATATCTTGACAAGGACGGCAACATCAAGGACACTCTCATGGACGGAGTTCTTTTCCTTCCCGATGTTTCCTTTGATTTCCACCCCAAGGGAGCAAAATGCGCTGAGGGCTGGAAGGCTTATATGGACAGCATTTTCATTCCCGAAAGAAACTTGGATGCTCTTAACAATGCGGTACAAAAGGTTAAGGACGCATTAAACAAGCCCGATTATAAGGTCGGCGTTTACTATACTATCCTTTATACCTTCACAGACCCTGATGTTTTCGGTGAATTAGGCGGAGAAACAGTTGCCTTTGAAGACATGGAAAGCAGACAGAAGGGCGTTAAATGGCTTGTTGACACTTATATCAGACGCCACAAGGTAGGCAATTACGGCAACACCGAGATAAAGGGCTTCTATTGGTTTGAGGAGGCTTTGAATCCTTGGGACAAGCATGAAGAGGACATGATCAGATGGACCTGCGATTATATCCATTCCTTGGGTTACAAATGCTTCTGGGTTCCTTATTACAAGGCACAGGGATGTGAAAACTGGAAGGATTACGGCTTTGACGTTGCTTGTATGCAGCCTAACTATGCTTTTGACGATGTATTCCCCGGTCTTACACCTCAGCGTCTTTACGACACCGCTGCCGAAGCAAAGAGAGTTGGTATGTGTGTAGAGCTTGAAATCTGGAAGGTGAAGGAAGACGAAAACGGCAACATCGACCACCCCGACAACATTGAAAGACTTATAAATTATTTCAAGGTCGGTGCCGAAACAGGTTATATGAATTCTGTTAAGATCTATTACCACGGCAGCCAGATAAGCGAATGTATCACCAACGGCTGGAAGTCTAAAAACCCCAGATACAGAGAGCTTTATGATATGTGCTATCTCTATTCAAAGAATCAATTAAAGGCAGATAAATAAAAATTAATTAAAGAAGGGATGATTTTGTTATGATTCTCAGAAAACCGCCTATGGGTTGGAACTCATGGAACACATTCGGTGCAAACATCGACGAAAAGCTTATTATGGAAACCGCTGATACAATGGCGGAAAGCGGTCTCTTGGATGCAGGCTATGAATATTTGGTCATCGACGATTGCTGGTCGGAGAAGCAGAGAGACAAAGACGGCAGACTCGTCCCCGACAAAACAAAGTTCCCCAACGGCATGAAGGCTGTGGCAGACTATGTTCATTCAAAAGGCTTAAAATTCGGTATATATTCCTGTGCAGGGGTTCTCACCTGTGCGGGATACCCCGGTTCCTTTGATTATGAATTTGTGGATGCGGCGACCTTTGCCGAATGGGGTGTTGACTATCTTAAATACGATTATTGCTTCAAGCCCGATTGCCACCAAGGTCATCTTCTTTACAAGAGAATGGGCATTGCCTTGGCAAACTGCGGAAGGGACATTTGCTTTTCCGCCTGTAGCTGGGGCGCAGACAATACCAACCTTTGGATAAAGGAAACAGGGGCTCATCTCTGGCGTTCCACAGGAGATATTGTTGACAATTGGCGTTCTATCTGGGAACTTGCAATGAAGCAGACCGATTATTTCACAACCAACGGTCAGGGCTGCTTCAATGACATGGATATGCTTGTTGTGGGAATGAACGGCAAGGGCAATGTTGGTGTTGCGGGCTGTACAGACATAGAATACCGCACACATTTCGCTCTTTGGGCGTTCTTGGGTTCGCCATTAATGATCGGATGCGACATTCGCGACATGAGCGATGCAACCAAGGAAATTCTCCTTAACAAGGAGGTTATTGCAATAAACCAGGACGGCGCCTACCGTCAGCCCTTTAATTGCGGTCACCATTGGAAGATCAACGATGTTAAGGTTTGGGCAAAATATCTTGAAGGCGGCGATATCGCTATCGGAGTTTTCAACCTTAATGAACAAGGAGCAGACCCCTTTATCAGCTTTGACAGCTTGGGTATCGGACGTGTTTCGGGAATGGCTCTTGAAATAAGAGATGTTCTCAATCACAAGGAGCTGGGCGTATTTAAGGATGTTTTCCGCACAGAATATATGAACCCTCACGATTGCAGAGTCTACAGAGCAAAACTGGTAAAGGCAGAATAATTATGTATTACACAAACAAACCTATTGAAAAAATTACTCCTGATTATTGCGAAAAACCTTCCAAGGAGGAAAAGAACCTTCTTTTGGGGCTTCCTATCCATGCTATCGAGGAAAAGGAATTTTTCGCAAACAAGGGCGAGCGCGCCAACATGAATTTTGACACAGATTCGACCCTTCTCACAGACGGCGAATTTTCTCCCGAATACAATTATCCCAACCCTGCATGGTTCCATATTCACGGAGGCGGCGGCAGAATCATCACCTTCAAGCTTCCCTATGCTTGTGCAGTTAAGGGATTTTTGGTAAACACCACAAGAGACGATGCTGTTGCAGTCCGCACACCCAGATATATTAAATTGCGTGTTTCGGTTGACGGCGAGAATTTCGAAACCGTTTACGAAAATGACGACACCCGTTCCCTTCGTGACCTGAGAATCATTCCCCTCAGAGGGGAATTTGAATCGGTTCAGGCTATTTATGTTCAGTTTGTTATCGATGCCGTTCACCATGTTTACATCGATGAGATCGAGCTTTACGGCTGCACCGACACCGAAAATGTGAAGCTTCCGGTTGCAGACGGCAAGGCTATCTGGAACACCTTTCCCGAGCCTACCGAGGTCAATGAATTTCCTGCCGAGGATGTTATGGGCGCCCACAACATCAACCTTTCCTACAACTACCGTCCCGTTGACGAGGATTTAGGATTGCAGACCGAGGAGGATTATCTCCCTCTCGTTGCCTATCTCTCTCCCGAGGGAAAGATCCTCGACACATTTATGGACGGTCAGCTATATCTTCCCGACGTTTCCTTTGACTTCTCTCCCAGAGGTCAGCACGCGGAGGGCTGGCAGGATTATATGGACAGCGTGTTCGTTCCCGGCAAAAACATCGATGCACTCAACAAGACTGCAAAGAAGGTGGGCGAGGCGTTGGGTATGCCCGATTACAAGGTCAAGGTATTCTTTACCATCCTTTACACCTTCACAGGATATGAGGATTTCGGCTATGTAAACGGCGAGCATCTTGTTTTCGACAACCCCGAAAGCAGAAAGAAGGCTATCCGCTGGATGGTGGATTCGATGATCGAGCGTTACACCGCGGGCAACTACAATAACACCGAGCTTAAGGGATTTTATTGGTTCGAAGAAGCATTGAACCCCACCGACAGATACGAAGAAGAGCTTATCCGTTACACCTGCGAATATGTTCAGTCCAAAGGTTACAAGTGCTTCTGGATCCCCTATTACTGCGCTCTCGGCTATGAGCATTGGCAGAAATACGGCTTTGACATTGCTTGTATGCAGCCCAACTATATGTTTGAGGATTGGATTCCCAAGCAGAGGCTTTATGACACAGCCAAGGAAGCCAAGAGAATGGGTATGTGTGTTGAGCTTGAGGTCTGGAAGATCGCTGAGGACGAAAACGGCAACATCGATAACCCTCAGCACATCGAAAAGTTTATCGAATATCTTGAGGTCGGCGCAGAAACAGGCTATATGAACACCTCTAAGATGTATTACCACGGCTCTGCTCCCGGCGGTAACATTACAAACGGCTGGAAGTCCAAGAACCCCAGATACAGAGAAATGTATGATAAGTGTTATCTCTTCGCTAAGAGAAAATTAAAGGTTTGATAGTTCCCGCGATGCACCTTATTCAAATTGAGAGCGCTCATTCGCGAGAGTTGTAATTATAACAAAATCCATGCAATAAAAAGGACAGAGAATTCAAAGCTCTCTGTCCTTTTTTTATAGTTATATGCGATATGATATAAATCCCTTCACGCCCCGCAGGGCATATCTCAAGGCGAAGCCTTATATCGCTCCACAAGGGAATATCGCAAATCCCTTAAAGGATTTATATCGCCGCTTTGCCCGTCAAAGCGCCATTAATGTGTAAACACATAGCGTTTAAGCATAAAGTAGTCGGTTGCATCGATTCTGCCGTTGCCGTTAAGGTCGGCTGTAGCCATATCCTCAACAGTATATGTACCGAAGCAAGCCTTCTTTAACCGCAGATAGTCTGTTGCGCTGATCTGTCCATCGCCGCTGATATCACCCTTTGCTGTGGTTTCGGAGGTTTCGAGAACATATCCGCAAGCGGTACATCTCAATTCCTTTTTGCCCTTGACGCCCAACGCAGATTCCGAGACGGTATGCCAGCTTCCGCTATCGTGAGCCGCTTCATCAGTCTTATTTCCGCAGGAGCAATTCTTCCAATGTCCGTTTTCATCGCTCTGCCAATCTCCGACACCCACACAATCATGAGCAACCGGCTCATAAGCCATTATTTCAACCTCGGAAACAAAAGCCCATTGAAGGTTTTCAATACGCAATTCAAGCTCTGTTGCCTTGGATTCAATATTGATAACCACCTTTTCGGTGCCTGTACCGCTTTCGGTGGTTACATCGGTAGGCACTACCGAAGCAACTGCCGTTCCGTCGCAAAGAGCTGTAATTTTATCGGGAGAGGTTACACCGTTTTGTATATCGACCGTTCCTACATAAATATTGACCGTTTTAATATTTACCTGAGCATCAAATGTAAACTTAATGGAATGGTAGCCTGCTGCGGTATAATCGGGGGTACCGCTGTGGAAGCCCACCCATGCAGGATCGCCGTAACCCAAAACTGTTGCGATTTTACCGTCTGTTAAGGTGGAGCCGGTTTCGTCGGGATAAGCTATGGGAGCAGAGGCATCCCAGCCCCAGCTCACATCAGCACCGCCCATACGGTAAAGTCGGGAAAGAGTATAGCCGGCGTATTTTGCAATATTTCCCGTTGTGGGAATTTGGGTAATTACAGGCTCGTTACCGTCCTGACCAAGCATAAGCTTGCCCATACGGACACCTGCTTTTGAAAGGACACCGCTTTTAACAAGATAGGATGCGCTTGTATAATCGGCATCGTCACGGATATTAAATGCCTTTGCCACATCACTGAGATCGTTGGTTTGGGTTCCGTAATCATCGGCAACAAGATTTCCCGATGCATCGGCATAATAGTGATATACTCTGCCGTAATAAGCGCTTGAATCATCGTGGTTTGCAACGGGATGCATATTTGTACCGTTCATACTGCCCGTTGTATATACATTAAACAGATAAGTATAGTTGGAATAAACGATTCCGTGAACGCTTTCGGCTTTAAGATAAACATCGAAAATACAGTTTAAGATATAACCCCGAGAGGTACGGATAGGCTGAGCAGCAACATCCGAAATTATGTTACCGCGTATCGTAACATTATAAACCGCACCGTAAATATAAGGAAACACCGACCTTTGCTCGGGTCCTCTTATGTCCACCTTTATCTCATATCCGTTACCGTTATAGTTACCTGCAAAATAGCATTTTGCATTGCCGTTGGCATGGGTACCTATATAGGATTCAATGCCGATCATATTGATATCGGCAGTCTGCTTGAAATATTTACCTTCGCCGTATTTTGCATTTTCGTCGTTGCTTTGGTTAAAGCCGTTGGTAAGCAACATAAAATCGCTTTCGTTTTGGATAAGGTAAGGGTCAGAAGCTGTACCCGAGCCTTCAAAAGCTTGGTCGGCGGTTAAAACAGCGTTAGCCTTGGTAGGCACTATCATTGTAGCGCAGGGGATTATTTTATTTGTGGAAAGGTTATAACCCGTATAAACCACATAATCCTGATAAACCTTAACCAAATAAGCCTCGCTTCCGTAAGAAGCGCCTGTTGTTTTTCTGCCGTCGCTTCCCGTAGCGTTGCTTGTTTCGCTTTCGTTATAGGCTCTTGGCCAGCAGGTTGAGCCAACGTGAACAGTTCTTGCGAAGGTGTTCGCCATATCGGAATAATTCAGGTTATCATACAAGGTTTGGTGGGTATGACCCGAAAATACCGTTACATCCTTATAGGTTTCCAAAAGAGCCTTAAGGCGCATATTTTGGGGAAAATCGCTGCTAAAGGTCGTCAACGCGCGGTACAAGCCGCCGTATTTTTCGCCTGCGCCGTAATCAAGGAAGGGTGAATGCTCGAAGATGAACACATTGGTTCCGCTATCGTTTCCGTAAACGGAAAGGAGATTTTCAAGCCAATCTATCTGTTCCTTGGTGAAGTTATCTCTTGTTGCGGTGTTGCCTGCAACATATCCGCCGCTGCCGTCATCAAGGTCCTGTTGCATGAAGATAAACAAATTATCCTTTGCGGCAGATGTCTTTCCCTCTATCATCACATAGTAATAGGGAGAGCCCGAATAAGGGTGAACCTCGTTTGCACCCGAGGTATATTTGGTAAACAGGCTGTTATCGCTGTTTGTATTGCCGTGGTTGCCGATACATTCATAAACATTATCGGTAGAATAGGGAGAGGCTTCAACAAGCTCCTTATATTTTATATACTGGTTTTCAAGGGTATAATCCGAGCCCATTGTGTTGCAATCGGTGGCATCCCCTGTCATATCACCTGCAACGAAAACATATTCGGCGCCGTTATTGTTAAAGAAATTAAGAGCATAGGTCCATTTTGCATAGGCACCTCTGTCATAATATTCATAATTTACATGAACATCCGAGGCAAGACCGAAAACAAGCTCGGGAGAAGACAAAGTCAACTGCTTTGAAGGGGGAATGGCGCACTTTGCCTTTGCGCTTGAGATATCGGGAGCGTTATCAAGAAATTCGCTGTCGCTTTCAAACACAGCGATCCCCTTTGCTCCCTCGGGGATCATCATGCCGTCCTTGATCTCCATTCTGACGGCTTCCCCTGTTATTTTGGCAGAAGCCAATTCGTCATAGTTTGACAAAACGTTGGTTCCGTCTGTGTAATAAACAAGATAATATCCGCTTGTTGCACCGTCGGAATCGGGTGTTACGGTAATAAGCCCTTGGGCAAAGCCTGCAACATCAGCTTCGTCTCCGATAAAGGTATAATCAAGAATAAAGCCCCCTTCTGCCGAAGCAGAAAGCAAGCCCAAGGGAAAACAGCAGACTATCATGATCATACAGACAGCCAGAGCTGTGAATCTTTTTAATTTCATAATTTCCCTCCGAATTTTTAGATTTTTTAACTTTTTTGGTCGAATTTTGTTCTGCATTTAGGGCAGGTAACGGTTATTTCGCCTCTGCCTCTGGGTACGCGAAGCCGGGAACCGCAAACAGGACATTTGAAATATTTATGCTGTCTGTCGGAAAGTCTTTGGAAAAAGCCTTTGATATCCTTACACCATTTTCCCAAAGTTTTAAAGAAGCCCGAATTTTTAAGCTTATACCAATATTTCAGAAATGTCTGGTTTTCACGACGGCGGTTATAATGATTTTTGGAGAAAGCGCGCAATGCCCACACAAGAAGCGCTATCAGCTGAAGGGTGGAAAAAATATAGTTTATTATCCCCCTTGTGAACATTGTCAGCAAGGCAAAAACCAAGGACGTTACAAGCAGGGTCAAATTCAATTGGTCGTTTCCGTAACGGCCTTGCATAAATCTCCGAAACATTTTTTCTCCTTTTTTAATTCCCGCGGTGTACTCATTTGCGTTTTAAAGCTCCTCTCCGCGTGGATTGAAGCTTCATCGCGGGCACTGTTAATGACTGCTTTCGAACTTCCAAGCGGAAGCGCACATTTCGTCCAATCCCAAGTTTGCCTTCCAGCCCAGCTCGATTTCTGCTTTAGAAGCATCAGCATAACATTCTGCAATATCGCCGGGACGTCTGGGCGCGATCTGATAAGGAATCTTAATATTATTAACTCTTTCAAATGCATTTACAATATCAAGAACGCTGCAGCCGTTGCCTGTGCCAAGGTTGTAAACCGAAGCGCCGGGCTGTGTCAACGCCTTGAGGGCTGCATAGTGACCTGCCGCAAGGTCGAGAACATGGATATAGTCGCGGACGCCTGTACCGTCGGGAGTATCATAATCGTTACCGAAAACGTTGAGGTGAGGAAGGATTCCCTTTGCAACACGGGTAACATAAGGCATCAGATTATTGGGGATACCGTTGGGGTCATCACCGATAAGACCGCTGTCGTGCGCTCCGATAGGATTGAAATAACGGAGAAGCACCACAGAGAAACGGTTATCGGCAACACAAAGGTCCTTTAAGATCTGTTCGATATAAAGCTTTGTTGTGCCGTAGGGATTTGTTGTGGAAAGAGGAAAATCCTCCTTTATGGGAACAGATTTGGGCTTGCCGTAAACTGTTGCGCTGGAGGAGAAAACAAGCTTGAAGCAATCGTGGTCTCTCATTTCCTCAACAAGGTTCAATGTACCCACAATATTATTGCGGTAATATTCGATAGGCTTTGCAACCGATTCGCCGACAGCCTTCAATCCTGCGAAATGGATAACTGTATCAATATGGTTTTCGTCAAAAACCTTTTTAACTCCCGCTCTGTCAAGAAGGTCGATCTCATAAAATTTAGGCTTAATGCCTGTTATAGTTTTAATATGATCCAAAACCTCGATTTTAGAATTGGCAAGATTATCAAGAACGATAACATCCTGACCCTTTTCGATAAATTCAACACAAGTGTGGGAACCGATATAGCCTGTTCCCCCTGTTACGAGAATACTCATTGGAAAACCTCCGATATTCAAAAATTATTACACATAAAGTATATATCCTTCCTTATGATTTGTCAAGAAATTAATAATCCCTTGACAAGAAAGTTTACTTGATATAGAATAAAATGTAATAAATCTTTTTTGCCTCAATATAATTTTTTGAGGTGAATGGGTTTGATAAAACGAAATATTGTTGTATTTTTCATTACGGCTTCGGTTTTGCTCTCCTCCTTTCTTCCCTTTTTCGGGGCAGATGTGGCAAAAGGACAGGAGGAAGGTTTTTTCGCTTATGCAGTCCCAAATGAGTTTTCGATGGATGCAGATTCCGATTCGGCGGATTCGTCGGTTATCATAGATTTTCACAGCAGAAGCATTTTATATTCAAAAAATGCCGACACACCACGGGGCATGGCCAGCACCACAAAGATTATGACTGCTCTTGTCGCCATTGAAAACGGTGTTTTAGACAGCGAATTTGTTATCCCCAAGGAAGCAACGGGAATCGAAGGAAGCTCGGTTTATCTTGTTGAGGGGGAAAAGCTCACCTTGCGGCAGCTTCTTTATTGTCTTATGCTGGAAAGCGGAAACGATGCGGCGGCTGCTATAGCAATGTTTATCGGCGGAAGCGTTGAAAGCTTTGTTGAAATGATGAACCAAAGGGCGATGGAGCTTGGGTTAAAAAACACTCATTTTGCCAACCCACATGGGTTGAGCGACGAGAACCATTACACAACCGCATACGAATTGGCGCTCATTACGGCAGAAGCTATGGAATATCCCGTTTTTCGGGAGATCTGCTCAACAAAAAAGGCGCAGGTTCCTTATAACGGAGCCGAAAACGGAAGGTATCTCAACAACCACAACAAGCTTCTTTTCGGGTTTGAAGGTGCAACGGGAGTAAAGACAGGCTACACAAAGCTGGACGGCAGATGTCTTGTAAGCTCGGCTGAGCGCGACGGCATGGAATTTATTTGCGTCACGCTTCATGACGATTCTCCTACCGAAAACCACATGAAGCTTTTGAACCAAGCTTTTTCGGAATTTGAAAGGATAAATCCGGCAAAAATCGGGGACATATATTCAGATATTCCGATCGAAGGGTTGGAAAACGTTTTCTTAAGATTGGAAAACCGAGAAAATGTTGCCGTCACATTGCCCAAAGGCGCAAAAGTCGAGATCAGATTAAGTCTGCCCGAGACCGTTTCCCTTCCCGTTTACGAGGGGGATATTTTGGGGAAAGCGGTCTTTATTTACCAAGGAAAAGAAGTTTACATAATCAATTTAGAATCCACCGAGGAAATACAATTGCCCAAAAAGAATTTTTGGGAGAAAATATTTGGAGATTAGAGAAACATGGAAGAGATCAAGCTGCAAAAATATGTTGCCGATTGCGGTCTTATGTCCCGCAGAGCCGCAGAAAAGGAAATCGAAATGGGAAATTTCGCGGTAAACGGTGTTACCGCAACGATAGGAATGAGGGTTGACCCCGACAACGATGCCGTTACCTACAAGGGAAAAAGCGTTACTCCCCAGAGCGGCAGAAAAGTTTACATAATGTTATATAAGCCCAAGGGTGTGGTCACAACCATGAGCGATGAAAAGGGCAGAAAAAGTGTCAAGGATATTGTTGACATCGACACAAGAGTTTATCCTGTGGGAAGGCTTGACCTTAACAGCGAGGGGCTTTTGCTCATGACCAACGACGGTGAGCTGACTAATCTTATAACCCACCCGAGAAATGAGATACAAAAGATTTACACCGTTACCTTAAAGGGCAAGATCGAAAACGAGGAATTGGACAGACTGAGAGCTGTAAGAGACCTTGACGGCGAGAAGATCGTTCCCTTCGGGTTGGAATTGGTTGCAAGAAACGAGCAGACAAGTGTTGTTAAATTCACTCTTTCCGAGGGCAAGAACCGAGAGATACGCCGTATTTGCGAGCAGGTGGGCGTGAATATTTCGAAATTAAAGAGAGTTGCGTTAGGTCCTTTACGCCTCGGCAACATGAAATCGGGAGAATACCGAGAGCTTACAAGCAGCGAATTACGCGCATTAAAAAACGCTGTTTCCAAAAAGGAGGGTAAAAGATAATGAGCGAAGAAACCAAGGAAATGACATTTGAGCAGGCTATGAGCCGATTGGAGCAGATCGTTAAAACATTGGAAAACGGTCAGGTGCCTTTGGAGGATCTGATAAAGCTTTTTGACGAGGGCACCGCCTTGGTGAAGCTTTGCACCCAAAGATTGGACAAGGCTGAGGAAAAGGTGCGATTGCTTCAAATGAAGGGCGGAGTTTTGACCGAGGAGGAGTTCGGACAGAAATGAGCTTTAAGGTCAAATTGCAGGAAACCGCAGAAATTGCGGAAAAACGTCTTGACGAGCTGACAAAAAAATACACCTCTATTCCCGGTTTGGGGGATGCTGTACGATATTCGGTTCTTGACGGCGGCAAAAGATTAAGAGCATATATGGCAATGGAATTTTGTGAATTGTGCGGTGAAAACGGCAAAAATGCTCTTGATTACGGCTGTGCCATTGAAATGATACACGCATTTTCACTTATACATGATGACCTTCCCTCTATGGATAACGATGACATGAGGCGCGGAAAGCCCTCTAACCACAAGGCTTTCGGTGAAGCAACGGCGATCCTTGCAGGGGATTCACTTGCTTTGGATGCTTTTGCGGTTGCAGGAAAAAATCCTTTGTGCCATATAGCGCAGAATGCCGAAGCCATGATATTGCTTTCCGAGAAATCGGGTGCTTCGGGTATGTGCGGAGGTCAGCAATTGGATATCGACGGTGAGGGCAAAAGCCTTGACCTTGACGGGATTTTAAGCATAATCACCCTTAAAACGGGGGCTTTGTTCCAAGCTTCATGCCGATTGGGTTGTATCGCCGCAAAAGGAACAGAGGAACAAAAGACTGCGGCGGAAAGGTTCGGTCTTTTGACAGGAAGAGCCTTTCAGATAACCGACGACCTTTTGGATATATATTCCACACCCGAGGAATTGGGCAAATCTGTCGGCAAGGATATGGAACAGGAAAAAAGCACCTTTGTTTCGGTTTTGGGTGAGCAGGGCGCGCGTTCCTTGGCAGAGGAATGCATCATGGCAGCCAAGGAAGCCTTGGATGTATTCCCCGATAACGAAGCCAAGGAAAGATTGACCGAATTTTGTGAATATATATTAATCCGCAGA
This sequence comes from uncultured Ruminococcus sp., assembly GCA_964650045.1. Lineage (GTDB taxonomy): Bacteria > Bacillota > Clostridia > Oscillospirales > CAG-382 > Coliplasma. Next base: position 21,713 of record CAZYRT010000026.1, read on the forward strand.
AAGTAATATTAATGTGTTTATTTGTAATATATATTTTATTTACAATAAACAGTCTTGTATTTTTATAAGAACTATGGTATAATCAGCTTGATGGCGCAGTATCCTAGTTGTCCCTTCGCTGCTGAAAGCGTGCCTAAAAATACG
>CAZYRT010000027.1:0-1535 GCA_964650045.1 uncultured Ruminococcus sp.
GATGGCGCAGTATCCTAGTTGTCCCTTCGCTGCTGAAAGCGTGCCTAAAAATACGCGTAAAGGCAAATCGATGAAGCTCCTTGTGCTTGCTGTCTTCGCCCAGATGAGGGTGGGTGCTGGGAGAATAGGTTTATGGGCGGGCTGTAATGGCATACGGCATTCGACCCATTTACCTTTGGAGGCTTTCTTCTGTGGGCATCCATACGCCGATTGGGGTAATCCCTCGGTATAATGAGTTGTCTACAGATTAAAGATTAAACCTATCATGCGGTGCATTTTTTTGACGCTGTGGATAGATGTAGCCTGCCTTGCGTGGGTATTGGCGGATACAGGTTGTACCTATCGGAGATTAGCTACCGAAGATAGGCTTATCCCTGTTGAAATCGTACCTGCAAAAGAGGATTAGGCAGATAAGAAGGGGCATTGAGGAAAACTCCTAGGCTGAGACATTTTTGGCACAAAACGGATTGCAGTGTGGACTTAAAGGCAATCAAGTCGCGGACGCAGTGATGCTCCGACGCGGACTTTAAAGGGGAACCGCCTCATCGGCGACGAGGGGTAGTCTGCGGGGAAAACCTACTTGACCGCATGCCACAAAGTTTACGTTTTGTGCCGCCATCTATTTTATAGACTTTTAATCGATATTTAGTGAAAAACGAAAGGTATTTTTATGGACACGAAGCCTTCATCCCGTTCGGATGAAATTCCCCGAAGTAAAGAAAAAAGCAACCCCAAGCAGAGAGAAAAGAAATCCAAGAAAAAGAGCAATACAGGCTGGGTGGTCACCGCATTTTCAATAAGCTTTGTTATTTCCGCCGTCCTTTCGGCGGCAAGCGACAAGGTGGTGGAAATGCTCCATGTTCTTGTGGCGGCAGCTGTGCTTATCGGAATAATCTCTTTGGGTATTATTTTTGATATAATCGGTCTTGCTGTTACAACAGCGGATATCAAGCCCTTTAACTCAATGGCGGCAAGACGATTAAAAACAGGTCAGAAGGCTGTATGGCTTGTTAACAATGCCGAAAAGGTAAGCTCCTTTTGTAACGATATCGTTGGTGATATCGCAGGTGTTGTCAGCGGTGCAACAGGCGCAGGTATCGCCGTTAAGCTTTTCGGAACAATGGATGCCGATATTGCGTTCCTTTTGACATTGATGCTCACTTCACTTATTTCGGCGGTTACTGTCGGCGGTAAGGCTATGGGAAAATCGGTTGCCATAAAGCATAATACCAATATTGTTACATTTGCCGCGAAGGTGCTTTGCGGTTTTAGGAAGTAATTTGGGTTTTGACACCTTTTTTGAAAAAAGGTGTCCCAAAAACTTTTAATGACCAAAACATATAAAAGTATACAACTTTAAATCACAATAAACTAACCCTCTCGCGGAATATGTCTTTGCATATAGATAGCTTCACCGCAGAACCAAAAAGAACCCTCGCGGAATATGTCTTTGCATATAGGTAACTTCACCGCGGGAACTAAAAAGAACCCTCGCGGAATATGTCTTTGCATATAGGTAACTTCACCGCGGGAAC
>CAZYRT010000027.1:1635-21294 GCA_964650045.1 uncultured Ruminococcus sp.
AAAAAGAACCCTCGCGGAATATGTCTTTGCATATAGGTAACTTCACCGCGGGAACTAAAATAAGGAGAAATCTGATTTGTCGCGCCGGTCGGTGGATTGAGAGAATCCATTTATTCACCGACGCGATATTTGGATAAAATGAGAAATGATCCTTGAAAAAATCAATTCACCCAAGGACTTGAAGGCAGTTCCTCAGGAACAGCTAACCGTTCTGGCGCAGGAGATACGCAATGAATTGCTCAAAACCGTTTCGGTCAACGGCGGACATTTGGCGGCAAACCTTTGTGTTGTGGAGCTGACATTGGCTCTCCACAGAGTTTTTGATTCACCCAAGGACAAAATAATATTTGACGTTGGTCATCAAAGCTATGTGCATAAGCTATTAACGGGCAGACGGGAGCAATTCTCCACATTGCGCCAATTCGGCGGAATTTCGGGGTTCCCCAAAATGAGTGAAAGCGAGCATGATGCCTTTGGTGTGGGACACAGCTCCACAAGTATTTCTGCCGCCGCGGGTATTGCCGCGGCTAATGCCGTTTCGGGAGATGATTCCTATACTGTTGCGGTTGTTGGCGACGGTGCGTTTACAGGGGGCATGATATATGAGGCTCTCAATAACTGCGCCGATAAGGAAAAGCTTATAATCATACTTAACGATAACGAAATGAGCATTTCCCCTAATGTTGGCGGTATGAGCGAATATTTTTCCAAGGTTCGCTCCAGCGCAAAGTATTTCAAACTGAAAAACGGCGTAAAACGGTTTTTCGGCAAAACTCCTGTTATCGGCAACAGCCTTATAAAGGGCGCAAGAAAAATCAAGAACAGCTTTAAGAAGATCGCGCTCAGCCAGAATTTCTTCGAGCAGTTTGGATTAAATTACTATGGTCCCCTTGACGGCAACGACGAAAAGCATCTTGAAATCGTTTTGCAGGAAGCCAAGGACGACGGAAAATGCAGTGTTGTCCATATAAGTACAACAAAGGGCAAGGGTTACGCTCCTGCGGAGAAGCGTCCCGATCTGTTCCACGGTGTTTCGGGCTTTGATGTTGAGACAGGTGAATTAAAGGGCGGCGGCAAGGAATCCTATTCCGAACGGTTCGGGAAAATCATCTGCGACCAAGGCGAAAAAAACGAAAAAATTGTTGCAATAACAGCGGCGATGCCCGACGGAACGGGTTTAAGCGAATTTGCAAAACGGTTCCCCAAAAGATTTTTTGATGTGGGTATAGCCGAGGAACACGCTCTCACATTTGCCTGCGGTCTTGCGGCTAAGGGAATGATTCCTGTTTTTGCGGTTTATTCCTCATTTATGCAACGTGCATTTGACCAGATGATACATGACGCAGCATTGCAGAATTTACATATAATCGTGACATTGGACAGAGCCGGTCTTGTTGCCAATGACGGTGCAACACACCACGGTATTTTTGATACAGCCTTTATTTCAGAGATTCCAAATGTGGAATTTTATGCTCCCAACAGCTTCAAGGCTTTGGAGGAGGCATTCGAAAAGGCGATCAATGCCAACGGTCCCGTTGTAATAAGATATCCCAAGGCGACAGACAGCGATCTAACGGGATTTGAGATTAAAGAAGGGCTTGATCACAAGGATTTCGGAGATTCGCCCGAAAATGCCTTGATAACCTACGGCAGGCTGACGGAAAATGTCATAAAAGCCGCAATTCTGTTGCAGGAAAATGGGTCAAGCACCCGTGTTATCAGCCTTAAAAAGCTTTCTCCCCTTCCCTATGACGAGATCATTAATGCTCTTTCGGGAGGAAAAAATATTGTCTTTGCCGAGGAAGGCATTAAAAACGGCGGTGTCGCCCAAAGGCTTGCTTCTCTTATGGCGGAAAATAATGTCCTTGAAGGCAGAAAATTCCGCATAAAGGCAATTGACGGCATTTTCCCTCAGCATGGCAGTAACGATCAGCTTTATGACCTTTTGGGGCTTTCTCCCCAAGGTATTGCAGAAGAAATCGTTACCCTGACGGAGGAAAATTAATGGCAAGGCTTGATGTTTTTCTTGTGAAAAAGGGCTTTTTCCAAAGCAGGGCAAAGGCTCAGTCGGCAATTTCACAAGGCTTTGTTTACATAAACGGAAAAAAGTCGGAAAAGCCTTCAATAAACGTTGAGGGTGACGAGGAGATCACGGTAACAGAAGAAGAAAAATTCGTTTCCCGTGCAGGTGAAAAGCTTTTTCATGCCTTGAATGAATTTAATGTTTCGGTAAAAGGGCTGACGGTTCTTGACATTGGGGCTTCAACAGGAGGTTTTACCGATTGCCTTTTGCAGAACGGGGCGGAATTTGTGTTTGCTCTTGATGTAGGCAAAGCCCAGCTTGCCGAAAAGCTGAGAAAAGACAGCCGTGTGGCTGTTATGGAGGGCTTTAACGCAAGAAACGCGGTGAAAGGGGATTTTCACCGTGAAATACAAATGATAGTTATGGATGTTTCCTTTATTTCACAAACCTTGATATATCCTGCCTGCGGCGATATTCTTGCCGAGGATGCCTTGATGATAACTCTTGTAAAGCCCCAATTTGAGGCAGGCAAAAGCAATATCGGCAAGGGCGGTATCGTTAAGGACGGAAACGGGAAAATTATTAAGGGAATATTGGAAAAAATCGATATTAACGCCGAAATGAACGGCTTTGAACGGATAGGCTTTACCCAATCGCCCATATTAGGCGGTGACGGTAACAAAGAATATCTTGCTATTTTCAGAAAAAAACAGAACAGGTGATGATTTTATGACTGTGGGCAAAATGCTCATTTATCCAAGCCTTAAGGGGAATTTGGATGAAAAGGATATAAATGAAATTGAACGTTGTCTGGCGGAAAACGGCATCGAATACGAAAGATATTCCGGCGAGGGCAACGGTGATTTTGACGGTATCATCGCATTGGGCGGTGACGGAACAATGCTTGCGGCATCAAGGCTTGCATTTAAATTAAATAAGCCCATTATGTCTGTTAATTTCGGCACTTTGGGTTATATGAGCTGTCTTGAAAAAAGCGAGCTTCACCTGCTTTCAAAGCTTGCAACAGGCTTTTCCACCGAAAAAAGAATGCTTATCAATATAAAGGTCGAAAGAAACGGCGAAATCGTGGGAAGTGCAACAGCATTAAACGAGGCTGTTATTTCAAGAAAGGCTGACGGGGATATTTTAAGTCTTGAATTAAAATGTGACGGTTCAACTGTGTGTGATTACCGCGCAGACGGTCTTATTATTTCCACCCCTACAGGCTCAAGCGCTTATGTTCTCAGCGCAGGCGGCCCTATTATCGACACAAAGCTTGACGCGATCTGTGTCTGCCCTATCTGTCCCCATTCCTTGAATGCCAAGGCTATGGTCTTCTCTTCCCTTTCGGTTATAGAAGCTATTGACAACAGCGTCAGCGGAAATGACCTTATTTTAGCCGACGGCAAGGCTTTGTGCGTTTTGGAAAAGGGCGACAGAGTTATCGTGGAAAAATCCCGGAATACCTTGGAAATGATAAAGCTGAAAAAGGATGCATTCTACGAAACACTTTATAATAAAATGTCATAATTTATATAAGTTATAGGAAGATAAATGAAAAATACAAGACAGGAAAAGATAATCGAGCTTATAAATCAATATGTTTTTGATACTCAGGAGGACCTTCAGGCGAAATTGAAGGAATGCGGCTTTAAGGTTACGCAGGCGACTGTTTCGAGAGATATAAGAGAGCTTGGGATAATCAAATCAGAGGGTGACGACGGCGTTTATAAATACCGTGTCAGCAAGGACAAGCAAAAGGGAGAGATAAACGGAAAATTCTCGGTTATCCTCAAGCAGGCTGTTTCAAAAATCGCTTGCGCCAATAACCTTATTGTGGTAAAGACCTACACGGGGATGGGCTCGGCTGTCGGTGCGGCATTTGATGCAATGGAATTGGAGGGTGTTATCGGTACTCTTGCAGGAGACGATACCCTTTTGATAATCGCCCACGACAACGAAAGTGCGGAAAATGTAACAAAAAGGTTAAACGCTCTTATTGATTAGTTCATGATTTTTTAACAATAATTAGATAAAATTTAAGCGAGTTAGGTATTATGCTGACTTCCATTTATATTGAAAATATCGCTCTTATAAAAAAGCTTTCACTTGAGCCCGAAAGGGGCTTTTGTGCCTTTACGGGTGAAACGGGAGCAGGCAAAAGTATAATAATCGATTCATTGGGGCTTCTCTGCGGTGCAAGGTCGGATAAGGAAATTATCCGAACAGGCGAGGAGGAGGCTTTGGTTGAGGGTATATTTTTTGTAAATGACCAAGGAACCTTGAATATTCTTGCCGAATCGGAGATAATTCCCGAGGAGGACGGTAATATTACCGTTACAAGAAGAATTTCCCGTGACGGCAGATCGGTTGCAAAGATAAACGGCAGAAGCGTTCCTCTTTCAAAATTAAGGAGCGCAATGTCCCAGCTTCTTTCCATTCACGGTCAGCAGGATACCCAAGCCTTTGCCGACAAGGGCAGGCAACTGTCTCTTTTGGATTCCTTTGCAGGAAACGGGGATATTTATGAGGAATATCTGGAAAGCTATAAAAGGCACCGTGACATAAAAAAGGAATTGGATGACCTTGAAAGCCAAAGCTCGGACAGAGAATTTCGCATGGATATGCTGAGATATAAGGTCAACGAGCTGAAAAAGGCAAAGATAAAGCAGGGGGAAAAGGCAGAGCTTACCGAGGAAAGAAAGCTTCTTGCCAACCGCGAAAGGATAATTTCCAAGGCAGGAGCAGGATATGATGCTCTTTACAACCGCGAAGGAAGCGCGCTGGAAAGCATTAATGAGGCTTTGAACGCTGTGAACGCCTTGAGCGAGATTTTGTCGGACAGGGCAGACCTTGCCGAAAGGCTTGAAAGCGCGAAATATGAGATCGCAGACATAGCCGACAGCTTGAAGGAATATCTTGATTCCGACGGGGATGATCCATCCCGTCTTGATGAATGTGAAACAAGATTGGAGCTTATTAAAAAGCTGGAAGCTAAGTATAAATGTGATTCCGACGGGTTCCCTTCTCTTTTAGAGGAATGGGAGACCGAGCTTGCCAAGGACGAAAACAGCGAGGAAGAAAAGAAAAGGCTTTCAACCCTTCTTCAATCGGCAAAAAAGGACATGGAAGAAAAGGGCGAAAGGCTGAGCAGAAGCAGAAAAGAAGCGGCTTTGCTTCTCTGTGACCGTGTTACCGAGGAATTGACCGAGCTTGATATGCCCGGTGTAACATTTAAGGTGGGAACAGCGGAAAAGGAATTTTCTTCTGACGGAAAAGACGATATTGAATTTTTAATAAGCGCAAACAAGGGCGAAGCTCCCAAATCCATGGCGAAGATCGCTTCGGGGGGCGAACTGTCCCGTATCATGCTTTGCCTTAAATGTGTTTTTGCCGACAGCGAAAGCATCCGAACGGTTATTTTCGATGAGATCGACACAGGCGTTTCGGGACGTACAAGCGAAAAGATCGGTATCCGTTTGAAAAAGGCAGCCGACAACGGCAAAACTCAGGTCATCTGCGTTACCCATTCGGCAATTCTTGCTTCCAAGGCTGATGTTCACTATAAAATTTCCAAAAAGGAATCAGAGGGCAGAACCGTCACCAACGTTACAAAGCTTGATCATACAGGCAGACGTGACGAGCTGGCAAGGATAATGGGTGGTGTTAATATAAGCGATGCTGTTTTGAAGGCGGCAGAGGAGATGTTGGGTTGAAAAAAAGGACTGTTTTAAGGATCATTTTGGCGGTCTGTGTTACGGGGCTGACGGTATTTATTTTCTCCAATTCTCTTACAATAGGAACCCAATCGGCAGAGCAAAGCGGAAGAATAACCGAAATTGTTGAGGCTGTCCTTGATAGTCTTTTTGGCGAGGAGCAGCGAGATGATCTCGGTAAAATCGTAAGAAAGCTTGGACATTTCAGCGAGTATTTCGCGCTCAGTGCGGTTTTCGCACCGTTTGTTTTAACATTTACCAAGAAAAAGCGGTTCGCTTGGCTGTCGATTCCCTATTGCGGTATCGTGGCGGTCTGCGACGAATTTATCTGCCAAAGGATAACCGAGGGACGTTCACCCCAATGGACAGATGTGCTTATCGATTTAGGCGGTGCGGTCGGCGCATTGCTGTTGATTTTAGGGATTTTGGTTATTGTCGGGAAAAGGAAGAAGAAAAAGATTTGACGTTTTTAATTGACACCTTTTTGAAAAAAGGTGTCCCAAAAACCTTTAATGCAAAAACAGCATACGCTGTTTTTGGGGATCAATTGTTTTTATAATTAAAATAAAATAAAATACGGCTCTCGCGGAATATGTCATTGCACATAAATAACTACACCGCGGGAACTAAAACAAAGGAGACAACTATGAAAACAAGAATTTTTGCGCTGTTGACAGCGCTGGTTTTGGTTTGCTGTGCATTTGCAGGCTGCCAAACCGAAAAAACCGACAGCAACAGCAACCAAGGCGCAAGCTCTGCTGAGGAAACCTCCAAGTCCGAGGGTACTTCCGCAAGAGAATATTTGGTTAACGCTGTTGAAACCCAGATGCTGCCTGCCATGAAGGAGCTTGAGGCTCAGGACAAAGAGTATTACAATGTTAAGGGTACTTATGTCACAACCGATGCATACGGCAACGATATTACCGCCGAATACGACTATAACAAAATGTCGGAAAGCGGAAAGTCCTCGGGCGAATTCACCGTTAAAACAGGCGAAGAAGCCTTTAATTCCAAGTTTGTGTCCGACGGAACCGACACATATTTTACCGCTCCCTCTTTGGGCGAAAAGCCTATTATGAACCTTACAAGCGGAAACATCGTTGAGGACGATTTTCTTCTCAGTATGCTTTTAGGCAGCTCTGACGAGGAGGAGGATGATGAGGAGGACGAGGATGACGAGGCAGGCTTTGCAGAAGCATTGGATTGCTACTGGGATTACCTTAAGGAAGGCAAGCTTGATTCCCTTTTCACCAAATCACAGGGCGATATTACTATACGCAACTATCAGTTTAAGGATGTTGAAATCATCACCTTTGACCTGACAGACGATAAGGCGAAGGAAGCTATCGGCGCAGATTACGATAAAAAGCTTGATAACGTTGACGTTGAAATCAAGGCAGAATTTGTAATCGAAAACGAGAAAATGTCTGCTATTAAGGCAAGCCTTAAGGCGAATGATGATAAAAAGGGCGCTGACATTGACATTGAATATTCCATAAACGGCGCCGATGTTGATCTTACAGCAACCGAAGACGGCGAAACAGCCTTTTCGCTAAAGCTTATGCATAATAATGTAGAAGACAACATAAACGGCAAGCTTGAAATCACCGCACATGAAGAGGAAAATAACGAGCTTCTCGGAGAAACCGTTAGCGACCTTACTCTTACCATTAACTATAAAAACGGCAAGGGTACCATGGAAATGAAAATGGTTGCCCAATATGATGAAAGCGCAGACGCAGGCATCGCAGTTCCCTATGCTACCGCAGAAATGACCTCTGCCGAAACCGCCTTCACCATTGAATTTAATTACGGCAAGGACGAAAACGGCGCATACTATTTCGGTATCGATAAAATCAAAACCACAGTTATGGGTATCGAAGTAACAATGGATGCCGTCATAAAATATACCATTAAGCCTATTGAAAACGGCTTGGAGATCGTTATCCATTCCGAAATTACCATGATGGGTATGTCCGAAATCGAGGATAAGACCCTTGTTATTACCGAAATTGATGCTTTCGAAGCAGAAATTCCTGCAGATTTTGATGATATCTGGGATGTTGAGGAGGATGTAAGCTACAGCCTTTATCAATCCACCCCCACAATTGCCGAATTCTTTGGATTTATCAACATCGATGATATGTGGGACGATATTTTCGGTGAATACATAGTTATCGATGACGGCAATAACCGCTATTCCTTGGATCTTACCACAAATTGCGGCAGCTATAGCACCACATTCACGCTTACCGAAAACACAAACAACGGTGAAAAGGTTGTTTGGACACTTGCTGACGGCACAGTTGCGGAGTTTTCCTGCGAAAATGTTGTTTGGGATTCCGAATCGGGCAGCATGACTATTGACGGCAAGGAATTTGAGATATATGATATTCCCGCCGATGAATTTGGCGATGCATATATCGACATAAGCTGTTATGATGCTAACGCAAATGTTTTCATCTATTATTACCCCGATACACAGACAGGCGACATTTATGCCGATTTCACCTTTATAAGCAACGGCGACACATATATGTTCAGTTATTTGAACGGTATCGTTCAAAAGACTATTCTCCAAGACGAAGAAACAGGAGATTATTATTTCGCGGAATAATATTAATGTAGACAAAGGAGAGGAGATGTTTCTCCTCTCCTTGTTGGTTTGAAGGTGTGTTATTTCACACCTTTTGGTAAAAAGGTGTGACCAAAAACTTTTAATGCAAAAACAGCGAGTGCTGTTTTTGAAAATATTACAATTTGAATAAACTACGACCCTCGCGAATGAGCGCTTTCATTTTGAACCAGGTGCATCGCGGGAACTAAAAAATTTTATTTTCCTTTTTTAAAAGGAAACGCGGGAATTAAAATAATATGATCAAACATGATTTGCACACACATACTCATCTTTCCTCTTGCGCACAGAGGGACGCATTTTTAAAGGAATATATCGCTAAGGCGAAGGAAATCGGTCTTGAAACGCTGGGTATAACCGACCATTGCTGGGAAACGACTGTTGAGGGTGCTTCACCTTGGTATAGCGACCAAGGTTATGAAAGACTCCAAAAGACAAGGGATGAGCTGGCGAGCCTTGACACAATGGGGATAAATGTGCTTATAGGCGCAGAGGGGGAATATGCCCAAGAGCTTTTGGCTGTGAACAGCAACAGCCTTAAATACCTTGATTATCTTATTGTTCCTCATTCACATACACACATGAGAGGCTTTGTTCTGCCTCAGGATCGTGTGGGTGTTCCCGAAAAGCACGCAGAATATATCCTGCGCAGCTTTATTTCTCTTTGCAACCATGAAATGAGCAAATATATTTTCGGTATCGCCCACCCAATGTATCCTATAGGTGATAAGCCCGAATATGTGGAGCAGGTCTATTCATTTATAACCGACGAAATGCTTGATGAATGCGCCTGTGCGGCGAAAGATAACGATATTGCTGTCGAAGCCAACCTTTCGGTTATCCGTCAGATACCCGATAACACACCTTACAGAAGATTTTTTGCCGCTTGCAAAAAGGCAGGCTGTAGATTTTATATAGGAAGCGATTCCCATTCACAGAACAGTCTTGAACTGCATAAAAGACAGAGTGAATTTATCGAAAGAATCGGCTTGACCGAGGATGACTTCAAAATTGAAGCACCCCGTAAACTGAACGGGTAAAGGCTTCAAGAGCGCGGACACGGTCACGGTAAACGCTTGAACGCTCGCGGTACCAGCGCAGCATAATGTCTTCGGCACCGCCCGAAGCTTTTTCCACGAAAAATGTATTTATAAGGTCCTTTTGGTATTCGGTGAGTCCGTTAAGTCCCTTTTCTATTTTTGATAATTCTCTTTCAACGATGCTTCTGCGGAAACGGCAATCCTCCATATCCGCAAGCAGATTGATCAAACGGTCTTGATAAATGTCAACATTTCTGCCAAGCTTTTCGGCATTAGTGAGAGAGGTTCGGCAGGAGATTTTCGCATCTTCAAGCTGAGAAAGCTCGGTTTTAATGGCAGAATATGCCGACATAAGGCTGTTTTTTCTTGATAAAAGGTCTTTCGCTTGTTCTTTGTAATCCATATTTCATCCTTTCTTTAACAATTGCCTCTGTTGGAGCGAACAGAGAACAGCGGAAGGTTCTGCATTCAGGGATGGAAAGGCAGAACCGAATCGAACATTTGTTCGGTACAGAAATTATATCACCGTAAAATATCTTTGTCAAGGGGTAAAAAATTTATTTACAATTTGGTTGTGATCATGAAAAAAATTATTTCTTTTATATTATGGAGCTGTTTTACTGTTTCGGCTTGGGGGTGTGATGATGCCGATGTTGACCTTTCCCTTCCCGTCAGCGAAATAACAGAGGAAGCTCATGCTACAAACGAAGAAGTCTCGGAGGAGATCTCGGTCGATCCCGACATTGAAATGTCAAAGCGATATAAATTTCTCAAATCAAAATATACGGTGATATCAAGGCGTGATGCTTTTGGTACAGTTTATGTTTGCCATTATTATTTTGTTGACGGTGTTGTGTCAGGTGCGAAAACCGTTACAACCTTTTCCTCAACAGAATCGGCACAGGAATATTATGATAACATAATCGAGGATTACCCCGACGCATACATTCAGGATTCCACTGTGGTGAACTATCTTTCGGATGACGAGGATTTTTATTACGAATATTCTCTTGAAAAGCTTGAATTTGTGCTGAAAAAATCAGGTTATACTGTTGGCAGAAGCTTTGATATCGAGGATTTTAATGAGGAATTCGGGTTGACTTCAAAAGCCGATTGATTCTTCGCCAATTGAAAAAAACGAGAAAAAACGAAAAAAACGAAAAAAACACCCCTAAAAATGAAAAAAGTTTGAAAAAGCTCTTGACAATCACATTTCTTGTGTTATAATGGGCGAGTACGAAAAAATTGTAAAGTTATCGAAAGGAATTCAACTTATGTCCACAACAATGTTGAAAAAAGAGGCAGTTGAACGTAAGTGGTATGTTATCGATGCTGAAGGCAAGCCCCTCGGTAAGGTAGCAGTTCTCGCGGCAACCATCCTCAACGGCAAACACCGTCCCGAATATACTCCTCATGTAGATTGCGGCGAATGCGTTATCGTTATCAATGCTGCAAAGGCTGTTCTCACAGGTAAAAAGCTCGATCAGAAGTTCTATCACCGTCACAGCGGTTACATCGGCGGTCTCAAGTCGGTTAAGTACCGCACACTTATGGCAACCAAGCCCGAAATGGCTATGGAATTGGCTGTAAAGGGTATGCTTCCCAAGAACAAGATCGGCGATGCAAGCTTCGGCAGACTTAAGGTTTACGCAGGCGCAGAACACAAACAGCAGGCTCAGACCCCTATCGCTGTGGAAGTAAAGTAAGGAGGACATCAACATGAATTATCAATCCGCTATTCCCTATTTCTACGGCACCGGCAGAAGAAAAAGCTCTGTTGCCCGCGTTCGCGTTATGGCAGGTACCGGTAATGTAACCATCAACGGCAAGGATATCAACGAATATTTCGGTCTCGAAACCTTGAAGATGATCGTTGCTCAGCCCTTCGGCGTTACCAAGACCGAAGGCACCTTCGATGTTATCTGCACAGTTAAAGGCGGCGGCGTTTCCGGTCAGGCAGGCGCTATCCGTCACGGTATCGCTCGCGCTCTTCTTCAGGCAGGCGATGAATACCGCGCTCCTCTCAAGAAGGCAGGTCTCCTTACCCGTGACCCCAGAATGAAGGAAAGAAAGAAATACGGTCTCAAAGCAGCGAGACGTGCTTCTCAGTTCTCCAAGAGATAAGAACACAATATTTGCTTTTCAAAAGGAAGTCTTTTTTGGCTTCCTTTTTTATTCCCGCGGTGTACCTTGTTCAAATTATCATCTCTCCTCCGCGAGGGTCATGTTATTTTCGAATCGTATCTATTATGTCTCACCCTCACGCGGAATATGTGCAGGCATAATCGCAACTACACCGCGGGAACTAAAAAAGAATAAATTAACAAAAATTAATTTTTAAGATTGACATAAAATAAGATATGTGGTACAATCTGTATAAGGATTTTTATCCAAAAATATTTTTTGAAAGGAAAAACTAATCATGAAGAAATTTCTCGCACTTCTTCTCTCCGTTATGTTGGTTGCTTCTATGGCTGTAGCTATGATTCCTGCATCTGCATCCGAAGTAAACGTTGCTCTCGGTGCTCCTGCTGCATGTGGCGATAACTGCACTGCAAGTGAATATGGCCCTGTTTCTACTGTTGTAACCGACGGCACTCTTCCCGCAGAAGGTACTCACTGGGAGACCTGCTATTTGATCAAGCCCGTAGATACCACTCAGTATGCTTGGCTTGATATCGGCGAATTTGCTGCAACTGACGTTACCAGCATCAAATTCACCTTCATTAAAACTTCCGAATCCGGCTTCAACCCTCCTTATGAACCCGTTGTTCAGTTCTGGGTAAACGGCGCATGGAGCAATCAGATTGGTTTCTCTGAATCTCCTGCTAACGCTGCTGACCTTGCAGACGGCGTTCACACCTACACTGAGACCCTCGAAACACCTGTAAACACCACCAAGATCAGAATCGGTTTCTTTGCTTGGGCATGGATTTGCGTAGGCGAAGTTGAAGTTTACGGTACTCCTGCTGAAGGCAGCACCACTCCCGGCACTCCTTCCGAAGATCCTGTAGTTCCTTCTAACAAGAACAACCTCGTTCTTAATAAGGAACCTGTTCTTATGAACAACACTCAGGTTTCTGAATATGCAGGTGCTGCATCTGTGATTACTGACGGCGTTATCTGTGGCTCTGGTTGGTCTTGCGCAGCTATCGATAGACTCGACAAATCCGAAGGCGTTGACGCTCTCGCAGGCGTTCAGTTTGCGCTTGACGGAGATGCTGAAATTTCCGAAGTTGTTATCCACATCAGCCCTGATGACGGTTTGCGCGGCGACACTTATGAACCCCAGCTTCGCGTTAAGAATGCTGAAGGCGAATTTGAACACGTTACTTGGATCGCAACAAAGACCGAAGGTACTCCCACTTACACCTATTCTGTTGTATTTAACACTCCTGTAACTGCATCTGAAATTCAGGTTGCATGGTACGGCTTTGGCTGGGTTGCTGTTGACGAAATCCAGGTATTTGGTGATTACGTAGACAACGGCAGCGATGACAACACCACTTCCGAAGCTCCTGTAGTTTCTGATGATGACAACACCACTTCCGAAGCTCCTGTAGTTTCTGATGATGACAACACCACTTCCGAAGCTCCCTCCACCTCTACTCCTTCTACCTCTACTCCCTCCACTTCTACTCCTTCTTCCTCTAAGCCCTCCACTCCTGCAACCGGCGATGCTTCCGGCATGATGGTATTCGCTGTTATCGCTCTCGTTGCAATTGCTGGTTCTGCTGTAGTTATCAAAACTCGCAGATAAGCTTTTTCGGAAAGTAGATTCTTGAAGTAGAATAACCGAAGTTAATTTAAAGGACACTTCATTTTTGAAGTGTCCTTTTTTGTTTTCAGTTCCCACGATGTGGCAACCGATATGCGCTCACCTATTCCGCGTGAGGGTTAGACATAATAGATAATAGATAATAGATACGATTCGAAAATTACATGACCCTCGCGCAGGAGAGGTGACAATTCGAAAAAAACACACCGTGTGAACTAAAAAAGGAACTAAAAAAATAAAAAAAGTATAGATATACCGAAAAATTTATGTTATTATGATAAACGGAGGTGTTATATTATGGCAAAGAAAAATTCAAATTCCGAATACATCTGGAGCGACAGAAAGCGCACTCTCTTTGGGCTCCCTTTGAGCTTCACGGTTTACAAGCTTACAAACGAAAAGCTTCTTATCGAAACAGGATTTCTTTCCAAAAAGCAGGAGGAGGTTCGCCTTTACCGTATTCTCGACCTTACCCTGAACCGTCCTTTCGGTCAGCGAATATTTGGGCTTGGCACGATACGCTGCTGTACAGGTGATAAATCCTCACCCGAGTTTGACATTTTGAAGATAAAAAAATCGGAATACATCAAGAATCTCCTTTCCGATATGGTAGAAAAGCAGAGAGATGAAAAGAGAATCGCCGCAAGAGAATTTATGTATGATTTCGACTCCGACGATTCTGATAATTAAGGTAAAAAGCGAAGGGCTTTGACACCTTTTTGAAAAAAGGTGTCCCAAAAACTTCAAATGCAAAAACAGCCTAAGCTGTTTTTGGGGCTATAGCCCCGCCCCTACGGTTGTATAGATTAGTTATGTCATATCCTCTCGCGAAGGAGCGCTTTCAATTTGAACAAGGTACACCGCGGGAATTAAGAAAAACGGGAACTAAAATAATCGCGCTTAAAAAAGGAGAAAGCTATGAATAATATAGAAAAAGATTTATTGTTATGTTATATCGTCAATGGCTGGGAGCAGACACACCTGGACAAGGAAACCTTCCTGCCGTCTGCCTGCTATTACAAGGACGGAAAAATCGCGGATTTTATGTACGATTCCTTTATTTTCCTGCCCTCGCCCAACTATCTTTACGATTATCAGCCCAACGGCGCGTTTTTAAAGCCCCTAACCAAGGAAAATTGGCTTGATTATATTGTAAACGAGGAGCTTGCCGACGGCATGAACATCAATGCTCTTGATGAAGCCGTGGGCGAAGGCAAAAAAGCATTGGGCATAGATGACTATAAGGCAAACGTTTTCATGTCAATGTTCTATCCTGTGGAGACCACAAGGGATTTCGGTGAGGTTGAAGGCAGAAGCCTTGATTTTGCCAACCTTGAGGACAGAAAAGCAGGGCTTAAATGGATGGTTGATAAGTCCACCGAGGAGTTTAATAAGAGGAATTACAAGAATATCCGCCTTGCAGGCTTCTATTGGTTCTGCGAGGAGATAGATTTCAAGGGCGAGAACCGCGGTATAGTTAATTACATTACCGATTACATCCGTGAGCTTGGCATGAAGACCTGCTGGTGCCCCTATTTTTGGGCGGCAGGCTATCAGAATTGGCAGGAATTCGGTATCGATATTGCGGCACAGCAGGCAAACTACTTCCCCGAACATCACAGCGATTGGCCTAACTGCGGCGGTGAAGAAAGACTGCCCTTGGTTGCCAAAGCTTGCGAGGAATGCGGCATCGGTGTGGGCATGGAAATGGGCGACGAGGACAGAAGAAGCATCCGTGTTTTCAAGAAGTATCTGAAGGCCGGTGTGGAATACGGCTTTATGCACAAGCCCCACATTTATTATATGGGTCACGGTCCCAAGGTCATCAACGCGGTGTTCAACGATAAGGACGAATTTAACCATTCGGTTTACCATGAGCTTTATAAGTATATCCACCGCATATTGAAATCCGAGGATGTTATTACTGCCGAATAGGTATGGAGAAACGAACGTTAAGTACCTTTTTATAAAAAGGTACTTAACAATCCCCAAAAATTTTCAAGTTAATTGTTTTTTCCATTCCAAAAAGGTACGGCTCTCGCGGAGAAGCGGTGACGATTAGAACCGACTACATCGCGGGAATTAAAAAAAGAAAACAATGATACTGACACTAATCAAGGGCAAAAAAGAAAAAACAATCCAATTCAACGGTATGCCGATACTCCGTGATCTGCTGATAAACACAGGTAACGGGGTCTTTTCGCCATGCGGCGGCAAAGGGACCTGCGGGAAATGCCGAGTGAACCTTTGGGGCGCCGTTTCAGAGCCCAACGAGCAGGAAAAGAAGGTCGGCGCAAGGCTTGCCTGCCAAGCGAGGCTTTTGGGAGATGCCAAGGCGGAGCTTTTGGGCGAAGAGGAGCCAGCCGAAATAGAATCCGAAATCACGGTAACCCGATTGGGTACACAGGAACAAATCCGAAATTACGGGCTGGCATTGGATATCGGCACCACCACAATGGTCATAAAGGTGTTTTCCGCCAACGGCACCCTTTTGGGCGAGGCAGCCTGTCTTAACCCTCAGACCGCTGTTTCAGCCGATGTTATCGGAAGGATTCAATATTCCCTTGAGGGCGGAAGCGAGAAATTGCAGACTATGGTCAGGGATGCAATCGACAGGCTTCTGCATAATTCTATAAAAAATGACAAAAATATCATTGATAACATTGATTTAGCCGTAATTACGGGAAATACTGCCATGCTTTATTTTCTGTCGGGACGTTCTCCCCGATCTATCGCAACCGCGCCATTTCAATCGGAGACGCTTTTCGGTGAATGGTTGGACGAAAAAACCTATCTGCCCCCATGTATGGGTGCTTTTGTAGGGGCAGACATAACCTGCGCTGTTCTTGCATCGGGGATGTGTGACCGAAATGAGACCGCATTGCTTTGCGACATGGGCACAAACGGCGAGATAGCATTATGGAAGGGCGGAAAGCTTTTTGTGACCTCCACGGCTATGGGTTCTGCATTTGAAGGTGCGGAGATTTCCTGCGGATGCGGAAGCGTGTCGGGTGCGGTTTCAAGGGTTTGGTTAGATCACGGCAGAGTGAAAGCCGACACAATAAAGGAGCAGCCTGCTGTGGGGATATGCGGCTCGGGTCTTATTGATGCGGTGGCGGTGTTCCTTGAATTGGGGTATATTGATAAATCAGGTTCGGTGGAAAAGCCCATTATAATCCAAGCTAACGGCGGTCAGATCCGGCTTTTGCCGGAGGATATTGCGGCGGTACAGCTTGCCAAATCGGCTGTGTTTTCGGGGATGCAGGTGCTTTTAGAGCGCACGGGAACCAGTGTAGATGACATCAAGACCTTCTATCTTGCAGGTGGATTCGGCAGCCGTATTTCGGTGGAAAATGCCGTCAGAATCGGGCTGATACCAAGGGAATTCGCGGACAAGACAAGGGTCATGGGTAACGGTTCCCTTTCGGGTGCTGTGAAGCTTTTGTTTGACATCGAATCCATTAAAAAAGCCGAAAATATCCCGAAAAATTCGGAACACATTACATTGGGCGGCAGCGAGGATTTCAATTCCGCATTTATCGAGAACCTTTTGTTTGGGGCGGTTTGATGACACTTGGTGCGTATTTTACTTTAATATGTCTGACCCACTCGCGGAATATGTGTATGCACACAAGTGAGTACGCCGCAGGAACTAAAATAAATGTATAAAAACCCTGAGATATTCAAAGAATACTCGGGGTGATTATTTTGTATAAGCTAAAGAAAAACATAGTGTTCTTCACATCGGGTGGCATCGGTTACGGTGTTATCGAGCTGTTGTGGCGCGGCAGGACACACTGGACTATGATAATCGCAGGAGGATTGTGCTTCATAATATTTTCAAAGATTGCGGAAAAATGTCGAAAAAAGGCAATATGGAAGGGGCTTTTGTGCGCTTTAAGTGTGACAGCAATTGAATTTCTGTTTGGTGTAGTATTCAATTTGGTGTTTAAAATGGGGGTTTGGGACTATTCGGAGATGCCGTTCAACATTTTAGGGCAGGTATGCCCTTTGTTTTCACTTGCTTGGTGGGGCTTGGCTTTGGCGGTTTTGCCATTGGCGGAATATATGAACGGTTGGTTTAGTAAGGCGTGATGGGGGCGGAAAGTCTTTCTTATTATACACCTCATTCACCATCTGCGATACCCCCTTCCCCTTGAGGGGAGGCTATTCATGACACTTGGTGTATGGACAGGTTTAATGACACATAACTCATGTTGTGTTATAGCCGAATTGAGTTCAAAGCTTTTATGCTATATTCAACTATCCCCAAAGCCGCGGATCAATGCGGCGTTAACAAACTCGTCGGTATAAAAGCTTGACATTGAGGGGGGATTTTCGGAACTTGTGGGGGGAGCAAAAAGAGAATCGTAATTGCCATTAATAACCTTTGCAAGGTTTTCGGGCTGTATAAGCCAATCGAAGCCTGCAGACCAACCTTGTTTATTATTACCCTTTAAAAACTCGCTGTTTTCGGCAGCTATGAATGCCTTTTTAAGCCCTTCCAGCCCAAATTCCTCAACAGCGTTAATAACCGCCTCCCTTTGCTTTTTAGAAAGAACAGTTATTTTTGGGAAGGAGACGGCGGTGGTATTAAAAGCCTCCACAGCTTCCTCTGCCAAAGCCCCAAGGGCTTCCGAGGAGGCTTTTTTATCTGTTTTTATGGGGTCCCCGCAAAACAAGTTTTGCGGGGTATGATCTCCATCTCCATCTCCATCTCCATCTAAATCTTTATCTTTATCTTTATCTTTATCTTTATCTTTATCTTTATCTATATGGTCTGTTTTTTCCTTGACTTTCTTTGACTTGTCCTTGACATCATTTTTCTTTCTGCTACGTTCCTCCTGTTTCTTTGCTCTGAAATAGCTTCTGACAGATTCCAATTCATCAAGGCTTTGAAATTCATTCCAGCCCGGAATGGATATTATTCCGTCATTTATTTGGATAAATTTATATTTTTGCAATATGTCCAAAGCTTTCTCCATAGTTTCTTGGGAGAATCTGAATTTTGCCGCGAGAAGCTCGGCATCATAAGGGTCATATTCATTTATCCAAAGCTCACCGCCGCAATTACAGCGGCCTGCCAAAATGTTCAATCTTGTTAGAATTACAGCTATTTCTGCGCCGTCCTCTTTCATCAATATACATTCCAGCCGTCCGTCATCCCATAGGTCAACGGGTATTTTTATCCATTTTGCGGGTTCTCCTAGCTTCATTTTTGCTCCTTTTCCTTTGTTTTTGTAAAATTTTTGTCGAAATGTGTCGATTTGTTTTGTGTATAATCTGTCGAATGTTGTTGAATTGTATTCAACTTTAATCATATATATTTTACCATGGCGGTTAGAATGGTTCATCCCTATTTTGTCGGTTGGATATATGTGGGATTTTGATTCCACAAATATGGGATGCAGGTGAGGTTACCATAGGGTATAATGTTCATGTCGGATGTTGGGGTAGGTAAGTACACCGTAGGAGCCAAAAACAACTGCATTCGACAAACTTCCCCTTTAATTCCCCTAAATATTATTAAAAAGGAGCAATAATGGCAAAAATTATAGACATTCGTGTCAGAAACCGTGTGGCATATTGTCAGGATCACATTATCACCGCCATGAACACAGGTGATTACATCCAATTCGATTTTGACGATGAGTGGTCTCCCGAAAGCCAAACGGCAACACGAACCGCACGATTCATTTTTGACGGCATTTATCTTGACATCCCCTTTAACGGAAACATTTGTCCTCTGCCTGCATTCACCAAATACGGCAACATTTTTGTAGGCGTTTTTTGGGGTGACATCCGCTCCACCACCCCTGCTATGATCACATATATTCCCTCGGCAGAAGGTGAAAACGACTTTCCTGCCGACCCTCCCAACGAGGTCTACAACCGCATTATTGAGCTTCTCAACACCAAGGTAAACAACGAAATGCTGGAAGAAGCGGTGAAGACCGCTATTGAAGAAGCCGACATCATCCAAAGCTCCGAAGCTTTTCTGACTCTCACACCCAATATTTCAAAATATCATCTTGTTTCGGCTGCGGCGGTTCAGATAAGCACCGAGGATTTCTCGGCTTTTCCTCTTGGATATACCGCATCTATCGTTTTTTACAATCCTTACAGCAGCGGTTCTATACTTGAGACCTTCCCTATTGAAACGGATATTTTAAAGGATATTTCGGATAACGGTATGAGCCTTGATGATTTGAAGATCGGCTCCGGCAACGACGGTGTTGTTCTGAACATTTATAAAAGTACCGAAAGCAAATTTAATTGGTATATTTCCTCTTTTTCGGGAAAGGTTGAGGACGAAGCTATTCACATAGCGGTTGAGGAATATCTTACCGAAAACCCTGTTAAGGGCGAAAAGGGCGAGCAAGGCGAAAAGGGTGACCAAGGCGAAAAGGGTGACCAAGGTGAAAAAGGCGACCAAGGTGAAAAAGGGGATAACATAACCGTTACAT
>CAZYRT010000028.1:0-20426 GCA_964650045.1 uncultured Ruminococcus sp.
CTTGCCCTGCAGGATTGCGCCTGCCATAGCAGCGGAGTGGGTCATACCGGAGCAACCGATGGTTTCAACGAGAGCTTCTTCGATAATGCCGTTTTTTACATTAAGGGAAAGCTTGCATGCACCCTGTTGAGGAGCACACCAACCCACACCGTGAGTGTAAGCGGAAATGTCCTCGATTACCTTTGCCTGTACCCATTTTCCTTCTTCAGGAATAGGTGCAGGACCGTGTTTGGGGCCTTTAGCCACAACGCACATGTTTTCAACTTCTTTTGAATACTGCAACATTGGAAAATTCCTTTCGTTTTGTATCATTATTTAATTTGATTTCTTATTTAATAATTTCTGCGAAAACTTCGCCTGCGCATCCTGCCGCATTTGATTCATCGGTATCGATATGAACTGCAGGAGCAAATTTTTCGCTGACTCTTACAACAACTTCGTCAAATGTAAGAGAACGTTCGCCTGTGCAAACCTTGGCAGAAACGATTTGTTTATCGCTTACACCAAGCTCGTCTGCAGTGGCAGGGTCAAGGTGAATGTGTCTTTTTGCGGCAATTGCACCTTCGCTGATTTCAACTTCACCTGCAGGGCCAACCAATTTAACGGGAGCGCTTCCTGCGATATCGCCCGATTCACGAACGGGAACGCTGATGCCCAAGGATCTTGCATCGGTAAGAGATATCTCAACCTGAGTTGCAGGTCTTGTAGGGCCGAGGATAAGCACGTTATTTATAGTGCCTTTAGGACCGACAAGAGAAATTCTTTCGTTGCTGGCAAACTGACCGGGTTGCGAAAGCATTTT
The DNA here is from genome assembly GCA_964650045.1 of uncultured Ruminococcus sp. GTDB lineage: Bacteria > Bacillota > Clostridia > Oscillospirales > CAG-382 > Coliplasma. The sequence continues at coordinate 803 of CAZYRT010000028.1, forward strand.
CTTCACGGTAAGAGTGTTGCCCTTGCCAAGCAGAGTTTCCATATCCGCTTCGGTAAGGTGAACGTGACGCGCCGAGGTTTCGACGAGTATTTTCTTTGACATGATTTACACCGCCTTTAAAATATCATTCAAGTAATTATATATCAAAACTTTCGTTTTGTAAATGGTATTTTGGAAAAAATTGTGTTGAAATAGCAAATGTTGTGTGTTATAATACAAATTATTGAATGGATAATAGGAGAATTATGCAATGGAATACTGCTTTTCTAATAAAGTTAAAGATATGAAACCCTCGGCTATCAGAGAAATTTTCAAATCCTTGTCTGACCCTAATATGATTTCATTTGCGGCAGGCAATCCTTCGCCTCTTTCTTTTCCTGTTGAAAAGATGCACGCTGTAGCTGATGAGATTTTCAAAAATGAAGCTTCGGTTGCTTTTCAATACGGCATTACCGAAGGTTACCCCCGTTTGAGACAGCAGGTGACCGAACGTCTTCGCAATAAGTTTAATACAGGTACAGATGACGATGATGTTATTATAACAACAGGTGGTCAGCAGGGAATTGACCTTTGTGCAAAGGTTCTTTGTAATGAATGCGATACCGTAATTTGTGAAAACCCCAGCTTTATCGGAGCATTAAATGCTTTCCGTTCTTACAATACAAAGCTTGTTGGTGTTGACCTTGAAAATGACGGTATGAATATCGAAGCTTTGGAAAATGCGCTGAAGGCTAATCGTAATACAAAATTGATTTATGTTATTCCTACCTTCCAAAATCCTGCAGGAATTACAACATCTCTTGAAAAGCGCAAGGCTATTCTTGATCTTGCAGAGAAATACGATGCTGTAATTCTTGAAGACAACCCTTACGGTGAGCTTCGCTTTGCAGGTGAGGACGTTCCTACCATAAAGAGTCTTGACACCAAAGGAAGAGTTGTTTATTGTTCTTCTTTTTCCAAGGTCCTTTCTGCAGGTATGCGTATAGGATTCGTATGCGGTCCCAAGGAGATCGTTCAGAAGATCGTTGTTGTTAAGCAGGTCAATGATGTTCATACAAATCAGTTTTTCCAGATGGTTGCTTCCAAGTTTATTGATACCTACGGTCTTGATGAGCATATTTCCTTTATCAGAGGGCTTTACCGTGACAAATGCAATCTTATGTTAAGCGAGCTTGATAAGCAAATCGGTGATAAGGCTCAATACACACGTCCCGAAGGCGGTTTGTTCATTTGGTTGACTGTAAACGGCGGTAATGGTGATGAGATCGCTAAGAAGGCTATTGAAAAGAAGGTTGCTGTTGTAACGGGTTCGAGCTTTAATCCCATTCAAGGTGGGTTCTCTCCTTCGGTAAGACTTAATTTCTCAACTCCTTCCGATGAACAGATAATCGAAGGCGTTAAACGTCTTGCAAGTATTTTTTAAAGGATGAAATAATATGGAAAATCAGAATATAAAAAAGACAATTCTTTCAGGTGTTCAGCCCTCGGGTACTCTTACAATCGGCAACTATTTGGGTGCATTACGCAATTGGGCTCAGCTTCAATATGATTACAATTGCTATTTCTGTGTAGTTGACCTTCATGCAATTACCGTAAGACAGGTTCCTGCCGAATTGAGACAGAATTGTCTTAAAACTCTTGCTTTGTACTTGGCGGTTGGTATTGATCCCAACGAAAATGCTTTGTTTATTCAAAGCCATGTTCCTGCTCATGCTGAATTAGCATGGGTACTTTCCTGCTATACTATGTTTGGTGAGCTTTCCAGAATGACACAGTTTAAGGATAAATCTGCAAAGCATTCGGATAATATCAATGCAGGCTTGTTTACCTATCCTGTTTTGATGGCTGCTGATATTTTGCTTTATCAGCCCGATTTGGTTCCCGTTGGCAATGACCAAAAGCAGCATATTGAAATTGCAAGAGATATTGCAAACCGTTTTAATAATACCTATTCCGAAACATTTAAGATCCCTGAGCCTTATATGCCTAAAGCAGGCGCAAGAGTAATGTCTCTTTCCGATCCTACATCTAAAATGAGCAAATCGGATAACGGCGACGGAAGCATCTTCCTTCTTGATGACAGAGATACTGTTATACGCAAGATAAAGCGTGCTGTAACCGATTCGGGTTCGGAAGTTAAATATGCAGAGGGCAAAGACGGCATTAACAATCTTATGTCTATTTATTCAGCATTTAACGGTAAATCTTTTGCGGAGATTGAGAAAGAGTTCGAAGGAAAGGGTTACGGTGAATTTAAGCTTGCGGTTGGCGAGGTTGTTGCCGATGCTTTGGCAGAGATTCAAGATAAATATAAAACCTTCATTTCCGATAAGGAACAGCTTAATAAGATACTCATTGAAGGTGCTCAAAAGGCATCTTATACAGCAGAAAAGACCTTGCGTAAGGTTTATCGCAAGGTAGGATTTTATTCTGTAAAATAACTTTAAAGGATAGATTATAATGGCTAAAAAGACCGCTGAATACGATAATCAAACAATTTCATCACTTAAAGGTGCGGACAGAGTTCGTTTACGTCCTGCGGTCATTTTCGGTTCCGACGGTATCGAAGGCTGCGAGCATTCCTTCTTTGAAATTCTTTCCAATTCTATTGACGAATTTAAAGAGGGATACGGTACAAGAATCAATGTTACGGTATACAATGACCGTATTATGGAAGTTGAAGACTTCGGACGCGGTGTTCCCTTGGATTGGAACGAGAAAGAACAGAAATATAACTGGGAGCTTGTTTACTGTGAACTTTATGCAGGCGGAAAATACAATAACGCCGACGGCGGCGCTTATGAATATTCTCTCGGTTTAAACGGTCTCGGCGCCTGTGCTACTCAGTATGCATCAGAATTTATGGATATTACCTCTTACCAAAGGGGTACAAAATATACCATCGGCTTTAAGGTAGGAGAGCCTGTTACCGAGCTTATAAAAACAGAATGTCCCAAAAGCAAAAGCGGTACGGTTGTTCGCTGGAAAAGTGATAAAAAGGTATTTACAGATATTGATATTCCCCGTGAATATTTCAGCAATGTTTTGAAAAAGCAGGCTGTTGCCAATGCAGGCTTAACGCTTTCCTTGAAATGGCAGAAAATTGACGGTTCATTTGAAACCGAGGAATACTGCTATAAAGACGGTATAACCGAATATATTCGAGAACTTGTGGGCGAAGGCGCATTGTCTCCTATCGGTGATTACTCAAGCGAGCGTGTAGGGCGAGACAGCGCTGACCGAAACGAATATAAAGTGAAAATGCAATTCGCTTTTTGCTTTACAAATGAAGTTAACCTAATCGAATATTATCACAATTCCTCTTATCTTGAACATGGCGGTTCTCCTGATAAAGCTGCAAGAAGCGCATTTGTGTGGGCTTTAGACCAATATGCAAAGAATAACGGAAAATATAATAAAAACGAAAGTAAAATACTGTTTTCCGATATTGAAGATTCTTTGGTTTTAGTAGTTAATTCTTATTCTACTCAGGTTTCTTATGCTAACCAGACTAAAAAAGCGATAAATAATGTTTTTATTGCCGAAGCAATGACAGATTTCTTCAAGCGTTCTTTGGAAGTTTTCTTTACCGAAAATCCCCAAGCTGCCGATAAGGTTATCTCCCAGATTCTTGTTAACAAACGCGCTAGAGAATCTGCGGAAAACATGCGTATTTCTTCTAAGAAGAAGCTTACCGCAACATTAGATATTACCAATACTGTTGAAAAATTTGTTGGTTGCCGTTTGAGAGACCCCGAAAAATGTGAATTGTATATAGTTGAGGGTGATTCTGCTTTAACAAGCTGTAAGTTAGCAAGAGATTCTGAATTTCAGGCGATTATACCGGTTCGCGGTAAAACTCTCAACTGCTTGAAGGCTTCTTTTGACAGAATTATGAAAAGTGATATAATCCTTGATCTTATAAAAGTCATCGGTTGCGGTGTTGAAGCCAAGCAACTTAAAATCAAGGGTGTTTCGGCATTTGATCTCAGCGCTTTGCGCTGGAATAAGATTATTATTTGCACTGATGCTGATGAGGACGGATATCAGATAAGAACGCTTATTCTTACAATGTTCTACCGCTTGCTTCCCACCTTGATTAAAGAGGGGAGGATTTATATTGCGGAAACTCCTCTTTATGAAATTACCTGCGGTAATGACACTATGTTTGCATATAACGAGGGCGAAAAAGCGGCAATACTCGAAAAGCTGGGTGATAAGAAATATACTATCCAACGTTCAAAGGGTCTTGGTGAGAATGATGCAGACATGATGAGTTTAACTACAATGAAGCCTGCCACACGCAAGCTTATAAGAATTTCTCCCGAGGATGAAGCAAAAACATACGAAATGTTTGATATTCTTTTGGGAGACAATATAACAGGCAGAAAAGATTTTATCGCTAAGAACGGCGCGAAATATCTTGATCTTGCTGATTATTAATGAGGTAAATTATGGCAAAGAAAAAGGTAAAGGCTGTGGAGCCGGAAATCGTGGCTGAACCTATTGACGTTACCATAACAAGTGTTCTTGAAACGAACTATATGCCTTACGCAATGAGCGTTATTGTTTCCCGTGCTATTCCCGAAATAGACGGATTTAAGCCTGCTCACAGAAAACTTCTTTATACTATGTATAAAATGGGGCTTCTTAACGGACAAAAGCAAAAAAGTGCAAAAGTTGTGGGGCAGACAATGGTTTTGAATCCTCACGGCGATGCCGCTATTTATGAGACCTTGGTCAGACTTACCACAGGTAAAGAAGTTCTTTTGCATCCTTTTATCGAATCCAAGGGAAGTTTTGGTAAGCAATATTCCGAAATGGCTTATGCTGCATCCCGTTATACAGAATGTAAGCTTGCTAAATTCAGCGAAGAGATTTTCGAAGGTATCGACAGAGATGCTGTTGATTTTGTTGACAATTACGACAGCACCACAACCGAACCTGTTGTACTTCCCACAAGTTTTCCCAATATCTTGGTTTCTCCTAATTCAGGTATTGCAGTGGGTATGGCGAGTGATATTTGCTCTTTCAACCTTAGAGAGGTTTGTGAGGTATGCTCTGCATATCTTAAAAACGAGAATATTACGACCGATGAGATAATGGATATTCTTAAAGCTCCTGATTTTTCTACAGGCGGACTTCTTATATATGACCGTCAGAAGATTAGAGAGGTTTATGAAACCGGCAGAGGTTCGATCAAGGTTAGAGCTAAATATGTTTACGATAAAAGCGAAAACCGAATCGAAGTCCTTCAGATTCCCTATACAACAACTCTCGAAAAAATACGAGAGAGCATGATACAGCTTGTTAAAGAAGGGAAGATAAAGGATGTTTCCGATGTACGCGATGAAATAGACATTAATGGTTTTAAAATGGCTATTGATCTAAAGCGCGGTGCAGATCCCGAAAAGCTTATGCAGAAGCTTTTTAAGCTGACCAAGCTTGAGGATGACTTCAAGTGTAATTTTAATATCCTGGTTGGCGGTGTTCCCAAAACAATGGGTATTAAGGAGATTCTTGAGGAATGGTGTGCATTCCGTATTGAATGCTTACGCAGAACCTATATCTTTGATTTGGGCAAGAAAACCGATAAGCTGCATTTACTGTTTGGTTTGCGTTCGATTTTGCTTGATATTGACAAGGCTATTGCGATTATCAGAGGGACCGAAAATGAAAAGGATGTTATTCCCAATTTGATGAACGGTTTTTCTATTGATGAAATACAAGCTGAATATGTTGCTGATATTAAGCTGAGAAATCTTAATAAGCAGTATATTTTAAAGCGTATCGAAGAAATAAGCGAGCTTGAAAAGGATATCGAAGAATTGAAGCTGCTTATTTCAAGCGAACGCAGAATTAAAACCAGAATTATAAAACAGCTTGGAGAAATTGCCAATAAATACGGAATGCCAAGAAAAACTTATATCATTGATAAGGATGAAATTTCTGTCGATGATAACGAAGAACAGGTACCTAACTATCCTTGTGTGGCGTTTTTAAGTAAGGAGGGCTATTTCAAAAAGTGTACTCTGGCATCTTTGCGCGGTAATGACATACAGAAATTCAAAGAAAACGATTCATTGCGCACAAAATTTGAAACCAATAATAGTGATGAGGTGCTTTTCTTTACATCTGAGGCTCAAGTCTATAAATCCCGTCTTTCGGATTTTGACGATACAAAGGCAAGCGCTTTGGGTGAATATGTTCCTGCAAAGCTTAAATTCAATGATAACGAAAGAGTTATTTCAGCTATCTGCTTAAATGAATACAAAGGACGAATTTTGATTTTCTTTGAAAACGGTAAGGCTGTTTCTGTTCCTGTAGATTCCTATGAAACAAAAACAAACCGAAAGAGATTGACAAATGCTTTCTTCGGCGGAAGTATTGCCGTGGGAGTTTTTCCTGCGGAAGCTGATCGCGAATATTTAATCCGTTCCGATGATGACAGAGTTTTGTTGATAAAGGGAAATCAAATTCTCGAAAAATCCACAAGAACCTCTTGCGGAAGTCAGATTTTTACATTGAAAAAAGGCAAGAAGATTTCTTCGGTCAATCTTTATGAGCCCGAAAAGAAAAAGCTTTTGAAGGAATCAAAATACCGTAAATCCAAGCTTCCTGCTTCGGGTGCTATATTTGAGGATATCGATCCCGAATTGACACAGCAAACTCTTCTGGATTGACAATTCCGAAAAATAATGATATAATCAAATGATTTGGAGGTGATACAATGAAAAATATAACTAAATTCTTTCATGCTTTTGCGTATGAATTAATAGGCTTGTTGATTTTTACTGTCGTTACGGTAATGCTTTTTGCTGTAAATCAGGTTGCAGGCTTTATTGCTCTTGCGGCAGTGGTTATATATTCAATTGTTTTAATTATCCTCTTTAAAATGGGAAAATACGGATTTGCAAGAGATATTGACGGTAACGGTATTGCTCAGATGATTGCAGGATTAACGGAGAAGATAGATTCTCCTGTAATGGTCGTTAACGAGGCAAACCATATCGTTTGGAGTAATGATGAATTTAATGCATTAACCGAGGTTTCGGAAATGCGTCTTTCTGCAGGAATGGGCAAGCTTTTTGAAGGTAAAGCATCATATGCCAATCTTTCTGCTGCTCATGAGCAGTTTGTTGATTTTCTTCCCATAGTAACAGACGGTTATTCCTATAATGTCCGTTCATTTCCTATTGAATTTCACAAGCAAAGATTATTTGGTGCCATTTGGTATTCTTCTGATGAAGAATATAGGCTCAAACGGGATTTGGAAGATTCTGCCGTAAGAATCGCTTATATCGTTATTGATAACACAAACGAGGTTTCTCAAGAAGTAAAGGAAAACCTTCGTTTCGGTTCTGCTATCGTTAATAAATTGCTGACCGAATGGGCGGCTCAGTTTAATGGTATTTTAACGGAATATGACCGTGATAAATATGTAATGCAATTTGAAAATAAATATTTCAAATCAATGGTAGAGGCAAAATTTGACATTCTTGATAAGGTTGTTAAATATTCCTTAGAGGAATCACCGATACCCATTACGATTTCTATTGGTATTTCTGATTCCTGCGGTACATTAAGCGAAAAGAGAGATGTGGCTCAGGCATCATTGCGTTCTGCTCTTCAGCGAGGTGGTTCTTTGGTAGTTGTTCGTACCGAAAACGGAGAAGATAGCTTTGGCGGACGTACAAAAGCGGTTCAACGTCAAACAAAAATACGTTCACGTTTGTGCAGAGATATCCTTGTGGAGAATCTTAAAAGCTGTTCAAATGTTATTATCATGGGTCATACAAGACCCGACTTTGATTCAATTGCATCGAATATAGGCATTTCAAAACTTGTGAGAATGTATGATAAAGAATATTGCATCGTTGCTGACAGAAATGATAGGAATATTTCTAAAATTATCGATTCTATCGCAATGCTACCCGAATATGACAATGTATTTGTGGACGAGGTTTATGCTCAAGAGCAGTTGACTCCCAATACATTGGTCATAATCACTGATGCTTCCAACCCCGATTTGTTCGCAGCTCGCGGTGTATATGAAAACGCAAGCAAGGTTATCGTTATTGATCACCATGCTATTAAGGAAACCTTAGGCGAGCAGGTTTTGCCCTTGTCCAATATCGATCCCACCGCTTCGAGCGCATCGGAATTGGTGTGTGAGATACTTGAGCTTACTATTAATCCAAATGATCTTCATCCCGAAGAAGCACAGGTTTTGTTGGCAGGTATTTTGTTGGATACGCAGTTTTTTGCAAGAGATACAGGCACAAGAACTTATTCTGCTTGTATATTCTTAAAGAATGCAGGTGCCGAGGCAGGAAAAGCAAAAAGGCTGTTTAAATCAGATATGAACGAATCCAAATCTGTTGCTCGTATTGAACAGAACCTGGAAGTATACAGAGAGAAATTTGCTATTTCCACATATACCGATAATAATAATCCCGAAAATAAGGTCATTGCTTCAAAAGCCGCAGACCGTATGGTGGATATTGACGGCGTATCGGCTTCCTTTGTTCTTTATGCGTTAGATAACGGTATAAATCTTTCTGCCCGAAGCGACGGTTCAGTAAATGTAATCAATATAGCAAAATCACTTGGCGGCGGCGGACATTTTCAGTCGGCTGGTGCCCTTATACGCAAGAAAAACGGTAAGGATTTTGTAAATCCTATCTATGATATTGATGAAGCTACACAAATTTTAAAATCAGCAATCGATGAATATATCGGTGAAGATATGAAAGAGGTCAGAGCATGAAAGTAATTTTACTTGAAGATGTAAAAGGTCAGGGCAAAAAAGGAGAGCTTATTAATACCTCCGATGGATATGCCCGCAATTTTCTTTTCCCCCGTAAATTGGCTAAGCCTGCTGACGCAGGAGCTATAAAGGAAATTGAAATGAAAAAGGAAAGTCAGGCATTCCATTTGGCTGAAGAAAAGAAAAAGGCTTTGGAAACAAAGGAATTTCTTGCTGACAAGATTATTGTATTCAAAACTACAGGCGGCGCAGACGGCAGACTTTATGGTGCCGTTACATCTAAGGATATCAGCGAAAGAATTGAAAAAGACTTGGGCTTGAAAATTGATAAACGTCTTATCACCGTTGCCGATACAATTAAAACAGCGGGTACTTATATTGTAAAAATCAAGCTTTTCCAAGGTGTTGTCGCAGATTTAAAGCTTAGTGTTGAAGCATAATCGAGGTTTTTATGGCAGAACTTGACAGCATTAGAAAAATGCCGTTTTCCCTTGAGGCTGAACAGGCTATATTAGGTACTGTCATCATTGATTCCGAAAAGTTTGTAGAGGTTGCAACGCTTAAAGAAGATGATTTTTATCTTGAGCAGCATAAGCAAATTTTCGGCGCAATGCGTGATATGTTCAACAATAACAGGGTTATCGATCCGGTAACCCTTATTGACACGCTTACAAATCTCGGAACCTATACAGAGGGAGATGCTGCAAAATATATCAAGCTATTGGTTGATTTGGCTTCCGAAGCATCAAATATTCAAGAATATTCAAAAATTGTCACCGATAAAGCGATCCTTCGCTCGTTGATCGATGCTTCCAGAGATATTTCCGACCGCGCTTACAGCGAAAAGGGAGAAGTATCTGAGGTCGTAAACTATGCCGAGCAAAAGATTTATGCCATTTCTCAGGATAAATACACCGATGGCTTTGATAAGATCCGCGATGTTATCGTTGAGCATTATAAGACCTTAAATACTTTGAAGGAAAATCCCGATGCTTTGGCAGGTACTCCCACAAAGTTCGATTCTCTTGACAGAGTTTTGATAGGTATGGGTAAGGGTGATTTAATTGTTGTAGGCGGACGTCCCGGTATGGGTAAAACCAGCTTCTGTATGAATGTTGCGACCAATGTTGCAAAATCCACAGATAAAAATATTGCTGTTTTTTCTTTGGAAATGTCTTCGGAGCAGCTGGTTTCAAGAATGCTGAGCAGCGAAGCTTTGATAGACAGTGCAAATATGCGTACAGGAAAGCTCGATGACGACGATTGGCGTCATTTGGCAGAAGCGGCAAGTGTGCTTTCAGCTACAAATATCTATATTGATCCGAATACAAATATTACCCCAACCGCTATGAAATCCAAGCTAAGAAGATTGGATAATTTGGGTTTAGTTGTAATTGATTATCTTCAGCTTATGAATCCCGATGTGCCTACGGACAATCGCGTTCTTGATGTTGCAAGTATCACACGTTCGATAAAGCTGATGGCTAAAGAATTTGAAATACCAATTATTCTTTGTTCCCAGTTGGCAAGAGCTTCGGAAAACCGAAAGGAACGTCAGCCTATGCTTTCCGACCTTCGTGACTCCGGTGCGATCGAGCAGGATGCAGACATGGTTCTTTTCATTTACAGAAGCGACTATTACGAAAGAAAAGAGACCGATGCACCCGAAACAAATACAAATTCCGACTATATCGTTGCCGAATGTAACGTTGCTAAAAACCGTCACGGCAGTACCGGCGTTGTAAAGCTCGCTTGGGTAGGTAAGTATTATAAATTTATGAGCATTGAGGATGACGTTGCACATGAAATGGGCGAAGGCTGATTTTATTCAAAAGATTTCCTTGTACTTTCGCTCTTTGGGCATTGAATTAAGCGAAAAAAAATTATGTATTTGCCTTTCGGGCGGTGCTGATTCAGTTTCTCTTCTCAGAGGAACGATTGAGGTTTCGGGTGAATTCGGCTTTTCTGTTTCTGCTTGTCACTTTAACCACATGATACGCGGAGCCGAAAGCGACAAAGACGAGAAATTTTGTAAGGAATTATGCGAAGCATTGAATATTCCGTTTTTTCTCGGTAAAGATGATGTTCCTAAATATGCAAAGCTGAGAAAGCTTTCTTTAGAAGAAGCGGCGCGCGATTGCAGATATTCCTATTTTAACCGTCTTATAGAAAACAAGAGTGTTGATTATTGCTTGACGGCTCATAATATGAATGACAATGCCGAAACATTATTATTCAATCTAATAAGAGGAACAGGTTTAAATGGCGCATCTGCTATCGCACCTGTTTTGAACAGTTCGGTATTGCGTCCTCTTTTAGGGATATCGAGAGTAGAGATAGAGGATTATCTTAATGAAATATGTCAAGAATATGTAGTTGACAGCACTAATTTATCAACAGAATATTCGCGCAATAAAATTCGGCTGAATATCATTCCTGAAATGATGAAATTGAATCCCTCTGTTGTAGAATCATTTTCAAGATTTATAGATTATTGCAGAGAAGACAAAGAATATTTTGATACTGTTGTCAAAAATAATATGGATCAGGATCTCAGGATTTTACCAAATTCGATCAAACACCGTGTTATTATGAAAAAGTATAAGGATTTTACAGGTGATAGCCTTAGTAATAAAATGATAAATTTTATTGAGAATAATCTTGATAATGATACAAGAACTGTTTTAAAAATCAATGATATTCATGAAGCTGTTATAAAAGATGGTAAAATTGATTTTTATAATATAGATAACAGCAATTGTATTTGTTTTGATGCTGTAAGTATCATGGATGGCGAAAACAGCATATTTTCCGATAAGGTAAAAATCAAAAGTTCACTTCAGGGATTTGATTCTTACGAAAATTTTAACAAAATATACACAACGGCTAAACTTTCTTGTGATAATATCATAGGAGAGATAAAAGCTCGTTCCCGATATGTTGGCGATAAAATATGCATTCACGGCATTAATCGAAGTGTAAAAAAGCTTCTTATTGACAAAAAGGTTCCCAAGGAATACAGAGATATAATACCTATTTTATTTGATGATGAGGGTATAATATATATACCTTTTATAGGTATTGCGGACAGAGTATTTACAAAACAGGAATCTGATTGTATTTATATAACTACGGTAATGAAAGATATTGATAAAGAAAGGTGGATAAACGCCTATGAAAAATAAAAGCGGCGGAAGAATTATCCTGTTTTATTTGTGCTTTTTCATAGTTATAGTTTTAATTGCAAACTATGTATACGGTGCAAGTATAAAACAGGAGGAAATTGAATACAGCAAGGTAGTTCAAATGTTCCAGAAAGAGGAGATAAAGCGGTATTATGTTGATAATTCCGGTGTTCTGTATCTTTCTAAAGAGGAAGCAAAGAGCGACAAGCTGGATCTGACTTCATTTGAGTTTGTTCACCCGTTGGCAGACATAGAACAATTCCGCGATGATCTTGGTGAGTTGATTTTTGAGCAAACCGAAAAGGGAATTCTTCTTGAGTACGATTATGAAGCAAACGATATTGTTCCTTGGTGGGTTCAATTTCTTCCGTATTTGATCGTAATCATTGCTTTTGTTGTGGTTTTCTGGCTCTTTATCTCCCGTACCTCTAAAGGCGGCAGCGGAGGCGGTATGGGCGGTTTCGGCGGAAAGATGAACTCTTTCAGCAAAGCCAGAACCAAGCTCGGAAGCGATGAAAAGAATAAGGTTAAATTTACCGATGTAGCAGGTGCAGACGAAGAAAAAGAAGAATTACAGGAGGTTGTTGAATTTCTCAGCAATCCCGGTAAATTCTCTGATTTGGGCGCAAAAATTCCCAGAGGCGTATTGCTTGTAGGCCCTCCCGGCACAGGTAAAACACTTTTAGCTAAGGCTGTAGCAGGAGAAAGCGGCGTTCCTTTCTATTCTATATCAGGCTCTGATTTCGTTGAAATGTATGTTGGTGTTGGTGCATCCCGTGTAAGAGATCTTTTTGAAACAGCAAAGAAGACTGCTCCTTGTATTATTTTCATTGATGAAATCGATGCTGTGGGCAGACACAGAGGCGCAGGTCTTGGCGGCGGTCACGATGAACGTGAACAGACCTTGAATCAATTGCTTGTAGAGATGGATGGTTTCGGTGTTAATGATGGGGTTATCGTTATTGCAGCTACCAACCGTCCCGACATACTTGACCCTGCTTTGCTTCGTCCCGGACGTTTTGACAGACAGGTTACCGTTAATCTTCCGGATATTAAAGGCAGAGAAGCGATTTTAAAGGTACATTCCAGAGGCAAACCTCTCGGAAGCGATGTTGACCTTTCTACTATTGCCAAATCCACAGCAGGATTTTCCGGTGCTGACCTTGCAAACCTTTTGAACGAATCCGCGTTGTTGGCAGCTCGTAAGAAGAAGGCGGTTATCAACTCTGATGATATTGAGGAAGCTACTATTAAAATTGTAGTAGGACCTCAAAAGAAATCTATGATAATTCCTCCCGAAGAAAAGCGCAAGACCGCTTACCACGAAGCGGGGCATGCTATTATCAACCGTGTTCTTGCTTCACAAGACCCTGTTCACCAGATTTCTATCATTCCCAGCGGCAGAGCTTTGGGATATACCTTGTCCTTCCCCGAAAGAGACAGAACAAGTGTATACAAAAACAATCTTCTCGACAATATCTGTATGCTTTTGGGCGGTAGAGCAGCTGAAAAGATAATGTGTGATGATATTTCCGGCGGCGCTTCCAATGACATGGAGCGCGCGACAGATATTGCAAGAGCTATGGTTACAAAGCTTGGTATGAGCGATATTCTCGGACCTATCGTATATTCTGCTCAAAATTCCGAAGTGTTTCTTGGTAAAGATTTTGGCACCACAAAGAATTATTCTGAGAAAATTGCCGAACAGATAGATGCGGAAATATATAAATTTGTGATCGAACAATATGAACGCGCTATTAAGCTTCTTGAACAAAACAAGGACAAGCTTGTATTTATTGCAGATTATCTTGTTAAGCATGAAATAATGGATGCTGAACAATTCGAGCTTTGCTTTATTGAAGGTGTTACCGAAGAAATGCTTGATGCAGTTTCCGAAAGAAAGAAGAAGGCTGCAGAAGAGGATAATAACAACCGCATCGAAGAGCTTGAAAAACAAAAGGCTCCCAAGACTTCGGCTGCTATCTCTCCCGAGGGGAAAGATGAATCCAATGAGAAAGACATCTTTTCCGAAGATATATTAAATCATTAAATGTTTTCTGTCGCAGGTCTTCGCTTGCGACAGAGTCATTTGTGCATACTTTTCCCTTGATATGTCAATCATCATTATATCAACGGAGGTATTACTATGGAAATTAATGAAAAAAAGCTTTCACGAAAAACTGTTCTATGGGTGACTTTGGCTACATCGCTGGTTATTATTTTGATATTGACGGCAGTAACTGTATTGATGAATGACCGCAGCGAAGATACTCCTGTATCAAATATTGAAGTATCATCAAATGTTGAATACTCTTCTGCCGCAGATTTAACATCCAATGATGCTACCGAAGAAGCAATTTCATCGGAAACTGATGCTTCGGAAACATTTGCAGAAACCAACAAATCCGAAGAAGCTTCTAATGAAGAAACATCCGTTTCTTCCGAAAATGAGGATTCCCCAAAGGATGAATATGATGAATCTATTGAAGGATGGGTAATCAACGAATACGGGTATACCTATGTTTATAAGGATACAGGGTTAGAGCAATTTAATTTTGGTATGTCCACATTAAACAGATATGCTGACAGCCTGAATGCAATGTGCGCATTAGTCCCTCAGGATACGAGAATATTTAATATCACAGTTCCTGTCAGCGCGTCCTTTGTTCCGATTCCTTATGAAATCAGAGAAAGAGATAACTATTACAACAGTTATCAATCTACCTTTGTTTCAACAACAGCTTCAAAGCTTGATGAAAGAATAACCAATATTCCTATAGTTTCTCTTATTGAGGAAAAATATAATAACGGGGAATATGTTTTCTACCGTTCCGACAGAAACTGGACTCAATTAGGAGCTTATGCCGCGTATACAGCTTTTTGTGAAAATGCAGGTATTCAAGCTTATGCCTTGGAAGAATTTGAACAAAAAGAGGTTGTACAGTTTTTAGGAAGCTTTTATATAGCTACAAAATCAAAGGCTATGGAAAATAATCCCGATGCATTGGTATGTTATTCCACTATACCTTCTGTAAAAACTGTTATGACGGTGTATGATTCGGGTTTGATTTATGAGAATTATAAGCTTTGTGAGAACAAGACCTCTAAGCTTGATGCTTATAATGTATTTCTAGGCACGAATGCAGGAAGATATGAGATAAATACAACTGCATCAGGCGGAAGCTTGCTTATCGTGGGAGACAGCAGCGTATATCCCATGGTTCCGTTTTTGGCTTCACATTATAATAAAATTGATGTAATTAACCCCGAATATTTCGGAACATCCTTTGAAGAGTATTTGGCAAACCGTCAGTATGACGATGTTATTATGATGTGCTATTCAACAAATGCGGTAAATGGTAATTTCGTTCCTGCGTTCAGTCAATTAACAAGCACTGAGGATAAAAGCGAAAGTTCCGATACAGTAACAGACCAAAATTCCAATTCAGGAGTAAATTAAAATGAATAAAACCATTCTCGGCGGTTTTGTTTCAATAAAAAGCGTTATTGAAGCAAAAAGTCGTCCGATCCACAAAATCTATATTGAAAGAACAAGATTTGACAACGTGATGCGCTCAGATCTTCGAGTTCCTGAGCAAAGACAGTATTCTGCTCTTATAAATTCAGGCACAGAATATGAGCTTGTTTCAAAAGAAAAATTTGACGAATTGATGCCTAATGCAAACGCAGGCGGTGTTGCCGCAGAGGTTGGCGAGAGAATTTTTACACCTTACGAAGAGATATTATCCCTTCGTAACGGTTACATAGCAATGCTTGACGGCATTGAAGACCCCTTTAATTTTGCTTATGCATTACGCTCCTTATATGCGTCAGGTGTTGATGCGGTTATTCTTCCCGAACGGAATTTCTTTACAGCAAGCGATACTGTTATACGTTCCTCTTCAGGTGCATCGGAATTAATAAAGGCTTGCTGTGTTCCCGATTTGGCTGAAGCTTGCAAGGCTTTGAAATCCAAGGGCTATAAAATTGTTTCTACCGCAAAAAATGCAAAAGCCAAGGATCTTTACCGTTGCAAAGTATCCCGTCCCTTGTGTCTTGTTTTCGGAGGAGAGAAAAGAGGAATCAAGCAGGATATACTTGATAATTCGGATATGTGTATCAAAATCAAATATCCCCGCGATTGCCATTATTCACTTCCTGCTTGCAGCGCAATATCTATAATCGCTTTTGAATGCGCCAAGAAAATGGAATTACCGCCAAGAAGATAAAATAGTATCCGGGATTTCGCCAACAATTAGAGTTTCGGCTACAATAATCGTTGTTGTAATAGCACAATTTGATTGATGAAAGGGTACAAGGCAATTGATTGAAGTTTCGAACCGAATGCTTATTCTGTGGAGTGCTTGGTTTATACCTCCCGATATGAGTTCACTTTGTATTTCATAATCTACACTTCCTACAGGAACTACGTTTACTCTTATTTTCGGTCCGATTCCCGAAGAATATGGGTCTCCCAATATGTTTCCGAAGGGTACACCGAAATTATTTTCGCTGTTTTCGACACATTCATAAATTTGATTAGATAATTCTGTTGCCAAAAGATTCAGGCTGATTGTATCAACGGTTATTGATCCTATTCTGCCATCGGTAAGATAGTATATTTTTGCAAATGTGTTATAGCTTATGTTGCTATCATTTAACTTTTGGGAAACAGCCTTGTTGATATCTTGAGCCAAGCTTCCTTTTATACCTTGCTCTGCATAAGTATCGCAGGCGATTGAATAGTTTGATGCTGCTCTTATAACAAAAGCTGTTATAGATAACAAAATTGCTAAAAAAATACATATTATTCGTTTTTTCATAAATAACACCCGATACAGTATATTCCGTATCGGGTGAATTTTATATGTGTTATTTTTAATTAACACCAAAAGCCTTGCGACTTTAAAGCACCCAATAAAACAATGCCGAGGAAATTCCTCGGCATTATTGCTCATCGTATTTAAACTTCGGTTCTTCCTTCGATTGCCTTTAATAATGTAACAGAATCGGCATATTCCAATGTTCCGCCCACAGGCAAACCATAGGCAAGTCTGGTAACCTTGATGTTAAAGGGCTTTATCAATCTGCCCAAATACATGGCAGTTGCTTCACCTTCAACACTTGGATTGGTAGCAATAATGATTTCCTTTACATTATCATCCAATCTTGCAAGAAGCTCTTTGATTTTTAAAAATTCGGGTCCAATACCGTCAACAGGGGAAATAACACCGTGTAAAACATGGTATTTGCCGCTGTATTCATGAGTTTCCTCAATGGCCTCAAGAGCCTTGTTATCTTCGATAACGATTATAGTATCGTTATTGCGCTGACTGCCGGAGCAGATACCGCAAATACCGTCTTCGCAATATGCCTGACATACAGGGCAAAGATGAACGCTGTTTTTGGCTTCTAAAATCGAATCGGCAAAGGCTTTTACATCAGCTTCGTTCATTTCGATAATTTTGTATGCTAAACGAGCTGCACTCTTTCTTCCGATACCGGGAAGGGAAGCGAAGCTGTTTACAAGCCGTTCAAGGGCAGGTGTCATTGAAGGCTCCTCCGATTAAAACAATCCGGGAATATTGGGCAGAGAGCCTGTAATTTTGGACATTTCCTCGGAATTTGTATCTTCGACACGCTTAATAGCCTCATTAACAGCGGCAACAAGAATATCTTCCAAGGTTTCCTTATCATCGGGATCGATTATTTCAGGTTCAAGAGAGATAGAAAGTATTTCTTTTTTGCCGTTGATTTTTACATTTACCACTCCGCCGCCTGCGGAAATTTCATATTCACGTTCTTCAAGCTCAGCCTGTTTCGCAGCCATATCGTCCTGCATTTTCTGAGCCTGGCGCATTAAAGAATTCATATCCTGGGGACCGCCGCCCATTCCTTTGGGAAGTCTAACCTTCATTTTCGTTTCTCCTTATTTGTATTATAATTCATCAATTAAAGACATTTGTTGGGGATCTGCAGGTGCGGTTTTCGCAGTTTCAAACCTAACCTTCATAACCTTTCCCATAACCGAAGCGAATGCTTCGACCACAGTACCGTTTCCGCCTTCAATTTTTATCATATCAAGAACAAATCTGTCAGCAATAACAATAATTTCGTCGCCTTCTACATATATTCTTGATTGCTTTAAGAATGCAGAAAGGGAAGGTTTGTCATTTAAAAATTCAAATAATTCTTCGGATTTGGAAAAGGGAATACGTTCGGGTTTAACGGACTTGGTTTCCTGAATAACTGCTGTTTCAGGCTCGTCAACAGAAGGTTCGTCCTTTATTTCGGGGAGAGGATTATTCACTCCTGAAGAAACGCCGGTTGCCGCTAAAACCGAAAGTTTTTTCTCCAAATCGGAAATTCTTGCCGCCAAGGCTTTAGGAGAATCGGAAACATTTCTGTCGCACATTTTAATAACAGACATTTCCAAAACCACACGTTTGTTCATTGAGTATTTAGAAATCCTGCCTTGGGTTTCCTCTAAAACAGAGCTGATATAAAACAGCAATTCAATTGAAAGCTCATCGGAAACAGATGACAATGCATGGTTAATATTACCTGACTTGCCGAATTTGGCAAGCTGTTTTTCAATGATAAGATCACGGACGGCCATTGAAATATCATCAATGAAAACCGAAATATCCTTTGATGATCTATGAACCTCTTCAACTATTCCAATCGCCTCGGGAACGTTCTTATTGGCAACGGCACAAAGAAGTGAAGCGATGACTTCATCGCTTGCCAAGCCGAGGACGCTTCTTACAGCATCCTTTGTTAAAGTGCCCGAATGACCGTTTGAGCAAGCCTCAAGGAGAGAAAGCGCATCTCTCATTGAACCGTCAGCCAATTCGGCTAACAATCGTGAAGCGCCGTCGTCAAGGTCGATATTTTCTTCCTTTGCAACAAATTCTAGACGTCGCTTTACTGCTTCCGCATCGATTCTCGAAAAATCAAATCTTATGCAACGTGAAATTATTGTAGGAGGAAGCTCATTAATTTCTGTTGTTGCAAGAATAAATACAACATATTCGGGAGGCTCTTCCAATGTTTTCAGCAACGCATTAAATGCGCTGTCAGTGAGCATATGAACCTCGTCTACAATATAAACGCGCTTTTTCAGAACAGAGGGAGGATAAACAACCTCGTCGCGAAGATCACGGATATTGTCAACACGGTTATTACTTGCGGCATCTATCTCCAAAACATCGGTTGCACTGCCCGAATCAATAGCCTTACAGGCAGAGCATTGGTTGCAGGGATTTCCGTTTTGAGGATCTTCGCAGTTTACAGCCTTTGCAAGAATTTTTGCAGAGGAAGTTTTGCCTGTTCCGCGTGTGCCGCAAAACAAATAGGCATGAGAAACTCTGTTAGATGCACATTGCTTTTTTAAAATAGAGGTTATATGTGTCTGACCGCTGATTTCGTCAAAAATGCGGGGACGCCATTTTCTGTATAACGAAAGATACATTTTAACCTCCAAAATTAAAAAATTGAGATATGAAATATGACCATACATCCCATGTCGAGCACTACTTCCGCCCGTAAGCCGAATGCTCCTCTCAAGGCAGGCACCCTTGCGGCACATCCGTATGACTGCTTAATGCTGCTTGGTTCCCCACCTGACATAATTCACAGGTACGAATTGCGCAAGGACCCGCCTCTC
>CAZYRT010000029.1:0-19470 GCA_964650045.1 uncultured Ruminococcus sp.
GATTGTTAGGATTTACGATGATTGCAATGCCGTCATAGGCCAGGATCGTACCAACAAGTCCGTTTGCCTTTTCTTCGTCCTTGAGGTCACGGCTGGAAAGACCGATGTCGCATCTGCCTTCCTGAACAGCCTGAATTCCTGCGCCTGAGCCAGTTGCGTTGTAGGTTACGGTAATACCGGTGTCTGCTTCAAAGGCTTCGCCCAACGCACCGATGACCTTGTTCATCGAGGTAGAGCCGTCTGTTGCTACGGCTTCCTTGTTACCGCCGCAACCGGTAAGCGCACATACGAGCAACATTGCTACTGTGAGTAAACTAATAATCTTCTTCATTTTCTCTTTTCTCCTTTGTCTTTTTTACTACACCTGCATTATAATTCTTGACAGTAAAATCCAAAAGCAAACCGCTGTAAAATCGAAGTAAAATAAACTTTCGGGCAAAGTCAAGACCACCGGTAGAACCGGTGGTCTTGACTTGATATTTTCTTTCAAGGATGCAAAGAACGAGTTTGTCTTCATTCTGAAACGACAGGATTAACCTTGACGTTTTTTACTTCTTCCCTCTTACTTGTTAACTCGTAATATTTTCGCTTGGTTATCTCAAATCGATGTTCTTGACTTTAAAGCATTATTTTAACTTATAAGCCCAGCATCCATTCTTCGATATAAGGATTTAAAACATCATAGCCCGAGGATTCGGGGTGAACACCGTCGCTTAAATGAGAAGCCAGTTCGGATTTTAATGTGCTGTTATTATAGAGGTCAAGATAGGGAACATCGTATTTGTCACACACAGCCTTAGCTGTTTCAAAATAACTGCCGAGAGTCTTTAAGTTTTCAATGCCCGAATCCGACACATCGAAGTTTATAATAAATCCGATTTTTGCATTGGGGAATGCGCTTTTCGCATAACGCAATGTAGCTTCCAGACCGCCTGCAAAGGTGGATTCATCAAGGGCGGAATCCATGTCCGAGGTTACGCTGCCGATATCCACAAGATTCCAGGCATCGTTAACACCGCCCTGCAATATAACGTAATCAAAATCACCGTTTGCATTGGCTTTAAGCTGGTTTACAAGATGCTTGCCGTTAGGGTCATAATTTGATATTGTGGTATATCCTTCACCTGCATTTACAACATTGCCCATTTGGTGGGTTATACCCAATCTTGCTGCCCATCCGCGGATTTCTCCGTAAACAGAATGCTGCCAATCAGAGCCTGCGGCACAAATAGAGTCACCTGCAAACAAAGCATTTTTACCTGTGAGAACCGTATTTTTATATACAGGCTTTTCAGTGAAGGAGATTTCATCTGCTGTCAAGGTGCGGTTGAGAAATTTATAAAGCTCATCGTAGGTTGTACGGAGAAGGCTGTTGTTTGATTCCGAAAGGGATTTTATTAATTCGGGGCCTGTGCTCATATAGTAAATATGGTCGGTCTGCATAAAGTCTTTTTCAATTGCCGCCTTCATATATTCCTTGAACACAAGGGCGCTTGCAACCTCTGTATCAGCCATTTCCATGCCTACACCGATACCATATTGTTGATGGTCAAGGGCAACACCGTCAAGACGCTCCGAGCCGCCCTTATTGGGCCAATCGGTCTTGTGTTCGGGGAAATAATTTGCCTGCTCGGTGGCTATATCAAATCCTAATGCTTTATAATTGTTGTATTGAGATGCCTTGTAATAAGGACACCAGGTGGTTATCAAGCCCTTTGTACGGACATAATCGGTTGTATGCTTGGCTATCTTCAAGCCGTCGCCGCCTGTTTCATACATTTCCTCGCAGAACCAATAGAAGCCTGCAAGCTCGATATTTTGATAATTCTTTGAATTAAATTGACGGATAGATTCGTCAACCATCCATTCCATTGCGGCATATCGGTCTTCCAATATAGAAAGATCAAGATTCTTGCCGTTTACCGTACCAAAATTTGTTACGGTCGTAACAGGATAGAACAAGGTCATATACACCTTTGCTTTGTAATCGGTATCGTTCAAAGCCTTTTTTGCATCACCTACAGCAGATTCCAAAGCATTTATGTTTTTGTTGGAGGCAAATTCTTCGTTGGAGATATAATTTGACCAATCGGTTTTGGTAAAGGGCTTCAAATATGCTTCGCCGTTGGAATCCCAATCGTAAAGATAATTCGGCTGACAAAGGAAGATAAATGAATCATACATATAGTCAATTATCTCTCCGTCAACTGTATAGGCAACCGAAGGAAGAAACACTTCCTTTGAAATGGAAATATCTTTCCAGGCTTCAGAAATATAGCAAAGGAGAATGTCCTCGCCGATCTTGGTTACAGCAGTATTGCTTTGACTTGGTGAATAAGTTCCGAATATCATTTTCTTTATCATAAGATAATCCTGTGCCTCTAAAGTACCGTTTCCGCTTGCATCAGCGATTATGAACTGTTCTTCGGTTAGATTATATGCTCCGAAAATAGCACGTTTTGTTATAAAATAGTCTGTAGCATCCAGCTTGCCGTTTCCGTTTACATCACCTTGAAGAATGGTTTGGCTATCCTCGGCGGCAAATACTGAAAATCCCGAGAAAACCATCAACACGGCAAGAATAACTGTGAAAATACGTTTCATAAGAGCTTTCCTTTCCGATAGTTTTTTGTCAAAGCCGTTATTGCGTCAACGCTCAAAAATATCTTTTTTATAATCATTTATTATATGATAACACAAATAAATTAAAAATAAATTAAAAATAAATTAAAAAATCAATCAAGAGAAAAAGGCAATGACAAAGCATAGTCTGTCATCGCCTTTTGTGGTTTGAAATCCTTTACAGTAAAGTTATCCTTATAAATGCACACCCCGATATAAGATTCATCGTCAGCGGAATTATGGAAAAGCTGGATTATATCGGTGATATGGAGACTGTTGCTATATTTTCTAATATGCTTGACAAGCTATTGAGGATATTTTATCTGCCATATTGCCTTTCCCACTACTTAAAGATAATAAAAACCTGTGTTTCATTTTTTGTCAAAAACAAGTCCAGGAAAGTCCAAGAAATAATAGACCATACAGATATATTTCCTATCAACCTTTGTGTGTTTTTTTCAAAACGGTTGACAGGATATGGAAAAAAGAATAAAATAACACTATTAACTGAAGAAACGGACGGTTAAAGGCAAAATGAAGGTTTTATTAGAGAATTTAACTAAAAAATATCCCAATCGCAACAAAAAGCAGGGCGGAGATGTTATTGCTGTAAATGATTTTACTTTTGAGATACCCGATGGGGAGCTTATCGGTCTACTTGGTCCCTCCGGTTGCGGAAAAAGTACAACATTGCATCTTTTAAGCGGTTTGCAGAAGCCGACATCAGGAAAGATATTTTTCGGCGACGAGGACGTCACCGAGCTTCCCGCAGAAAACCGCGGTGTTGGATTGGTGTTCCAGAATTATGCCCTTTATCCCCATTTAACTGTGCTGCAGAATATAATCTTCCCTTTGCAGAACCGTAAGGGTGCAGACAAGCTTACCAAAGCCCAAATGAATGAAATGGCTTATGAAACCGCCAAGCTTGTGCAGATTGAGGAATTAATGGACAGAAAGCCTAATGAGCTTTCCGGTGGTCAGCAACAGAGAGTTGCCATTGCAAGAGCATTGGTTAAGATGCCTAAAATTTTGCTTTTGGACGAGCCCTTGTCCAACCTTGACGCAAGATTGAGGTTGCAGACAAGAGAAGAAATCCGCAGAATACAAAAGGAAACGGGTATTACAACTATTTTCGTAACCCATGACCAAGAGGAAGCGATGAGCATTTCCGACAGAATCGTGGTTATGAAGGAAGGAGTTGTTCAGCAAATAGGCAAGCCTCAGGAGGTTTATGATGATCCTGCCAATTTGTTTGTTGCCAAATTTTTAGGAACTCCGCCGATTAACGTTTTTAACGGTGAAATAAAGAATAACCGGCTTTATATCGGTGACCAAGCTGTTCTTGATGTGAAATTCGAGGACCGCAAGGATATTGTTATTGCAATACGTCCCGAGGGATTTAACCCAAATGAGAACGGAAGGCTTTCCTGCAAGCTTCACCGAATCGAGGTTATGGGCAGAGATATCAGCGTTGTCTGCTCCCATAAGGATTGCGAAAACGAATGTATAAGAGCTATTATCCGTTCTGAAAATATGTCGGGTATTACGGGTGATACAGTTAATTTTGACCTTATACCCCACAAGGTGTTCCTGTTTGACAAGGCAAACGGCAACAGAATCTATTTCGGAGAATAATTTAAGCGAGGTAAGCTATGGAAAACAGAAATGCAAAAGGCTGGCTTTACTTATTGCCTTCCATACTGTTTTTGGGTGTATTCATGGTGTATCCCTTAATAGATGTTTTCATCTATTCCTTGGAGGAAAGCTTTAATTTCGCCTCCCAAAGCTATACGGGAGTCGGACTTGATAACTATTCCTATATACTCCATGACCCTTATTTTCTTCAGGCTGTTAAGAACACATTTATTCTTGTTGTTATAACAGTTCCGCTTTCAACGGGTATCGCTCTGCTCATTTCTCTCGGATTAAGCTCCATTAAAAAACTGAGAGGTCTTTTCCAGACAATTTATTTCCTTCCCTATGTTTGCAATACCCTGGCTTTGGGCTTGGTTTTCATGATACTGTTCCAAAAAAATGAATTTACCGACGGCTTTGCAAACACAGTCATTCAGTTTTTCGGCGGTCAGGGAATCGATTTTCTTGAAGGCCCCTATTGGGCAAAGATGTTTGTGCTTTGCTTTTATACCATTTGGGTGGTTATGCCATTTAAGGTCCTTATTTTAACAAGTGCTATTGCTTCGGTTAAGGATGATTACTACAACGCCGCGAAGGTTGACGGCACATCAAAATGGAGAATATTCTATAAGATAACATTGCCAATGATTTCTCCTTCCCTTTTCTATTTGATAATCACGGGATTTATCGGCGCATTCAAGGCATACAGCGATGCTGTTGCTTTGTTCGGAACTAACCTTAACGCATCCGAAATGAACACAATCGTTGGATATGTTTACGATATGCTTTACGGTGATGGAGGCGGCTTCCCCTCCTATGCTTCGGCGGCTGCTATTGTCTTGTTCTCAATCGTTCTTACCATAACCTGCATAAACCTTGCTGTCAGCAAAAAACACGTTCACTATTAAGGGAGGAGCAGAAATGGAAAAACAAAATGATTACAAAAAGCTCCTGCGGAATGACAAGATCCGCAAAAGCTCCTTTAATATCATAACCTATTCACTTTTGAGTATATGGGGAATTTTCGTGCTGTTCCCCTTTTATTGGATGATACTCACCTCTTTAAAGTCCTATAGCCAATACAGCCAAGAGGTGGTTCCCCAATTATTCACTCTTTCTCCTACATTACAAAGCTATAAGGAAGCCTTCACGGCGGCACCCCTGCTTGATTATGTTGTTAACACAGTTATTTTCACGGTTATAACCACAGCATTAATGCTTTTTGTAACGGTTTCGGCGGCATTTGCCTTTGCAAGACTTGATTTTAAGGGTAAAAATTTGGTTTTCACATTGTTTTTGGCTATGATGATGATACCTTCCGAATTGGTTGTGATCACCAATTTTGTTACAATAACCGACCTTGATTTAAGAAACACTTTTACAGGTCTTGTGCTGCCCTCGGTAACATCGGTATTCTACATTTATCTTCTAAAAGAAAATTTCGCTCAGGTTCCCAACGAATTGTATTATGCCGCAAAGGTTGACGGAACCTCGGATCTGAAATATCTTTTAAAGGTCTTGATACCTATATGCAAGCCTACTGTTATCACCATAACCATTTTAAAGGTTATTGAATGCTGGAACAGCTATGTATGGCCGAGACTGATTACCGACAACGAAAATTACTTCTTAGTGTCAAACGGTATACAGACAATTAGGGAAAGCGGTTTGGGACGCGAAAACATTCCTGCAATGATGGCGGCTGTTGTGGTCATCACAATACCCTTGATAGTTCTGTTCCTTATTTTCCGCAACAAGATCATGGAAGGAGTTGCCCGCGGCGGCACAAAGGGCTGATAATTATGTTTAACAAAAAAGCCTTCAGGGCAATTTTCCTTTTGATATGCCTTCTCCTGCCGATTGCCTTAACGGGATGCCACGGCTCCAGAGAAAGCTTGAGCTTTGTTATTCCCGATGAATTTGACACATCAAGAAATTATGAAATAACCTTTTGGGCAAAGAACGATACCAACGTTCGGCAGACAGATATTTATGAAAAGGCTATTTCGGAGTTTCAAGCCCTCTATCCCAATATTAAGGTCACATTAAGGCTATATAACGATTACGGTAAGATTTATAACGATGTTATAACGAATATTTCTACGGGCACAACGCCTAATGTGTGTATAACCTATCCCGACCATATTGCAACCTATATAACAGGTGAGAACACAGTCGTCCCTCTTGATGACCTTATGGCTCATGAGAAATACGGATTAGGCGGCAGCGAGATTAAGTTCGATGCACCTAAAGCAGAGGAGATAGTTCCGCAATTTTTATCGGAATGTAAACTTGGGGATAAATATTACGCTCTGCCTTATATGCGCTCGACCGAAGCCTGCTATATCAACAAAGACCTTGTGGAAAAGCTTGGATATACAATCCCCGATAAACTTACATGGGATTTTATTTGGGAAGTTTCAGAAAAAGCATTGGAAAAGGATGAAATCGGCAATTACAAGGCAAACGGTCAAAGCGTTCTTATACCCTTTATCTACAAATCCACCGACAACATGATGATATCCATGCTGAAACAGAAGGAAGCAGGATACTCAAACGATAACGGCGATATCCTAATATTCAACGACACAACCAAGGAATTGCTTTATACAGTTTCCGACCACGTAAAAACAGGTGCATTCTCCACCTTTAAGATTTCGGGCTATCCGGGCAACTTCTTCAACAGAGGTCAATGTGTTTTCGCAATCGACTCAACAGCAGGTGCCACCTGGATAGGTTCAAATGCTCCTCTTTCCGACATCAGCGAGGATCAAAAGGCTGATTTTGAAACTGTGGTAATGCCCATTCCTCAATTTGACACCGAAAATCCCAAAATGATATCCCAAGGACCTTCGGTTTGTGTTTTTAATAAGGAGGATTCTCAGGAGGTTTTGGCTTCATGGATGTTTGTTCAGTATCTTTTGACTAATAATATCCAGATAGGCTATTCCCAAACAGAGGGATACGTTCCCGTTACAACAAAAGCCCAGGAATCGGAAGAATACAAAAACTATCTTTCCAAATCCGGAGAGGACAATGACACATATTACCATGTAAAGATAGATGCATCCAAGCTTTTGCTTGAAAACATGGAAAACACCTTTGTCACCCCTGTTTTCAACGGCTCTACCTCTCTGCGTAATGCCGCAGGTCAAATGGTTGAGAATGTGGCAAAGTCCACAAGGCGAAAGCAAACTGTTGACGAGGAATATATGTCAGAGCTTTATACAGACATAACTGCGTTATATCATCTTGATACCATTGTAGTCAACAACAATTCAGCCGAAAAGGGCGACCGAGGTCCCTTGCCCACCGAATCAAAGGTTTTGCTTGGTTCGTTGGTAACCGTTTGGATCATTATGATCGTATATTTTGTTGCTAAAAAAGTAAAAAAATCCCGTTTGGGTATTGATTAGTGGGAATTTTTGGTGTATAATCCCCCTTGTATTCATAATTTTATGGAGGAAAACAAAAAATGAAAAAATTATTGGTTTTATTGATGGCACTTGTTATGTGTCTCGGCTGTTTAGCTGCCTGCACAAGCGAAGATGACACTTCTTCCGAAGCTTCTTCCGCTTCTTCTGCTGAAAGCTCTGAGGTTTCCGAGGAAGCTGACATCCACGCAAAGTCCGAAGGCGTTATGACCTGGGCTCAGTATGATGCTGCTGAATTGGAAGCTGCTGTTGTTATCGAAGCATTCGTTCAGGGCAAGCAATCCTGGTGGGACAACAAGTGTACCGTTTACGCTCAGGACAAGGACGGCGCATATTTCATGTATGAAATGGCTTGCACCGAAGAAGATTATGCAAAGCTTACCGTTGGTACCAAGATTAAGGTTACCGGCTATAAGGCTGCATGGTCCGGCGAAGTTGAAATTATCGACTGCTCTTTCGAAATCATGGATGGCAACTGGGTTGCTGAACCTACTGATGTTACCGACCTTCTCGGCAAGGACGAGCTTATCCAGCATCAGAACAAGGTTGTTTCCTTCAAGGGTATGACCGTTGTTTCTATCGCTTATCAAAATGAAACTGCAGGTGAAGATATTTATGTAACCCTTTCCAAGGGCGATGCAGAATACACCTTCTGCGTTGAAAAGTATCTCACAGGCGCTGATACCGACGTATACAAGGCTGTTGAAGCTCTCAAGGCAGGCGACGTTATCGACGTTGAGGGCTTCCTTTACTGGTATGAAGGTGTTAACACCCACATCACCAAGGTTGCTGCTGCACAGTAATTTAATACCCCAAAAAGTTAAGAGGCTGTTCAGATTGAACAGCCTCGTTTTTTGTTGATAGCCTTTCTGCAACATCCTGCTGTGTCATTCCGTTTGCTTTTCGTAATGCGGCAATAAATTGTCCTAAAGATTTGGTTCTCATAACGAACCCTCCTCGCATTTAGTTTTCGGGTGTTATTCTACCAAAAAGGCAATGGGAACAACAGCCCAAAAATCGAAAATATGTCTCAAAAAGTGAGAATTTAATAAAATCACACGAAAAATCGGGAGGTTAATTCCCTCCCGACTCAATATATATTAATTTTTCATCCGTCTTTAAGCTCTTTTACAGAACGAATCTTTTCGTCGGTTGCTTCGATATATTGGAAAATTTCCTCCAAATTATCGGTGACCAAATAAAGCTCAAGGACATTTTCGCGGATGAAATTCTTTGAGATTGAAGCCTTCATAACCTCGTTTATCTCGTTATAATATCCCTGCAAATTATAAATTACAATGGGCTTATTATGTCGGCAAAGCTGTTTTAATGTAAGAATTTCAAAAAATTCCTCGAAGGTTCCGATACCGCCGGGAACAACGATAAATGCATCGGCGTTATCCTCCATAATCTGCTTTCTTTCACGCATTGTTTCGGGCATTACAAGCTCGGTACAAAAATCACAGATTTCTTCAACATTTTCGTTATCGAAAAATTTAGGAATAACACCCAAAATTTCTGCGCCGCCATCGCGAAAGCCTCTTGCCGCCGCACCCATCAAGCCGTTACCGCCGCCGCCAAAAACAAGTGAATGTCCTCGCTCAGCCAATGCCTTGCCCATTAATTCGACCTGTCTGATATATTCAGGGTCAATTGTAGGGGAAGCCGCACCGTATACACAAATTCTCATAATACAATCTCCTTATATAAAATTAATCTTTCCATTTTTCAATAAGTTCGCGAATCTGAGAAGTCAGCTTGCCGTTATCCTTATTAGGTCTGCCTCTCTTTGTTTGCGCTAAGCGGAGAAGCTTTTCCGCCTCGGCAACAAGGTTATTATAAATAACGTCTGCACGGCTGTTGCCCTTGAAATAGCTGACTCTGTCGATTGCCCTTCCTTCGGTAAACACAGTCATTTTACCCGAAGCAAGATCATATTCGGTTCCGCTGTAAGGTGCTTCCGCAGAATAGCCCTTTTCATTAAGCAGGTTCTTAAAATCGGTACAGGAATCGTCATCACCGTGGTTTACAAAGATAAGTTCTGGTTGTGTTTTGAATCCATAAAGCCAATTCAAGAGACCGTCTCTGTCGGCATGACCGCTTGTTCCGTGCAAAGTGCAGATTTGAGCATTAACAGTAATTTCTTCACCGAAAATCGTAACCGATTTTTCACCGTTCTGAAGCTTTCTACCCAAGGAATTTTCGGCTTGATAGCCTACAAAAAGAACGATACTGTTGGATTTCCAAAGATTATGCTTCAAATGGTGGCGTATTCTGCCCGCTTCACACATACCGCTTGCCGAAATTATGACCTTTGGAGTATCATCAAGGTTGATAGCCTTGGATTCATCGGACGTTTGAGTAATTCGGATATCGTCAAACCAAATAGGGTTGATTCCCTGCTTTACCAAGGCGAGAGTTTCATCATCAAAACAAACTGTGTTACATTGCATGAATATTGCGGTAGCCTCGGATGCAAGAGGGCTATCCACATAAACCGGGAAATTGGGTCTTGTTGTTACCAAGCCCTTTTGCTTTATTTCACGGATCATATAAAGCATTTCCTGAGTTCTGCCAACGGCAAAGGAAGGAATAATAACATTTCCGCCTCTGTCCATTGCAGTTTGAATATATGCCGCCATTTCTGCAACCGCATCCGAGCGTACTTCCGCGTGTAAACGATTTCCATAGGTGGATTCTATAACAAGATAATCGGTTTCTTCAACAAATTGAGGGTCACGGATTATGCCTTGGTTGGTGTTGCCGACGTCACCGCTGAAAACGATCTTCTTTTGAACATCACCTTCTGTAAGCCAAAGCTCGATACAAGCGGAGCCCAAAAGGTGACCGATATCGGTAAATCTTGCGATAATACCGTCTGCGGTAGCGATCTTTTCACCGTAATTACAACGTCTGAAAAGTGAAATTGCACCTAAAGCATCGTTCATATCATAAACAGGCTCAACAGGCTCGCCGCCGGTGCGGAGAGACTTTTTGGTTCTCCATTGTGCTTCAGATTCCTGAATATGAGCTGAATCGCGGAGCATTATGTTACACAGATCACAAGTCACATCTGTGGCAAAAACCGTTCCCTTGAAGCCGTCACGGTATAATTTAGGAATCATGCCCGAATGGTCGATGTGGGCATGAGTAAGAAAAACAGCCTCAATATCATTAGCAGGCACAGGCAGAGGAATATTTTGGAAAACGTCTCTTCCCTGTTCCATGCCGCAATCAACAAGATAATATTTGCCGTTAACCTCAAGCAAGGTACAGCTTCCTGTTACTTCATGTGTTGCACCGATAAATTGTATTTTCACGGTTTATGCCTCCAATCGGTTTTACTTTAGTAATATTATATCACAAACAAAAATGCTTGCTCGCAATGGCATTTTTGAGCCGTGATTCAATAATAAATGTGCACGCAAGTGCACTAAGCGCGAAGCGCAAATACTTGCGAAACAAGGATTTATGAAATTATTATATCATATATTTTATGAACAATTCAAGGTAATATACAAAATAGTGTATGCGTTTTTTAGATTTTTTGTGAAAAACGGCATCAAAAACACTTGAAAAAATCTCAATACAGTATTATTCTATTAATATATATTTTGAAAGACGTAAGCTTATGGAAATTATAAAAATCGAAGACCTTTCCTTTAAATATCCCACCTCAGACGTTAATGCAGTCTCTGATATTAATTTAACAGTAAATTCAGGTGAATTTATCGTTGTTTGCGGTGAATCGGGCTGTGGCAAAACAACTCTTTTAAAATTATTAAAAAGAGAGCTTGCCCCATTCGGAAAACAAAAAGGAAAAATTATATATAACGGTAAGGATATAAAAGACTTGACCGAGCGCGAAAGCGCATCCGAAATCGGATATGTTTTGCAGAATCCCGATACCCAAATCGTCACAGACAAGGTTTGGCATGAAATGTCCTTCGGATTGGAAAACCTTGGTGTGCCCACATCAATTATCCGCAGAAGGGTTGGCGAAATGGCAAGCTATTTCGGTATTCAGGATTGGTATAGAAGCAAAACAGATGACCTTTCAGGCGGACAAAAGCAATTGCTGAATCTTGCTTCAATTATGGTCATGCAGCCAAGACTTCTTATTCTTGACGAACCTACAAGCCAGCTTGACCCGATTGCCGCATCAGATTTTATCTCCACATTGCAAAAGCTGAACCGAGAGTTTGGGCTGACTATAATTTTGGTAGAGCATAGATTGGAGGAGGTCTTCCCTATTGCCGACAAGGTTTTGGTTATGGAAAACGGAAAAATATCCTTCTTTGATACTCCCAGAAATATAGGGAGACTTCTCCCCGAAAACCACAAAATGATCGACGGTCTGCCAAGTGCCACAAGGATATTCAACAGCCTTAAAACCGACGACCAATGTCCCCTTACAGTTAAGGAAGGACGGGATTTTCTTGAAAGACATTTCCGCGGAAATGATTATATTGCAATTAAGGAATATACCCACAGTAAAAACGAAGCTGTCCGCCTTAAAAATGTTTGGTTTAGGTATGCAAAGGACGGCGAGGATATATTAAAAGACATCGAAATGACGGTCTACCAAGGGGAAATATTCTCTATTCTAGGGGGAAACGGAACAGGAAAATCAACTGCGTTAAAGGTCATTTCGGGCTTGGAAAAGCCTTATACTGGCAAAATATTTATTAACGGTAAATCAATCAAGGAATACGGCAAAAATCTATACAAAAACAACCTTGCGTTCCTTCCCCAAAACCCTCAAACGGTATTCTTAAAGGAAACCGTTTGGGAGGATATGGAATGTATATTGGAAATGTCGGATATTCCGAAAAATGAATGGGGCGCGAATATAAAAGCCGTTTTTAAAAAGCTTGGAATAAGCCATTTGGCAGAAAAGCACCCCTTTGATTTAAGCGGAGGTGAACAGCAAAAATGCGCCTTGGCAAAATTGCTTTTGACTAAACCTAAAATACTTTTGCTTGATGAGCCTACAAAGGGCTTTGATGCCTTTTCAAAAAAGGTATTGCGAGAGAATCTTCAGCAATTGAAAAAAGACGGAATGACGGTTATTATCGTAACCCATGATGTTGAATTTGCGGCAATCAATTCCGACAGATGCGCCCTTTTCTTTGACGGAGAGATTCTTTCTGCAGAAGTTCCCGAAAAATTCTTTTCGGAAAACAATTTTTACACAACTGCGGCAAACAGAATGGCAAGAGGTCTTTTCTCCTATGCCGTTACCTGTGATGATGTAATCGATTGTTGCAAATCTTGAACAAAAGGCTGTGATCTGAAGTCAGCTTTTTTGGATTTAATCTATATCGATTTTTCGGTTCTTAAAATAAAATTCCTTGTCGCGGTCATTAATGGAACGTAAAACTCTGCATGGGTTGCCCACAGCCACAACATTGTCGGGAATATCCTTGGTTACAATACTTCCTGCGCCGATAACGGTGTTGTCACCGATAGTCACGCCGGGCAGAACGATAACACCTGCGCCAAGCCAACAGTTTTTACCTATATGCACAGGAGCATTATACTGATAACCCTGCTCTCTCAGCTCGGGCAAAATCGGATGTCCTGCTGTTGCAATGGTAACATTGGGACCTAACATTGTGTAATCCCCCACATAAATATGGGTATCGTCAACCAAGGTAAGATTAAAATTTGCATAAACCTTTTTGCCGAAATGAACATACTTGCCGCCCCAATTGGAATGCAGAGGAGGCTCTATATAACAGCCATCTCCTATTTCGGCAAACATGAATTTAAGTAATTCGTCTCTTTTTTTACCCTCAAGAGGACGGGTCGAATTGTAATCATAAAGCTTTTCCAGACATTGAAGCTGTTCTGCCATTATTGAATCATCCATAGGGAGATAAAGGTCTCCCGAATGCATTTTTTCTTTTTGGCTCATATTACTCACCTATCATTTCGGATGCGGCTATCATAATACCGAGCTTACCGCTTTCATAGGTCAAGCCTCCTTGCAAATAAACGATAAAAGGCTCACGCAGAGGTGCATCTGCAGAAAGCTCGATAGAGCTGCCTTGGGTAAATGCGCCTGCCGCCATAACAACAGAATCGTTATATCCCGGCATTTCCCAGCCTTCGGGTGTTACAAAGCTGTCAACAGGAGAGCCTTTTTGGATTCCGCGGCAGAATTTAAGTACATTTTCTGCATTGTGCAGATAAATAGTCTGAATAATATCGCTTCTCTTTTCCTTGGAGGAGGGAGCGCATTCAAAGCCGAGTTTTTCAAACATAGCCGCCGCAAAATGTGCGGTTTTAATAGCCTGAGCAGTTATATGAGGAGCAAAAAAAAGTCCCTTTATCATAGGCTTGGTTGCACCCATGGATGCACCTGCTTCAAGTCCAATACCCGGAACAGTCATGCGGTAGGATGCAAGGTCAACCGCACGCTGTGTTCCCACAATATACCCGCCTGTTTCGGCTATACCGCCCCCTGCGTTTTTAATAAGCGAACCAACCAAAAGGTCACCCTTAGGTTCTTCTTCCTCGCAAAATTCGCCGTAGCAATTGTCTACAACAAGGTAAACACCCTCAAATTCACATACAAGGTCGAAAAGCTCGTTGATTTCCTTTACAGTAAGGGTTCTGCGGTCACCGTAGCCTTTTGAACGCTGAACGAAAACCACCTTGATAGATTTATCGGATTCCAATGTTTTTTTGATTTCGGGCAGATTAAGGGTCTTGCCGTCGATCAAATCAATATCACGGTATTTAACACCGTATTCAATCAAGCTTCCGTCCCCGTTATTACAGCTTCCGCCCAATCCAATTACATTGTCAAGAGTATCATAAGGCTTTCCGCTTGCAGAAAGCATTGTATCATTAGGGCGCAACAAGCCGTAAAGTGCAATTGCAAGAGCATGGGTTCCCGAAATGATCTGAGAACGGGCAAAACCCGCTTCCTTGCCGAAAGCCTCGGCAAACATTTTGTCACACAAATCTCTGCCGTCATCGTTATAGCCGTAACCGCAGGTAGGCGCAAAATGGCGTTCCGCAAGGTGATTGTCACGGAAGATAGACATGACCTTTTCGGTATTTTTAAAGCTTATTCTATCGATCTCGGCAAAAACATCGGTCAATTCTCTTTCGCATTCCTCTGCTAATTTTAAAATCTTTTCACTAAACATATTCTATTATTCCATTCCGTTTTCAATAAATGCTTTGAGCAATTCCATACAAGAATTAAGGTCATCAATATCAATGGTCTCAACAGGGGTATGAACATATCTTGTGGGCAAGGAAATACAACAAGCATGTGAGCCTGATCCTGCAATCTGCATAGCAGAGGTATCGGTTCCACCTGCAAGGAGAACCTCATACTGATGTTTTATATTGTTGTTTTTCGCCAATTCGGTAAGTCTGTCAACCATTTTAGGAGAGCAGATAACCGAGCTGTCCTTGATTTTGATTGCCGCGCCCTCTCCCAGCTTTACTGTAAGGTGATTGGGATTGCCGCAGGCAGGCGCAGGAGTTACATCAAGAGCGATTGCATAATCGGGCATAACCGTAAAAGACGAAGGCTTTGAGCCTCTGCATCCGACCTCCTCCTGAACAGTAAACACAAAATAGGTATCATAAGCAGGAGTAGCGCAATTTAATGCAACGTGCACTGACATAGCACAGCAAACTCTGTCGTCAAATGCTTTCGAAGCGATACGTTTTGAAGAAAGCTTTTTGTAATAAGGAGACACAGCACAGACATCACCCACAGAAACCTTGCGCTTTGCTTTTGAAGCAGAATCGCAGCCTATGTCAACAAAAAGCCTGTTGTTATTGATTTCACCAAATTTTGTACCGTCCTCCACAATAAGAACACCGACGGTGCCGTCTATAAAACGAACCTCATGGTAGCAGGAAGCCACAGGATTGATACCGCCTATGGGGGCAACGCGAAGTATACCGTTTTCTTCAATATTTGTTACCATAAAACCGATTTCGTCCATGTGGGCGACAATCATAATTTTTTTGGAGCTGTCTTTGCCTTTTTTTAAAGCAATTACATTACCCATGGCGTCGATTTCGATGCTGTCAACACTATCTTTAATATCACCTATTATCGTTGACATCAAATCCCCTTCAAATCCCGAAACCGAAAAGGTATTTTGGTATTTCTTTAATATATTTAACATTAGTCAAGACTCCTTTCGTTTATAGCCGAAGCAAGGTCTGCAACAGCCTCCATATCTGACATGGAAAGAACATTGGACTGAGAATGGATATATCTTGCAGGTGCGCTTATGGCAAGAACTCTTGCGCCTGAAGCTTCTCTTTGATAAATTCCTGCCTCGTTGCCTCCTGCCACAACATTTTTATATTGCCATTTGATGCCCTTTTCCTCTGCAACCGAGACAGCTTCGTCCAAAAGGGATTTATCGTAAATAGTCATTCTGTCCATAAGAGAAAGGACTGCACCTTCTCCCAATGAGCAGGCACATTTTGATTTAGGCACACCTGCAATATCACCCGCCGTTGTTGTTTCCAAAGCTATAACAACATCGGGACGCAAACGGAAGGATATTTCCTTTGCGCCGTCACAGCCGATTTCCTCACAGGTATTAAAGGCAAAATAGGTATCATATTCAAGTTCACTGTTTATCATATCCACCAAAACAGCGCAGCCGAAACGGTCATCCAATGCCTTTGAGCAAACCAAACCGTTGCCAAATTCGGTATAATTAGGCTCGAAAACAGCGCAATCCCCAACATTGATATATTTCAAGGCGGTTTCCCTGTCTCCGGCACCAATATCTATATGCATTTCGGTAAGAGGCTCGCATTTGCCTTTTTCCTCAGGTGTTTGTATATGAACCGATTTGGAAGCTATAACACCGTGAACATTGTTCTCACAGAAGCGTATTCGTTTGCCGCTTACCACTCTGCGGTCAATACCGCCTACAGCATCAAACCAGGCATAACCTTCCTCGTCAATATATTTTACCATAAAGCCCACTTCGTCCATGTGAGCCGAAAAGAGAACCTTTTTATTTCTTCTCTGCTTTCCCTCTTTGAAAACAAGAAGATTACCCACAGGGTCGCATTCATATTGGCAACCCGAAGCCTTAATATCCTCTATAATGGCATTACGGATTTCGTCCTCCATACCCGAAGGACCGAGTATATCGCAATATTTCTTTAGAAGCTCTTTCATACTCATCCTCCTTAAAGAGAAGTCAAAACAGCAGACAAAAGCTTTGAAACCGTTAAACAATCATTCATGTTAACTATCTCGCTCATTGTGTGCATATTTTTCAAGGGAATGGAAACCAAAAATGTAGGTATTCCCGAACGTGTTGTCTGAACAGCGTTGGAATTTGTTCCCGTTCTGACAGGAGCAGAAGCAAGCTGATAGGGCAAGCCTTCCCTTTCGGCAACCGATATTGCAAATTTGGTAAAGGCACGGTTGGTTTGAGGTGATAAGCATATTTCGCAGCCCTTGCCTGCCTTTGTTCCTTCTCTTGTTTTGGGAGCGCCCGGAACAAAAGCATGGGTCACATCAACAACAATAGCCTTCTGAGGATTCAAACGGTAGGCTGTGGTCATTGCACCCTTATATCCCGTTTCCTCACCGCCCGAAAACTGAAAAGCAATATCAACATTCAATTGAGACTTATCAATCATCATCAAGGCACGAAGTATTGAAGCGGCGCACATTCTGTCATCAAAGCCTGCACCCGCAAGATAATCACCCAAAAGCTTTTGAAGCTTGCAGGGAAAGCCCACAGGAGTACCCACACGGACTATCTTTTTTAATTCCTCCAAGGAAAGACCTGTGTCGATACAAAGGTCGGTTACTTCTATTTTTCTTTCGCTTTCGCCTGCCTGCTGAAGATGAGGAGGTGTTGAAGCAAAAATACCTTTAATAGTCTCCTTGCCGTATATGTTAACCTCAGCCGAGGGCAGGATTTTTCCTGCGATACCTCCGATAGGAGCCACACGGAGAAAGCCGCCTTCGCAAAGCTCGGTTACCACAAAGCCCACGGTATCAAGGTGAGCATCACAAAGTATCAAAGGCGCATTTACCTTACCGCAACGAAGGATGCCATAAAAGCTTCCCACCGATGTAGTACCCATTTCATCAAAAAGCTTCAACGAATCAATATATTTTTTCAAATCCGCAAATGCCATATCTTCAAATCCAGATACAGCAGGATATTTTGTCAGATTTTCAACAAGAGTATATAGCTTTTCCATATATCCTCCT
Organism: uncultured Ruminococcus sp.; assembly: GCA_964650045.1. GTDB lineage: Bacteria > Bacillota > Clostridia > Oscillospirales > CAG-382 > Coliplasma. The sequence goes on from CAZYRT010000029.1 coordinate 17,929, forward strand.
TATAACGAATTAACGATTTCCTTGAAAACATTGCCTCGTTCGGCAAAATTACGGAACATATCAAAGCTTGCCGAAGCAGGAGTCAGCACAATACTGTCACCCGAAACAGCCTTTGATTTTGCAAGACTCACAGCCTCGTTAAAATCCAAAACTATTTTATAATCCTTAAATCCCGATTCATCAAGAGCTTTTGCTATCTTAGGAGCTGTTGCACCGCAAAGAACGGCAAACTTAACCTTTCTTACAAATAATTCTCCCAATGGATCGTAAGGAATATTTTTGTCATATCCGCCCGAAATAGCGATAACGGGAGTTTTAAATGATTCAAGGCAGGCTTTTGTACGGGAAGGACTTGAATCGATAGAGGAATTGTAATACTTAACTCCGTCCTTTTCTCTTACAAATTCAATTCTATGTTCAACACCGCCAAACTCTTTGGCAACCTTTAAAAGAGTTTCAATGGAAACGTAATCACGAACAGCAGAATATGCTTCGGAATAATTATAACGGTTATGTCTGCCTACAATTCTGATTTCAGAATCAGGAACTATAAGCGCTTCACCGTCCATGATCCCTTCTTCGGTAAAGTAAATGCCATTTGTTTTTACTTTACCCGAAATTGTACGGAGAATACCTTTTGCTTCCCTTGAAAATTCATCAAAATATTGGTCATCCTCATTTAAAACCAAAATAGATTTCGAATTTTGGAAAGAGAAAATACGCTTTTTGGCATCAACATATTCTCTCATATTTATATGCCAATCAAGATGATTGGGTGCAACATTTGTTACAACAGCAATATCAGGGCTTTGGGAAAGCTTCATAAGCTGAAAGGAAGAAAGCTCCACAACAGCAAAATCATCCTCTTTGATATCATCAAGGGTTGCAAAAAGGTTTACGCCGATATTACCGCCAAGCCATGCCTTATAGCCATGAGCAGAAAGAAGCTTTGCTATCAATGTGGTAGTCGTGGTCTTGCCGTCGCTTCCGGTTACAGCTATCTTTTTACAGGGGCAAAGACGGAAAAACTCCTCCATCTCGCTGGTTACCCTTGTACCGTGTTTTCTTGCTTCATCGAGACCATCAAGGTCGGGACGTACTGCAGGAGAAAGGAAAAGGAGAGCTTCGTCAATATTTTCGAGATAACTCTCTCCCATAATAAATTCAACACCTTGGGAAACAAGGTCGGAATAAAAATCACGGTCCGAAATATCGTTTTTATCTCTAACGATACATTGCGCCCCTGATTTTATAAAAAGCTTTATAACAGGAAGGTTTGAAACACCCATTCCCACAAAGCCAACCTTTTTGTTTTTATATTCGGAAGTATATTCATTCAGCATGGAAATTCCTCCTTAAAAATATTTAACTCAACTAATATATTATATAGCCTTCACAAAAATTAATCAAGATATTGGTTATAATTTATTTGACAAAATAACCCCGATATGATACAATTCTATGGTGACCGCGCTGAACAATCGCGCAATATTATAAAGAAAGCTAATAAAAAACAACCAAAATAATAAATAAAACCTAGTC
>CAZYRT010000030.1:0-19220 GCA_964650045.1 uncultured Ruminococcus sp.
AGAGGACGGATTTTTGTTTGTATTATTCACTATTCATTTTTCATCATTCATTATTAATTAAATAAGAACGGATTTTCAAATGAATAATGAATATTGAAGCCGCTTCGCTGATGAATAATGAATAGTTATTGCACCCACACCGCTTTTATGCTATAATACACCCAAGGCGGTGATGATATGGTAAAGAAAGTATTTGCAATAATTTCATTTGCATTTTCAGTCCTTGTTCTTGTTGCATTAGCGGTGTTAACATATGATATGATAAAGGAATACAGTTATATAAATAGTTTGCAAAGTACAAGCGGGTCTGATTATTTGGGATTCTTGTTTTATCGAATGTTCTATTGTGTCACAGCCTTACCCGGGATTATAAGCTCTGCTGTATCTTCTAAGATTTCAGTTAACAAAACAATGAGAAGTATATCCATTGTTTTATTAACTGTATTTATTATTATATTTGTAGTTTTTGGAATTGCTTGGTTAGGTTTAATATAAAAGTATCAGCTTACAGAAGCTTTTGTTAATGTAACATTTCTATGACTTGTGTTGAATTTAAATTAACGATATGATATTATCGAACTTAGATAAAAGAGATTTTGTTAATTTCTTTTTGAAAATATCATTAATTCTTTCATTTTAGTGGAGGTGCATCATGAGAAAGATTCTTGACAAAATGTTTAATAATAAGAAATTGTCAATAATGATTCCGTTATTGATATCTGCTATTGCGTATTTGCTTTTTGTGTTCTTTGGGCAAGCTGAAGATAAAACAAATTTAATACTTGCCACACCGATTGTTTCTGTCTTTTGGTTCTTTGGTTCGTTTTTAGTTGTATATGTTCAGGTAAGAAATCCAAGCTGCCCGGAATGGTTTTTGAATATTTGTGAGTTTATTTTTGCAGTAATGTTTGGGATTTATGGTCTTGCTGATATAGTTTTATTCATTATCGAAGGCTTTCAAAATTTCAACCCCGGCATTTGTATAGGTATAATTACATATGGTTCAGTTGCTTGGGCGCATAGCAAAAGAAAAGATTAGAATTTTTCATTATGTAACTCAGAGATTTTTCTATGCTTCTTTGAGGAAAAGGGAGGAGTTCAATGAAAAAAGGAATTATAGCTACTGTTACAATAATTCTTACTGTATTAATTTGTATTTTTCTATTATTTAATGCCCTCGCTCCGGAAACTTACAGTTCTGCAAAAGATGAGTGTGAAAGCTTTCTCGAAAATAACCGTGAGGATTTGGAAGAAATAGCGGTTGATTTATTAATCAAGCAAATGGATATTTCCGGGCATTACAAGGAACGTTATTATTCATATAATCTTAGGGAAGATTATGTGGAATTCAATATTGATGCTCAGGGAATGTTGGGCGGTCAATATTGGAGCTTGATTTATACACGCAACGGTGTCCTTTTTGGCGAAACTGAAGAATATTTATACGAACAAACTGACGGTAACAATATTATTAGAGGTGAAAAGCTCGACGAGCATTGGTGGTATTTGTGGAAGGATTATGACGGTACTGAAGAAAGCTTTCAATAGCCTTTTTAAAGTCTAAAATATTAGGTGATTTTATGAAAATAGTAAGAATAATTTTGTGTATCATAATTTGCTTTATATTTTTATTAGGACTAATGTATTTTTTCACAGGTTCATTGGAGATGTTTCCGACACCTGAACAACAGGAAAAAGCAAAAATCGTTTCGGTTGCTATGATGGTTATTCCTGCCGTTTGTGGTTCTTTGCTGTTTTTTACGAGAAAATAGTTTAAAAATCTCCAAGTTGGAAGCTTGGAGATTTAAAATTTTATTATGTTACAAGTAACCACAAGGCGGTGATTCGATTTGACTAAAGCTGAATTTTATAGTAAATGGCTTGAAGTTTTCGCTAAGGATATATCACAAAAAGATATAGATAAATATGTTAAATCCACGGGGAATTATATATGGCATATTTTTTCTTGGGGATTAAAGAGCGATAGTCAATATTTAGTTGGTGATGAAGCTCGAAGCGCATACGATACGATAGAAAAGCACAATGCAATTTATATTAATTGGTTTGATGACGAAACGACTAATGAGGCGACTTGTAACTTAAATTCTGCCAAAGCATTAGACGATTTCGTGGAGGTTTATGTTACTGATAAAGATTTTAAGTGGACATATATTAAAACCCATGAAAGCGGTTGCGGACCGTATTTTTGTATGCTATAATTAAATTGTTAACAGTAAAACATTGTATCGTTGGCATATATATGTTAAAATATATTTAAAAAGTTAAAGGAGAAGCTTCTATGAAAAATCAATATTCAGTAGATTGGCAGTTGCTGAAGCAATGGGCAAACGAAAGCCGCTTTAGGGGAATAAGATTGGCGATGCTTGTAATGTGGTGCATCTTGCTTCTCGTGACTATTTGGTTGTGTATTCAATCGTTCATTATTTCGGCTTATAGCTATGTTGTATTTTATTTTTTGTTGGGGTTATTCTGTTTTTACCGTGCCTTTGTAATGCATATTATGTCGGTTAAATACCAATACAAACGATATGTTAAAGTATACGGAAAAACCTCTTGGGTAAGAACGGTAGATTTTGAGGACGATAAAATCGTTATAACCGAAGAAAATACTCAAGGCACTTATAGTTATTCTGATATTGTCGCAATTACTGAAAAATCCGATAAAGTCAATTTGATGCTTAACGGTAAGCTTTTAATTAGAGTTTACAAATCAAAATTTGTTGATTGCACATGGGATGAATGCAAAGTAAAAATCCTGCAAAACAATCCTCAAATCAAGGATAATTAATGGGGTAAAAATATGTCAGCTCATGTTTTAAAAACCAACTGTTTGATTCTTAGAGAAATCGAGACGGAGGATTTGAAAAATATTAAATATCTCTCTAAAAGCCTGAAATAGAATTTGTTTCAGGACCTTGTATGCCTCATAGTGAGGAACAGCTTGCTATACATATTGACCGTATTAAGAGTGATACCTCATGGGGAATTACTCTTGTAAACGGAGGTTTTATCAGTGATATCGCTGTTTTAAAAATGTGTTTGATACTCTCGGATTATAAGAGTTTCTGCGCAAATTTCTGCAAATAACCAGGCATCAAGATATTTAACGGAAAAATTAGGTTCTGTTTGTCACGGTATATTGTCAGATGCAAATTTCGGCGGAAAAATAGATATTGTAAAAAATTTGCTTATTTGTTACAGTTAACAAGAAAATGTGTTATATTTAGAGCAAAGGTGAGATGGATATGAATAGCATCAATACTGATCTTTCGGAAAAAGAATTTGTATCTCGACTCGAAAAAATGTGTATGATACATAGAAAGTTTGATAAAGGTTATCAAGATTTAGATGTCTTTGTGGTAAAACGAAACAACAAAAAATTTCGTTTGGGGCATCATTTGCCTTTGGTCGGACGTACAGATGGATATTCAATCGAATATATATTCGGCGAATATGTTGTTGATAAAAACAATAGGGTAATTGTCACATACAGATTTGGGAAAACTTTTTTGTTTTTAATGCCTTTTTTTATTGCAATATTATTTTCTCTCCCGATTTTTATTTATTTGGTATACGATTTGATAAACAATTCAATTCTTCAGCTAGATGGGCTGATTATTTCTTTTCTGATATCGACATTAAGCCTAACAGCAATCTTCCTAAGATCGAAAAATGAAAAAGATACATTGGAAAAGCACTTGCATAGGATATGCCTACCTAGTATAACCCACACAGAGAGATTCGATTGATGAATATTAAATTAGCCGAGAAATACAATGCTTCGGCAATTGCTGATATCCATTCAAAATCCTGGATATGTGCATATACCAATTGTATTTCATAGGAAATTTAAGAAAAGTATTATTCCCGTTGTGCATGATGTAGTCAAATATTTTGAAAATAACATCAAAGTAAAGATATTTTTACGATTAAATTTTATAGGAGAAAACCCTTTTCTTGACAATTATCCAAGATTGCTATATCATATTGTCAGGATGCAAAAAGGAGGATATTATGAATAATAATTTTAAAAGTACCCAAACAACTCCCGAAGCTTTGCAGTATAAGACTTACTTGTCTAAATACCTTAATGCACGTTCCAATATTCTGCTTATTGTGATTTTCTCTGCATTAAATATAGTGTTTTTACTTGCACAGAGCGGCACCTATTTCTTGTTTTCTGCTTATATTCCTTATGTGTTGGTAGACTTGGGAATGTTCATGTGCGGAAAATATCCTGCGGAATATTATGCCGATGGACTTGAGGATATGGTATATCTTGATGATTCGTTTTTGATTATTACTGTTGTTATTTCAGTAATAATTATCGTGCTTTATCTTCTTAGCTGGATATTCAGCAAAAAGCTGAAAATAGGTTGGATGATTTTTGCCTTAATATTCTTCTCGGCTGATACTATTGCAATGCTTACCTTCAATGGCTTTGCAATTGAATCTCTTCTGGATATTCTTTTCCATGGCTGGGTTATCTTTTCCTTGGTGAACGGCATTATAAATTACAATAAGCTTTCAAAGCTTCCTGCTATATTGCCCGATTCTGTCCCTGTTCCAACCTTTGACGGAACCGAAAATGTTCAACAGCCTGTTAATTCTACTCCTCTTAGAATGGCAAATCTTGACGAAAAATTCCGTGTTTTAGCTGAAACCGAATTTAACGGCTATACTATCACCTATCGCCGTGTGAAAAAGACAGATGAACTCGTTATAAACGGTAATGTTTACGATGAATACGAGGCACTTATAGAGGCACCTCTTTCCCTTTATGCCATAATCGACGGTCATCAAATCGAGGCAGGGTATAACGGTTCACAAAGCTTTATTAATATAGACGGCAATACTGTTGTAAAGAAAATGCGTTGGTATTGAGAAAGGAAAAAATGAAATCACTTGAAAATCTTCCCGAAGGGTATAATGAGATTCTTTCTGTTGACCTTCAAAAGAATAAAAAGCTTGCTCTTTTGGTTAACGGCTTGGCAATAGCGATAGCCGTTTTATTAGCGGTTCCTATGAACTTTTATATTCCTATTTCAACCCTTTTTGACAGCTCAAAGGAATTTGGCGAATATATGCTTCACATGGGTGCTCTTCTTTTGGGTATATTCGCTTATACCATTTTACATGAACTTGTTCACGGTATAACCATGAAGCTTGCAGGCACCAAAAAGGTAAAATACGGCTTCACGGGTATGTATGCTTTTGCAGGAAGCAACGATTATTACGACAAGAAGACCTATATAATCATAGCCCTCGCCCCCGTTGTTGTTTGGGGTATCGTTCTTGGCGCGTTAAATGCTTTTGTACCTGCCGAATGGTTTTGGGTGGTATATATTATTCAGATAATGAATTTAAGCGGTGCCGCAGGGGATTATTACGTGTCCTTTAAGTTTTCAAAGCTTCCTAAGGACATTTGGGTGCATGATTGCGGAACCTCAATGAAGGTTTATTCAAAATAATTAATTTATGGGTATAACATAAAAATCCGAGGGATACATTCCTCGGATTTTATGTTGTTATTAAACTTATATGGTTCTTTCGGGACCCATCAAAAGCTCAGAAATAATATCGAGTACCTTGTTGTGGCATCCGCCGCAACCGGTTGAGCAATGGGTAACCTTTTGAACATCTTCAAAAGCCTGAAGAACATCATCAAACTTTCTGCTCTTGATCAACGCTTCTGCGATGTCAACATAACTAACCTGCTTGCAATTGCAAACCATGTAATTTTCTTTCATTTGAGGAATCTCCTTTATGTGTATTAATTGATTTCTTCGAAAAATTCTATCCCTTGCTTGCAAAGAGGGCATTTAAAATCATCGGGAAGCTCATCAGCCTCATGAACATATCCGCATATCTTGCAGACGAATTTCTTTGTTGCCTTAGGTTCTTCCGAAGAAGTGCTATCGTCGGAGGAAGCCTCAGAGCAAAGCTCGTTTGCAAGTGCTTCGATCTGCTTTTCGCTTTCTTCGTTCAATGCGGACATTATCTTAACGGCAACTTCGCAAATCTCCAAATTTTTGCTGTTGGAAAGCATTTCCTTCATAACTTTCGCAGCCATGGGAGCCCAACTTCCGTTTTCTATGAAAGCTACTTTTCGGTTGGAGAAATTACGTTCGGTAAGATGATTGATAAATTCCTTCATAAAAGGGAAGATGTCGCCGTTATATGTTGTAGTAGCAAGGACAAGCTTGCTGTAACGGAATGCATCCTCAACAGCTTCTGCCATATCGCATCTTGCCAAATCGTTTACTGCAACCATACAGCCCTTCTTTTCAAGAAGCTCTGCAAGCTTCATGACAGCCTTTTTTGTGTTGCCGTAAACAGAGGTATATGCGATAACGATTCCTTCATTTTCGGGCTTGTAGCTCGACCATGTATCATACAATCCCAAATAGTAGGAAAGATTCTCTTTCAAAATCGGACCGTGGAGAGGACATATTATTTCAATGTCCAATCCCGATGCCTTTTTCAAAAGATTCTGAACCTGTGTTCCGTATTTTCCAACAATGCCGATATAATATCTTCTTGCCTCACAAGCCCAATCCTCGTCTGCATCCAAGGCACCGAATTTTCCGAATCCGTCTGCCGAAAACAAAACCTTGTCCTTGGAATCATAGGTAACAATGACCTCGGGCCAATGAACCATGGGAGCTGTTACAAATGTAAGCTCACGTCCTCCAAGATCAAGCTTGTCGCCCTCGCCTACAACGATTCTTCTGTCAGAAAAATCGGTTCCGAAGAAATTCTTCATCATAGCAAAGGCTTTTGAAGAAGAAACGATAATCGCTTCGGGATATTCTTGTGAAAATCTGAGGATATTTGCCGAATGGTCGGGCTCCATGTGCTGAACGATAAGATAATCGGGTTTTCTTCCTTCCAACGCATCTGAAAGATTTTTCAACCATTCCTCTGCAAAATTTTTATCTACCGTATCCATAACAGCGATTTTTTCGTCTGTTATTAAATAGGAGTTATATGCCATTCCGTTGGGAACGATGTATTGACCTTCGAAAAGGTCTATCTTCCGGTCGTTCACACCGATATATTTTATATTTTCGCTGATATACATATGGCTTGATTATTCCTGTTCCTTGCTTTTGTAGTGAACATGAAGTATTTCATGAACTCTGTCCTTAAGAATGCCGTCATAAAGCTTCTGCATCATGGGGTTATCCTGAGAACGCTTAATTGTACTTGTGCGGTCTGCACGGTAAAGTCCCTCACCGCGCTTCTTGCGGTGTCTGAATGAGATATAGGGCTGACCCGCACCGCTTATACATCCGCCGGGACAAGCCATGACCTCTACAAGGTCATATTGCTCCTCGCCGCTCTTTATCTTTTCGATAAGAGCCTCTGCATTACCCAATCCGCTTACAACAGCGATATGAAGCTTTTTATCGCCGTAGGGTATCCATGCTTCCTTAACTGCTTCCATACCGCGTACACCGCTGTAGCTTATTTCAGCCAATGTGGTTCTGGAGCTGTCCTCGGAAACTCTGCGCAATACTGCTTCGGTAACACCGCCTGTTACACCGAACAAAAGGGATGCACCGGACATTGCGCCAAAGGGCATATCAACGCTTTCAGGCTCTAATTCGCGGAATACGATACCCGATTCGCGAATCATCTTTATTAATTCTTGAGTTGTAATAACCGCATCGGTTGCAGGACCGCATTGCATACGGAATTCTTCTCTCTGGGATTCAAACTTTTTAGCAGTACAAGGCATCAATGCCACATGGAAATGCTTTGTTTTTCCGTCGGGAAGCTGATCCTTGAAATATTCCTTGATAATAGCCGAGAACATACTCATGGGAGATTTGCAGGTGGAAACATTAGGCATCATTTCGGGATATTTCTTTTCAACAAACTGAACCCAAGCAGGACAGCAGGATGTGAACAAGGGAAGCTTTCCGCCGTTGTTCAAACGGTCGATAAATTCCTTTGTTTCTTCCAAAACAGTCAAGTCTGCGCCGGTACAGGTATCATAAACCCTGTCAAAGCCCATTCTGTGCAATGCGGCAACAATGATACCCATAGAATTTTCACCGTCGCCCATGCCCAATTCTTGAGCGATACCTACTCTTACAGCAGGAGCAATTTCGCAGGTTGCAAATGTGTCTTTTCTGTCGATAGCATTCCAAACCTTGCTTGTGTCATCTCTTACAACAATAGCGCCTGTAGGACAGACAGCCGAGCATTGACCGCAGCCTACACAAAGAGATTCGGAAAGGGGAATATCAAATGCTGTACTTATGGTAACATTAGAACCTCTGTGAGCAAAATCGATTGCACCAACACGTTGAACTTCGTTACATTCTCTTACACAGTCACCGCAGAGAATACATTTTGCAGGGTCTTTTATAATACAGGGCGAGGATTCATCCTTGGGCATAGCGGAACGGGTGTTTTCAAAACGAATTTCGCTTATACCGAACTGTGCCGCAAGGTCTTGAAGTTTACATTTTCCGGAATTTGCACAAGTAGTGCAATCGCGGCAATGCTCCGCCAATAAAAGCTCAAGTATATTTTTGCGGTAACGTCTTAATCTTCCTGTGTTTGTACGGATCTTCATACCGGGGGCAGGAAGTGTGGAGCAAGCCGCCATGAGTCTGCCTCTTTCATCCTCTACCATACACATACGGCAGGCACCGTAAATGGAAAGGTTGCTGTGATAGCAGAATACGGGCATAACTGTGCCCACTTTACTTATAATTTCAAGAAGGTTGCGTTCTCCTTCAATGGCAACGGGAACACCGTCGACCTGCATCATATTTTTAAGTTCCATCGAATCACGCTTCCTCTCTGATAGCTTTGAATTTACAGCTGCCTACGCAGGCGCCGCATTTAATACATTTATCCTGATCGATAACAAAAGGCTTTTTGATTTCTCCCCTGATAGCGTTAGCAGGGCAGTTTCTTGCACAAATGGAACATCCCTTGCATATTTCGGGATCGATAACAAATCTGCGAAGCTTACTGCAGGCTCCGGCAGGACAACGCTTTTCATAAATGTGAGCTTCATATTCGCTTCTGAAATTTTGAATGGTACTGATAACGGGAGAGGGCGCAGTTTTGCCCAATCCGCACAAAGCTGTGTTGGTGATAGTATCAGCCAATTCTTCCAAAAGCTCGATATCTCCGTCTCTGCCCTTGCCGTCAACGATTCTTTCCAATATTTCAAGCATTCTCTTGGTACCTTCACGGCAGGGAACACATTTGCCGCAGGATTCGTTTTGAGTAAAGTTCATAAAGAATCTTGCAACTTCGACCATACAGGTTTCGTCATCCATAACGACCAAACCGCCCGAGCCGATCATTGCGCCGACCTTGCTCAATGAATCGAAGTCAAGAGGAACATCGAGGTCTTTTTCGGTAAGGCATCCACCGGAAGGACCGCCTATCTGAACAGCCTTGAATTTTGTATCGCCGCGCATACCTCCGCCGATATCAAAAATAACTTCACGGAGAGTTGTTCCCATAGGAACCTCGATAAGACCTGTGTTTTTAATAGTACCTGTCAAAGCAAATGCTTTTGTACCGGGGCTGTTTTCGGGACCGATGGAACGGTACCATTCCGCACCCTTGGTGATTATCATAGGGACGTTCGCATAGGTTTCAACATTGTTAAGGTTGGTGGGCTTGTCAAAAAGACCGTGTTCAACTGTTCTGGGGGGTTTAACTCTGGGCATACCGCGCTTGCCTTCGATAGAAGCTGTCAAAGCAGAGCCTTCGCCGCAAACAAATGCGCCTGCACCGCGGTTGATATGCATATTGAAGCTGAAGCCTGTTCCGAGTATATTCTCGCCCAAAAGTCCCAATTCTTCTGCCTGGGCGATAGCGGTACGCAAACGGTCTACCGCCAAGGGATATTCTGCACGAACGTAAATATAACCATCGCTGGAGCCGATAGCAATACCCGCGATTATCATACCTTCGATAAGACGGTGAGGGTCGCCTTCCATAATGGAACGGTCCATAAATGCACCGGGGTCACCTTCGTCACCGTTACAAACTATGTATCTGGGTGTTGCTTCCTGACGTGCGCAGGATTTCCATTTTCTTCCTGCGGGGAAGCCGCCGCCTCCGCGTCCGCGAAGGTTGGATTCCGAAACCTCGTTTAAGATTCCGTCGGGTGTCATATCAAACAAAGCCTTTTCCAAAGCAGCATATCCGCCAACTGCAAGATAGCCCTTTATCGAGCCTGCGTTAATGTGACCGCAATGCTCCAAAACAGTTCTTGTCTGTTTTTTGTAAAAGGGAATTTCATCCTGTCTGCGGAATATTTCGCCGTTTTGGCAATATGCCAATCTTTCAATACATTCGCCGTTTATTATGGTTTTTTCAATGATTTCATCGCAATCCTCGGGCTTTACCTTTGTATAAAGCCAGCCCTGAGGCTCGATTCTTACCAAAGGTCCCATTTCACAGAACCCGTGGCAACCGCTTTTTTTGATACCTACAACATCGTCATGTATCTTTTCTTCCTGAAGCTCAACCGCAACATTGATTCCCTTTGCTTCAAGAATATTTTTTAAGTTATCAAATATCTCCAAAGAACCGCCTGCAACACAGCCTGTACCGCCGCAGACAAGAATCTTCTTTGTTTCTCTTGCCAGAGCTTCCTCGCACATTTTGCGAAGACCGATCAATTCTTCTCTTGAATTTAACCGTTTCATGCTTCTTCAGCCTCCTTTTCGATTTGTGCGCGCAATTCCTTCAAAAGCTCGGTTGCTTTGTCGGGAGTCATTGCAGGATAAACTGTTCCGTTTACGGTAATAACGGGAGCAAGACCGCAGGCACCCAAGCAGGAAACCGTTTCAACGGTAAAGCTCAAATCATCGGTAGTATTTTTTTGACCTGTCAAGCCAAGATCACTGCGCAAACGCTCCAATATAGGAATAGAACCGCGTACATGGCAGGCGGTACCGTCGCAGCAACGTATAACATATTTTCCTTTGGGTTCCAAAGAAAAGTTCTCATAGAATGTTGCAACACCGTAAAGCCTTGCTTCGCCTATACCGATAGCTCTTGCAACATAAGAGAATACTTCTCTCGGGAGATAATGATAATGCTCTTGAATATCCTGAAGTATGGCAATTGTGGAGGATTCATCTTTTGGATAATTTGCCAAAATACCGTCCACAATTGAAAAATCAAATTTCTGCTTCATTTTTCTGTTACTCTCTTTTCAAAAAATAAAGTGTATTTTTCACTACCTATAATTATATCACGGATATTTAATTTTGTAAATGCCTTTTGTGCATTTTTGTCAATTTATAGATATATTGATATATTCTCGATGTGAAAATTTTACATTGTTCTTTACATTTTGAAAAAAATGTGGTATAAGACATAAAAACAAAGGATGGAAAGGGAAAAGATTATGAAACCAACTCCTGAAATTATCAAAAAACAGCAGATGCATAAAGGCGTTTTGCTTTATATTTGTTATAACGGCTACAGCGGAACAAAATATTATCTGCCCACAGATGATGAATTAAAAACTGTTCTTTCGGCAACGAATGAAATTTTGCTGATACCTATTGTTACCTATAACCGTTATACCGATTCCGACGGTAATGTTAAACAGGTTATAACCAAAGAAACTATTGAAAATATGACTCCTGATATGGTAGGGGATCCTAATCGCTTTGAAATAATCAAATCTGAGTATTTTGCAACCGCCGAGGCAAGGATCACCGCTAATTATCATGTTCAGGATTACATCAATGATTCGGTTGCTCTTGCCAATCGTTTGGTTGCTATCAAGCCCGATGTAAGATTGTGGTTCTCGGTTCCTTCAAGCGAATGTCTCCATGCATTAACTCATCTTTTTGCCGATTGCTGGATATCTCTTGTTCATAATCTCAAAGCGACTCTTTCTCCTGAGATTTGGGAAAATAATGTTCAAGGTATATATTATGCTAACGAGGATATTGTTACTGCAGGATATACTAAATTCGATCCTTCTGTTCCCGAGCAGAATTTCAATAACCCCATTGTTGAATCTATGCGCAGAGTTTCGGATGTTGTTCATGCCTATGGCAAAAATATGCTTTGGATACCTTATTATCATGAAGCTGCATCTTCCTCCAAAAACCTTGGATATGTTGTAAATCTTACCGATATTTTCGATACAGTTATCATCCAGCCCTCGTTCTTCTTCAATTCTGCCCGTGTTGACGAAATAGGCATAATACGCGAATGTATGAAACAGCAGGCTGTTGTTGATATTAACGGAAATATAATCGGCGGTGAGAAGACCTCAAATGCCAACATCGGATTTGAAATGGAAATAGATTGGCAGTATTTCAATGATCCTGCTTATGTTGAACGTTATCAAGCTTATGAAAAGGGATTCGGTGAATATCTTGATAAATGTCCCACAGCTTATTATGCAGGCTCTCCCGACACAATGTTAAAGCTTGCCGACCTTATTAAGAATTTTTTCGACACAAATAAGTAATAAATACAAAAGGGCTTCCGCTTAAACGGAAGCCCAGATTTTTTCAATATTGTTCCAAATATTATTCGCCACAGGTGCGTTCGCAGGAACAACTGCAAGCGCAGGAGCAATCACATCTGCAATTAGCGAAGCATCTTACCAAGCAAGCAGTGCCGGTTACGGTGAGACCAAAGGAAAGCAAAAGTACACCGATAACGATAGCGCCGATAATACTTGTAGCAGCAAAGGAAACTGACAAAAGAACTAAAGCTGAAAATACGGTACCTACAACGCCTAAGAGAATTTCTGTAAGAATACCGCATAAGCTTTCGCAGGCATTGGAATTGTCGTTAATCGCGATAGCAACCAGAACTACAGCAAGATAAATCAATGCAACACCCAAAGCGACCCAAAGGAAGGTCACGCCTACGGTGATAACACCTGATATCTGCAAAAATGCTGCCAAAACACCCAGAATAACGCTGAGTGTAACAGAGATACCGATACATCCGATTTTGTTATTGCCGCAACACATATTTTTCACCTCCACTGCTAATATATGATTTTTCGGAGCGGAGTGTGATATAGCTAATCAAAATACCCCTTGTATTCTATTTTCAGATTACTGTCGGGAAACAAATAGCCGAACAAATCAATAAAATAATCATCCGTCATGCTTGCAATATAGTCTACGATGATTTGGTTGGGGTCTTCTTCCTCATAAGGCTTTTGCCTTGAATAGTGTGCCTTGTTCACATATTCGATGTGATGCTTGAAAACAGGGGAATCCGACTTTTTGGTGATCAAATGCTCCAACAACTTGTTATACAGCAATGTCATCATAGGCTTGACTATTTCATCAAAATCCGATTCGACATTTTCGGTTTTATAAATCAACCGATAATTATTTTCTTTCGCCTTTTTTAAAGCATCAAAATGATCATCGTCCATTTTGATATATGGCTTTCCATAGCTGTTTTCGACTATATTTACCGTTAGATTCCTAATAATTTCGGCATTATGTAAACCAATTGTTGACAGATCATAGGAATCATCTAATTTGATTTTAGCTCTTTCAGCATCCTGTCTGTCCTTGCCTAAATAAGCGATTATGTCGGAAATTCTCACAACACATCCTTCTAATGTAGAGGGAATAAGCTTTTTGTTGTTTTCGGGGTCAAGATAACATTTTTCTATTTCTTTGTCAAATTCGTCGAAGCTTTCCATGACCTTAGGCTTATATTCAGAAAGCTCCATTTCACCGTTGTGAGAGGCGATTCCGTTTAAGGTTTGCAGACTGATGTTATAGGGGAATATTCTGTCTAAAACTCTTACCGAATGAATGTTGTGGCTGAAATGCCTACCTGTATGAGCAAAATATAACTCATCCAATATTCTTTCGCCTGCATGACCGAAAGGAGTATGCCCGATGTCGTGTCCTAACGCAATAGCTTCTATTAAATCAAGGTTTAATGAAAGTGCTTTTCCGATGGTTCTTGCGATACGGGAAACCAATTGTACATGAAGTCCTCTTCTGGTAATATCGTCATTTTTGTAAAATGAAAAAACCTGAGTTTTGTCGGCATATCTGTTATAGTAGGGACAATGGATTATTTTGTCAATGTCTCTTATAAAAGCTGTCCTTAAAACAGTTGCCTTGTCATATTCGGGATTTCTTCGTATAACCTTGCTTTCGTCAAATGCAGTAAAAGGAATATTACCGTTTTTTCTGTCATTGATTATTTTGCTTTCGGTTTCTTTTGATAAATATTTATAATTTGCCATGTATTCCACCTCGATGAGCCTATTCTATCATAAAATCAATTCTATTTCCATAATTTTTGTTGACAATTTTGGCGTCAACAGTTAAAATAAATCGATCTTTCTATATAGAGGTAAATTAAATGACACCTAAGGATTATTTTGTGGTGAAAATCGAAGGTGAATATGCCTATCTTCGTGAGATTAATGCGTCCCAACCCGATGACGATATATTCATAGCTCTCTATCTTCTTCCTATGGGAACCGATATAGGAACCAAGCTTCACTATGAAATGCTTGAATACACAATAATAGATTGAGGTAATTATGAAAAATAATTCTGTTTTGCAGGCGGTGAAATTTGCGCTGTTTTCTGCTTCTGCAGGTATTATTCAGGCTGTTGTTTTTGCTGTGCTTAACGAAACGCTGGATTGGAAATATTGGTCCTCTTACCTCATTGCGCTTGCTCTTTCTGTTCTTTGGAATTTCACATTGAACCGTAAATTCACCTTTAAATCTGCGGCGAATATACCTGTTGCCATGGCAAAGGTGTTTGGTTTCTATTTGGTGTTTACTCCAATTTCAACTTGGCTTGGTCAGCTTGCGGAAAACGGAGGTATTAATGAATATATAATTCTTGCCGTTACCATGGCTTCTAACCTTATTTTGGAATTTCTTTTCTGTAAATTTGTGGTTTACAGAGATTCGAAGTAAAGATAATAATACATATTACTATATTTTTATAAGACACAGAGCAAAAAAATATTGAAAAATACACTTTACTGTGCTATTATAGCATTGTTAAATCATCTGCTTCCTTGGAGGAAAAAATTATGAGTATAAGAATAGGTATTTTCGGATACGGCAACCTGGGCAGAGGTGTGGAATCGGCTATCCGTCAAAATAATGATTTGGAGCTTGTGGGTGTCTTTACCCGCAGAGATCCGGAAAAATTGAAAATAAAAACAGAAGGTGTTCCCGTTTATCGTGCCGATGATGTAAAGGACTTTGTAAAAGATATTGATGTTATGATTCTTTGCGGCGGCAGTGCTACCGATCTGCCTGTTCAAACACCCGAATTGGCTAAATATTTCAATGTTGTTGACAGCTTTGATACCCACGCGAAAATTCCTGAGCATTTTGCAAATGTTGATGCATCTGCTTCTCGATCGGGTAAGATTGCTATAATTTCCTGCGGTTGGGATCCCGGTATGTTCTCACTTAACCGTCTTTATGCTTCTGCGATTCTTCCTGAAGGAAAGGACTATACATTCTGGGGCAAGGGCGTTTCTCAAGGTCACTCGGATGCTATCCGACGTGTGGAAGGTGTTCTTGACGGCAAGCAATATACAATTCCCGTTCCCGAAGCCCTTGAAGCGGTACGCGGCGGCACAAATCCCGAATTGACAACACGTCAAAAGCATACACGCGAATGCTTTGTTGTTGCAGAAGAAGGGGCGGATTTGGTAAGGATCGAAAATGAAATTAAAAATATGCCCAATTATTTCGCGGATTACGATACAACTGTTCATTTTATTTCTGCCGAGGAATTAAAGCGCGAACATAGCGGAATTCCTCACGGCGGTTTCGTTATCAGAAGCGGAAAGACAGGCTTTGACTCCGAACACAACCATATAATTGAATATTCATTGAAGCTTGATTCCAATCCCGAATTTACAGCAAGCGTTATCGTTTCCTATGCCCGCGCGGCGTACCGCTTGAATAAAGAAGGTATGTCGGGCTGTAAAACGGTTTTCGATGTAGCGCCTGTTTATTTGAGTGCAAAATCGGGAGAAGAATTGCGTAAGATAATGCTTTAGTATATCTTATAAAGACATTTCGAACAAAAGTATTTCGCTTTTGTTCGAAATGCCATATTGACAACTTGTCTATTATTGTGATATAATAATCCGAATTGTAGCATTTCGATTTTTATAGTATTTTTATAGTGAGGTTAATATGTCGAATTTGGAAAAATACAAATTCATCCAATCTCAAACTCATCCCGAATTTGCATCTTTTTCCGAGGGTGTATTGTTCCCTTTTTCGGATATGCTTTCTCAATCAAAAGAATATTGTATATTTCCCGGCTTTTGTGATGTGCATGTGCATTTTCGCGAACCGGGTTTTTCTTATAAAGAAACAATAAGATCGGGTTCTCGTTCTGCTGCAAGAGGCGGTTATACCGCTGTTTGCACAATGCCTAATCTTAAACCGGTTCCCGATAATGCCGAGAACCTCAAATTACAGACAGATATCATCAAAAGAGATGCGGTTGTAAATGTTTATCCCTATGCTTCGATAACTGTAAACGAAGCAGGTAACGAGCTTTCGGATATGGAATCTATGAACGATGCAATAGCTTTTTCCGATGATGGAAGGGGAGTGCAGAATGATGATATGATGCGCTCTGCTATGATAAAAGCCAAAGAGCTTGATAAGATAATCGTTGCCCATTGCGAAGTAAATGAGCTTTTAAAGGGTGGATATATTCATGACGGTGAATATGCAAAACAGCATAACCACCGGGGTATCTGCTCGGAAAGCGAATATGCTCAGATAATTCGCGATATTAAGCTTGCATCCGAGGTTGGCTGTAAATATCATGTGTGCCACATTTCTACAAAGGAAAGTGTAGAAGCAATAAGGCAGGCCAAAAAAGCAGGTGTGGATATAACCTGTGAAACGGCGCCTCATTATCTTGTTCTTGATGACGGCGACCTTCAGGAACACGGCAGATTTAAAATGAACCCTCCTCTCCGTTCTTCTGAGGATAGAGAGGCTTTGATAGAGGGTATCCTTGACGGAACTATCGATATGATCGCAACCGACCATGCCCCCCATTCCCAAGAGGAAAAATCAAAGGGTCTTGAGAAAAGTATGTTTGGTATCGTGGGCTTGGAAACCGCTCTTCCCGTCCTTTATACCTACCTTGTTAAAAAGGGTATAATCACATTGGAAAAGCTGGTTGACCTCCTTTGTGTCAACCCGAGAAAACGTTTCGGTATTCCCATGAATAATGATTTTACCGTATGGGACCTTAATGAAGAATTTACAGTAGACCCTGATGAATTCTTAACAATGGGTCGTTCCACTCCCTTCGAGGGAGAAAAGCTTTTCGGCAGATGTGTTCTCACTGTTTGCGACGGAAAAGTTGTTTATAATGCGAGTGTATTGCTATGACGACAAATTTAATTATGCCGAAAAGCATTGCGGTTCAACCCTTTTGGGCGTACTTCAAGTTCCAATGCTTTGGCTATTGATGTGTGAAATATACGGAGGATTTTGAAATGGCAAAAAGAACAGACATCAAAAAGATCTTAATCATCGGTTCGGGTCCTATCATAATCGGTCAGGCAGCCGAATTTGACTATGCAGGAACCCAAGCCTGCCTTGCTCTCAAAGAAGAAGGCTATGAGGTTATCCTTTGCAACTCCAACCCTGCAACCATAATGACAGATACAACCGTTGCCGATAAGGTTTATATGGAGCCTCTCACTCTTGAATATATCGCAAAAATTTTGCGCTATGAACGTCCCGACGCTATCGTTCCCGGCATCGGCGGACAAACGGGTCTTAACCTTGCTATGCAACTTGAGAAAAAGGGCGTTCTCCGCGAATGCGGCGTTGAGCTTTTGGGTACAAGCAGCGAAAGCATCGAAAGAGCTGAGGATAGAGAGCTTTTTAAGGAGCTTTGCCAATCTATCGGCGAGCCTACAATACCCTCCAAAATTACTTATAATATCGAGGAAGCAAAGAAAGCTGCGGCAGAGATCGGCTATCCCGTAGTTCTCCGACCTGCGTTCACATTGGGCGGAACAGGCGGCGGCTTTGCTTATAACGAAGATGAGCTTATCGAAATCGGTCTCAATGCATTCAGGCTTTCTCCCGTTCATCAGGTTCTTATCGAAAAGAGCGTAAAGGGATATAAGGAAATCGAATTTGAAGTAATGCGTGACTCCAATGACCACGCTATTACAATTTGCGGTATGGAAAATGTTGACCCTGTCGGCGTGCATACAGGCGACTCTGTTGTTGTTGCTCCTATTATGACACTTAACGATCATGATTTGAAAATGCTCAATGACAGCGCTATTAAAATCATCCGTGAATTGAAGATCGAAGGCGGTTGTAACGTTCAGTTCGCTTTGGACCCCAATTCCAGCCAATATTATCTCATCGAAGTGAACCCCCGTGTTTCCCGTTCTTCCGCCCTTGCTTCCAAGGCAAGCGGCTATCCTATTGCAAGAGTTACCGCAAAGATCGCTGTGGGGATGGCTCTTGAGGATATTAAGATCGCTAACACAAATGCGGCATTCGAGCCTTCTTTGGACTATGTAATTGCTAAACTTCCTCGTTTCCCCTTTGATAAATTCGCAACAGCTCCCAACACATTGGGCACACAGATGAAGGCAACCGGTGAAGTGATGTCTATCGGCTCCAACCTTGAGGAATGCTTCCTTAAGGCAGTCCGTTCTCTTGAAATCGGTGCGGATCATTATCAGATTGCAAAATTTGTTAATATGTCCACCGAGGATATGCTTGAATATATCAAGGAATTTAAGGATGACAATATTTTTGCAGTTTGCGAGCTTTTGCGCCGCGGTGTTTCTATAGATGAGCTTTTCGAAATAACAAAAATCACACGTTATTTCCTTGAAGCATTTAACAATATAGTAAAAATGGAAAATAAGCTCAAAGCAAACAAGGGCGATAAGAGCCTTCTTGTTGAGGCTAAAAAGCTAGGATTCTGCGATAAGATTATTGCAAGATATTGGGATATTACCGAAATCGATGTTTTCAATATGCGTAAGGAAAATAATATTTTCCCTGCATACAAAATGGTTGATACCTGCCACACAGGCGCATATATCCCTTATTTCTATTCTTCCTACACAGGTGAAACAGCTTCTATCGTTACAGACAAGGGAAAAATCGTCGTTCTCGGTGCCGGTCCTATCCGTATCGGTCAGGG
>CAZYRT010000031.1:0-18759 GCA_964650045.1 uncultured Ruminococcus sp.
CGTGCGCCCTTTTCGGGATGGTGCTTAAATCACAGTGTTTCAAACTTATTCTCCTCTGTATCAAGGGAAAAACAGAATAATGCTCCCTTTTGAATATTTTTGGCGGTTATTTCACCGCCGTGGGCTTTAACTATGGTTGCACATACCGAAAGACCGATTCCTGCATTTTTCTTTTTGGAATCGGCAGGCTCATCGTGAGAACCGTAATATCCGTCAAATAGCTTGGGCATCATTTCGGAAGGGATTCCGCAGCCGTCATCTTCGATTTCAAAAAAAGCTTTTCCGCGGTTTTTGTATATCCTCAATTGTATTTTTGTAAATCCTTTTGCATGCATAACGCAGTTTTCCAAAAGATTCACAATAACCTGCTCTACAAGAAGGGCATCCATGGGAACAATGATTATCTCATCGGGAAGAGATACCGAAATCTTTTGGTCGGGATACCTTTTGCGGAATTTAACAAGCACCGAATCGATAAGCTCGTCCGCAACTGTGGGCGTTTTGATGATTTTTACTCTGCCGCTGTCGATTTTTGTAACCGAAAGAAGGTTTTCCACCATCCTCACAAGCCAATCGGAATCTTGCTTTATGCCTTCCAACATTTTTGTTTTCTGTGCTTCGGTAAGGCTTTGGTTTTCTATAAGGGTGGAGGCAGAACCGTAAATAGTGGTAAGAGGAGTTCTTATATCATGAGAAACGGCGCGAAGGAGATTTGCCCGCATCCTTTCCTTTTCGCTTTCGGCTTTGATAGCCTCCTGATGCTTGATTTTTGTGGTCAAAGCACCGGTCAGCAGAGCGATTGTAACCATAACAAGGGCTGAAATAAGATTAACGGGAATGGTAAAGTTAAAGGCAAAATAGGGAAATGTAAAGGCATAGTTTATGGCAAGTGTGCCGATAAATGCTGATGTGATTCCGTAAACATAGCCTTTTGTTAAAAGTGAGATAAGAAAAACAGCAAAGGCAAAAAGGGTGGAAACGTGTTCGTTAATTCCGAAGATATCTTGAAACACGACGCTTATGAAAAAAGCGGATATGAGAATAAATATAGTTATAGAAATATCCTTTATGATCGTTTTATTCATTGTTATCACCCTTTCGGTTTTTCTTTATCTTAACAAAAGAGGCTGTATTTTTCAACAGCCTCTGATTATATTAACCAAAAATGTTAAATTGAACAAACAATGCGGAAAGCAAGGAAGCTACAAGAGATACAACGGTGATTTGAGTGTTGATGGAAGGACCTGCTGTATCCTTAAAGGGGTCGCCTACTGTATCGCCGATAACCGCAGCCTTGTGAGCATCACTGCCCTTGCCGCCTTCGTTACCTGCTTCAACATATTTTTTGGAGTTGTCCCAGAGACCGCCTGCGTTGGACATGAAGAGAGAGAGAAGAAGACCGGAAACGATGTTACCGAGCAAGAAGCCGCCCACGGCGGAAGGACCGCCGATGAAGCCAACTGCGATAGTAGCGAGGATAGCAACAAGACCTGCGGGAATAAGCTCACGGAGAGAACCTGTTGTAGCAACATCGATACATTTATCGTATTCGGGCTTAACGCCTTCTTTGCCTTCCTTGAGACCCTTGATGGTGTTGAACTGGCGGTGGATTTCTGCAACCATCTTCTGAGCGTTTTTGTCAACGCCGAGGATAAGCATAGCAGAGAATACCGCAGGGATAGCCGCGCCGATAAGAATACCGAAGAATACGGTGGGATCCATAATATCGAAGCCGGTAATATTACCGCCTGCTGCATTGACTTCGGACATGAATGTACCGAGCAAGGATATAACTGTAAGACCTGCCGCACCGATAGAGAAGCCCTTGGTAACAGCCTTAACTGTGTTACCTGCAGAGTCAAGCTCGTCTGCAACACGGATTGCTTCTTCACCGAGACCGCCCATTTCTGCGAGACCGCGGGCGTTGTCAACGATAGGACCGTAAGCGTCGTTGGAAATGATCATAGCAACGATGGAAAGCATACCGACTGCTGCCATGGAGATCCCGAAGAGAGCCCATTGAGCGCCCCAAGGCTCCATGATCTTGTATGCAACAAGAGCAGAAACAGCAATACCAATCATTGCAGGAAGAGCAGAAAGGAAGCCGTAAGAAACACCGGAAAGTATGGTGAATGCAGGACCGCTCTTGGAAGCCTGAGCAACCTTTTTAACGATAGGCTTGGAGTCATCGGTAAAGTAATCTGTAGCAAGACCGATGATAACGCCTACAACAAGACCAACAGCAGCACAAGCCCAGATTCTCCAGGAGAAGCCTTCGAAGATTGCGGTTGCGCCTGCTGTAAGAGCAAGATAAACAGCGGAAGTTACATAAGTAGAGGAGTTGAGCGCACCTGTAGGTGTGCCGTTTTTGGTGATACGTGCGGTAGCAATACCGATGATGGAAGCCAAAAGACCGAGAGCGGCATAGCAAAGAACCATAATCGAATTCATTTCTCCGCCAATAGATTGAGCGAGAACGAGAGCAGATGTAAGAGCTGCAACGTTAGAGTCGAAAAGGTCAGCACCCATACCCGCAACGTCACCTACGTTGTCACCAACGTTATCTGCGATAACAGCAGGGTTTCTGGGGTCATCTTCAGGAATGCCCAATTCAACCTTACCTGTAAGGTCAGCCGCAACGTCAGCGGTCTTTGTGAAGATACCGCCGCCTGCTTTAGCAAACAAAGCAAGAGAGGAAGCGCCAAAGGAGAAGCCGAGAAGAATGGAAGCTTCGCCAACCGCCCAAAGAACAGCAGAAACGCCGAGAACAGCACAGCCTACAACGATAAGACCCATAACGGAACCGCCGCGGAAGCCGATTAGGAATGCAGGCTTAATACCCTTTACAGCAGCTTCTGCAGCTCTGCCGTTGGAAAGGCTTGCAACAACAAGACCGAGCTTGCCTGCAATAGCCGAAAGAACAGTACCGCAGATATAAGCAACAGCCATTGCGACATTCTTCCAGATTTCTTCGGTCTTCCAAATGGGAGAGGGAAGGAAAAGAATAATAAGTAAAGCGATGACAGCTGCGAAAATAGCGAGAATCTTATATTCGCGCTTCATGAAGGTGTTTGCGCCCTCGCGGATGAGCTGAGCGACTTCTGTGATCCTTTTGTTGTCCTGCTGTTGCTTCTTTACCCAAACGTAAAGATACGCAGCGAACGCAAAAGCAATGGCGGCAATCAAAATAGAAATGCCGTAGAACATTGTTAAGGTAGGTGTCATAAAACCCTCCGTATAGATTTTTTGCGGAATTAAATGGGAAAAATGCAAAATAAAAGAACCGCAGAATACGGTTCTGTCAAATCGCTTTTAATCGAGATAAACCGAAGTTTTTTGACTTCGGTGACAGACTCCACCACTTATTCCGATCAAAAACGATGTTACCACTATGTATTTTTAAAGTCAATAAATCTCATACTTTCTTTGCTGAATCTTTACCAAAATCGTGAAGATGTGTGAATTATATATACTTTATAAAAGGTTTTGCTTGACAAAAAAGCCAAAAATAATAAAATGTAAATATAACTTTGAAAAGGCGGGATGATATATGAAAACAAAGGCCGAAGCTTTTATTGAAGCATTGAAAAACGATAATCCCGGTGTTGAGGCGGTGGCTCTTTACCAAAACGGAGAGATTTTATCGGAGCATTGTTTTGTGCCCAAAAAGGAAAGACTTATATATTCTCATACAAAGAGTTTTGTATCCACCTTGGCAGGTATTGCCATTGATGAGGGCAGGCTTTCTCTTGATGATAAAATAATCGATCTTTTTCCCGAATATGCGTCAATTGTTACCGATGAACGGGTGAATAATATTAAGCTTCGTCATTTTCTGATGATGAGCTCGGGATTCGGAGGCGCGTTTTTGATGAGCGCTAACCGAAGAAAAGGAGAGGGGATGCCCGATTATATGGGCTATCTGCTTTCGAAACCTCTTCAATATGAATCGGGAGAAAAATTTTGCTATTCCAACGGCGATACTCATATGGTAAGCTGTATGATACAGAGAGCAGTCGGAGAGCCTTTGATGAAATATGCCTACCGGAAGCTGTTTTCCAAGCTGGATATGGGTGTGCCTGCTTGGGAGACCGACCCTGACGGTGTACCTTTTGGCGGAAGCGGTTTATATCTTGATATAAATAATATGATGAAGCTTGGTATATTATATTTGAATAAAGGTAAATGGAACGGAGAGCAGATCGTTTCCGAAGAATGGGTAAAAACTGCATCCTCCAAGCATATTCCCACAGGCTACGGAGGACTTTGGTCGGGCAGTTACGGTTATCAGTTCTGGATAATCGAGAGCAAAAAGGGCGTTTACCGTGCCGACGGTGCGTACGGTCAATATTCAATAGTTTTCCCCGATGAAAATGCTGTTCTTGCCACCCAATGCTCGGAATATAACAATACCGAGAAATTTGCCCAAATGCTTAGGAAATATGTTCTTGAAGAATTTTAATATGTTTGTAACCGCTGAGGGAATAATCTCCTCGGCGGTTTTTTATAAAGAAGTTTTTTGATATTGAATTAATTCTGAAAATATGCTATACTACCTACTGTGCGTTTTATCGAGTATAAAAAGGATAAAACGAAGTGAGTTCATACACAAGGAGATTTATATGGAAAAGAAACGCAGCAGCTTTACAGGGAAAATAGGCTTTGTTCTTGCGGCGGCAGGCTCTGCTGTAGGCTTGGGCAATATTTGGCGTTTCCCTTATCTTGCGGCAAAATACGGAGGAGGAATCTTCCTTCTTGTCTATCTTATATTGGCTCTTACATTCGGCTTCGCTCTTATGTGCGCCGAAATAGCAATGGGCAGAAAAACAGGTCAAAGCGCAATCGGAGCATTTTCTGCTTTGAACAAAAAATATAAGTTTATCGGCGTACTGGCATCTATCGTTCCCATGCTGATTTTGCCTTATTATTCGGTTATCGGCGGTTGGGTAACAAAATATCTTGCGGTTTTTGCAACAGGCGGAGCTGCCGAAGCGGCTCAGGATAATTATTTCGAAACCTTCATTGCTCAGCCTTTTGAGCCTATCGGTTGGTTCTTGCTGTTTATTGGACTTACGGCATTAGTTGTGCTTTTCGGTGTTGAAAAGGGGGTTGAAAAGGTCAGCAAATTTATGATGCCCATTCTCGTTGTTCTCACCGTGGCTATTTCCATTTATTCTATGACAATGCCTGGCGCGATGGACGGAGTGCTTTATTATTTAACTCCGGATTTTTCTAAATTTTCGGCAACAACTGTTCTTGCGGCTATGGGTCAGCTTTTCTATTCCATGTCATTGGCAATGGGTATTATGATAACCTATGGCTCCTATATGAAAAAGGATGTAAGCATTGAATCCTCGGTTAAACAAATCGAGCTTTTTGATACGGGAATCGCATTTTTTGCAGGACTTATGGTTATTCCCGCGGTGTTTTCCTTCTCGGACGGTGACGAAGCCGCGTTGGGGAAGGGTCCCGGCTTGATGTTTGTAACTCTTCCCAAGGTTTTCAACAGCATTGAAGGTATCGGCGGAAGTATTATCGGCGCTCTCTTCTTCCTTCTTGTGCTTTTTGCGGCATTAACATCCTCGATTTCTCTTATGGAAACTGTTGTATCTATCTTCCGTGATAAATTTGGCTGGAACAGAAAATTCACCTGCATGATCGTGTTTGTAGGATGCGTAATAGTCGGTCTGCCTTCCTCCTTGGGATTTGGTGTTTGGAGCAATATTTCCGTAGCAGGGCTTTCCATATTGGATATGTTTGACTTTTTCTCCAATAGTATTCTTATGCCTATTGTGGCATTGCTTACCTGTATTTTTATAGGATATGTTATTACTCCCAAAATGCTCACAGACGAAATCGAAATGGGCAAGCCTTTCAAGCGTAAGAAAATTTTTGTTGTGATGATAAAATATATTGCGCCTATCTTTATCGTTCTTATTCTTGTTTCCTCTATTCTTGATGTTTTGGGGATTGTTAAGATATAATATGAAATTATACGCTCCCCAATATTATAAGGAATTTACCTGTATAGCAGATAAATGCTCTCATAGCTGTTGTATCGGCTGGGAAATCGACATTGATAAAATTACAATGGAGAAATACAATAATGCTTGTCATTATTATAAGGATAAGCTTGTGTCCGGCATAGAGCTTGGGGAAGAGCCTCATTTCAAGCTTGATGCTCAAGAAAAATGCCCCCATTTGAACCAAAAGGGCTTGTGCGAGATAATTTTAAATCTCGGAGAGGATTATCTATGCGATATTTGTCGCGAGCATCCCCGTTTTTACAACTATTCCTCCTGTGGTAAGGAGGTTGGACTGGGTATGGCTTGCGAGGAAGCAGGCAGAATCATTTTAAATTCGGACAACTATAATAAATCTATAGAAATAGGCGAAGTTGCCGAGGAAGAATCGGAGTGTCCCGATTTTGATTCGGTTTTTCACCGAGAAAAAATATATTCGATTCTTTCCGATGATTCTGTTTCCCACGAGGAAAAGCTTGAATGTATTTACAGCGAATATAATGCATCTCCCTTTTTCGTTTCGGATACCTGTTGGAGAGAGGTTCTTTCTTCTCTGGAATATCTGGATGAAGCCCATAGAGAAATGTTTTGCCAATATACCTCATGGACAAATTCGGATTCAAAGCATTGGAAATATCTTGACAGAGCATTGGCATATTTTGTTTACAGACATTGTACCGAATCCGAGGATTTGGAAGAATTTCGAATCAATTTGGGTCTCTGTCTGTTCTGCGAAAGGCTTTTCGCCTATTTAATATCTACGGATATAAACGACATTATAACGATCGGACGAATCATTTCTGAGGAGATCGAATATTCCGAGGATAATACCGAAGCCATTAAATTTCAAATATGATGTAAAAAACGATAGATTTCTGTTTTGAAATCTATCGTTTTTCTATTTGATTACTCTAATATGTGCTGTAAAAATGCTTCTGTCTTTTTGGATTTGGGATTTGTGAAAAATTCGGCAGGAGTGCCTTCCTCTTCGATAATTCCGTCGGCAAAGAAAACGATTCGGTCTGCAACATTACGGGCAAATTCAATTTCGTGGGTAACGATAAGCATTGTCCGTCCGCGGTCCTTTAATTCCTTTATAACACGCAAAACCTCCCCTGTTAATTCGGGGTCAAGTGCGCTTGTGGGCTCGTCAAAGCAAAGTATTGCAGGCTCTTGTGCCAATGCTCTTGCTATTGCAACTCGCTGCTGCTGACCGCCCGAAAGCTGGCAAGGGTAGTTGTTCATTTTCTGGGACAGACCAACCTCGTTCAAAAGTTGTTTTGCCTTTTGGATATTCTCCTCCAAAGCTATTGAATATGCCTCTCTGCGGGCTTTGCCAAAGGGAATCTCCTGACGTATCTTTTCTTTGGAACGCAACTGAAGGGGCATATAGATATTTTTCAATGCGGTATGCTGAGGGAACAGGTTGAAGGATTGGAAAACCAAGCCGAGCTTTAATCGCATTGAGCGTATTTCAGCAGGAGTATATTCCTTTGAAGCGTCAAATTTAAAGCTGCTGTCTATGGAGATGGTTCCTTCGTTAGCCATTTCGAGAAAGTTCAAACAACGCAAAAATGTTGTTTTTCCTCCGCCCGAAGAACCCAATATTGCAACGACCTCTCCTCGCTCCATGGAAAAATTAATACCGTGAAGGACATCGGTTGCGCCGAAGTGTTTTTTTAAATTTCTTACTTCAAGAAAAGCCATAGTTCACCTTATATATTGTAATACGAAAGCTTTTTTTCGCAGAAGCGGAAAAGCAATGTCAATCCGCCGACGAACAGCAGGAAGAAAACCGCAATATAGAACATGGGCCAAACCATCGCTTTGGAAAGAAAGTCCATTTCATTAACATAAAATATTTCGGCAACCGCAATAACACGTGCCAACGAGGTATCTTTAACAAGAGTAATGACTTCGTTGCTTAAGGGCGCAAGTATTCTCTTAATAACCTGCATAAGTATTACATTAAAGAATATTTCACGGGATGTCATTCCCAAAACCTGTGCCGCTTCATATTGTCCTTTAGGAATGCTTTCGATCCCGCCGCGGTATATTTCCGAGAAATAGCAGGCATAGTTTATTACAAATGCCACCAATGCGGCTGTGAAGCGTCCGTTTTCTCCCGTAAATAACTGAACATCAAAGAGCATTCCGGGAACATAGAACACCACAAAAAGCTGGAGCATAAGGGGAGTACCGCGGATTACCCAAACCACAAGCTTGCAAAACCAAGAGATTGGCTTGAACTTTGACATTGAGCCAAAGGCGATAACCAAGCCGAAGGGCAGAGAAAGAACAAGGGTCAGGATAAAAAGCAGACAGGTTACACCAAAGCCCTCTAAAAGGGTTTCGGTAACAGACAAGAAACTCATTTTATTTACCTATGTTTTGAATAAGATCGTTGGATAAGCCATATTTTTCGGCAAGCTTTGCAAGAGTGCCGTCCTCGGAAATAGCTACAATAGCTTCGTTGATTTTTTCGGTAAGGTCGCTGCCCTTTCTGCATCCGATAGCATAAACCTCGGATTCGGGCTGGTGAGCATTATTGATAGAAAGAGAAGCATAATCGCCCTTGCCTACCATAGAATTAGCCATTTGATAGTCGATAACAGCAAAATCTGCTGTACCTGCGATAACCTCGGTCAAAGCCTTGGACTGTGCTGTGAAGGTTGTAACCTTGCTTTCGTCACCAGCAAGCTCGATTGCAACAGCCTGACCCGAAGAGCCGCCCTCTGCAACGCCGTTTTTACCTGCGAAGGATTCCTTAGTTGCAAATTCTTCCAAACGGTCGGTTTTGGTAACTACACATTGACGGTTTTCGAGATAGGAATAGGTAAAGTCAACGTAATTGGTACGGGAAACGCCGTCGCTTTCTACACCATATGTAAAGCCGTTCCAGATAAGGTCGATTGTGCCGCTGTTAAGCTCCATATACTTGTTGGGCCAGTCGATTTTCTGGAATTTAACCTCAACACCAAGCTTTTCGGCAACAGCCTTTGCAAATTCGGTATCAAAGCCAACCAATTCGCCGTTTTCATAATAGTTCATGGGCGCATATTCGGTAATACCGCAAACAAAATAGCCCTTTTCTTCGATCTTCGCCCAGTCGCTGTCCTTCTTATCGCAGGATGCGAAGCAGGCAACTGTTGTGAAAATCATCAAAACAGAAAGAATAACTGATAAAAGTTTTTTCATGATACAAATTCCTCACTTTATTATGTTAAAACGATTCTTGGGTATTATACTATAAATTTATCCATTTGTAAAGTCAATTTGTCATTTTATTTCGAAAAAACAAAAATCAGAGATTTCGTCGGAACTCGAAATCTCTGATTTTATGCTTTATTCTGTTGTATTTTCGACTTTTATGCGCAGGATGCCGTCTGTATCCTTTGTTACAGTAAGCTTAAAGCTGTATTCCGCTTCACCTTTAGATGTTTTGAAGCTTATAAAAGTTTCGCCTTCGGCAATAGGTTGAAGAATGACGGTGCGGTAGGATGCTGTTTTCTTTTCGAAAAGCTTTCCAAAGGTTTCCTCGTTTTCGGTATCATGGAAAACTGTTAATATTTGGCTGTTATCCAGAGAATATACCCATTTTCCGTTTACCTCGGTCTCACTTGTTGTATAAAAGCTTATCATGTCGCTTCCGTTGCTTTCATAAACGCTGAATTTGACATCGGTAATGATATCCTCGTTTTCTCCGCAGGCGGTAAGTAGTACGGCGATAAACGCCGTTATTAAAATTAAACAAATAGTCTTTTTCATAATTATTTACCCGAGATAGTTATTCCGTCAAAAGCCATATAGGGCGCAACGATTCCGCCGTCTTCTAATGTTTCCTTGCTGATATCAACAAGATTATTAAGCATTTCGGCAAAATTTCCGCTTATCATGGTTTCGCTGAGTGCGGAAGTGATTTTTCCGTTTTCAATAAAGAAGCCGTTTTTGGCAACACCCGAAAATTCTCCGTTCGCCCCCGGGCTTCCTCCCGAAAATCTTCCTATAATAACACCCTTTTCAACATTCTTTATAATTTCTTCAATAGGTGTTTCTCCGTTTTGGATTATCATGGCGTTTGACGTGTTTTTGGCTCTTGTGTTTCCTGTTTTATTGGCAACATATTGAGAAATAAGAAAGCTTTCCAATTTTCCGTTTTTGATAAAATCAAAATCCTCTGAAATGAATCCTTCGCCTGTGTAGCATTCGCCGCAGACGATTCTTTGGTCATGGGGCTTAAAGGAAACGGTTATTCTTTCGTCGGCAACCTCTTGACCTAATTTATCCTTCCAAATAGAGGTTCCCTCCAAAAGGGAGCTGTCGGAAGCGAAATTACCGCAAATATTTCCGAAAACCGTTCCTGCAACGCAGGCAGGTGTGAAAATAACTGTGCCTTGGAATTTGCCTTGCGTGGGATTGGAATATATCTGAGCCTCAACATCCAAAAGGTCTTTGTCTATCATAGCGCATTGAATAAAAGGCTTTTCAAGATTTTCAACCGTAACATCGCTGCTGTAAAAGGATGTGGACTTTTCGCCCTGGTGGGCGGAAAACATCAGGTCGGCTGTATATCTTCCCCGATGAGAGGTATAGGTGTTGCCCGTGGTGGACATATAAACTCCCTTTCGGGAAACATGGGAAACTATCATCTGCTCGATTATGATTTTGGGATGCTTTTCCTTGATATCGTCCAATAATTCCTTCGCACGGAAGAAAAGCTTATCCGTATCGGGAACAACAGCCCCCTGTTCAAAATGTTTTTTGCCTATATCCTTTGCAATTTCCCAGCATTCATCGGGGTTTGAGCTTTGGGCAGCCAAAGCGCAGTTTTCAACAGCGGTTTTCAATGTATCCTCATCAAAGCTTGTTACGGAAACAGAACCTTTTCTTTTGCCCATATACATGGTTATTGTAACATATCTGTTGAACAAAGTACGGAAAAGAGAAAATTCGTTTCCGTCTACATTAAATTCCCGTACCTCGCTTTCGAATACCGAGCAAACTGCGGCTTCTGCACCCTTTTCTTTCGCCAGAGAAAGAATAAAGCTTCCGATATTTGTATATTTATCCATATCAGCGACCTCCTATCATGACCTTGCAACGGAGCGCAGGACCACCCATGCTGACAGACATAGGCTGCTTCTTTCCGCAAAAGCCCGAGCTTGACCAGCATATTTCGTCGGAAACCATATCAACGGTTTTCAGCATTTCAAAGGCAACACCCGAAATCGTTGTATCAAGAAGTGCTTTTCCGAGCTTGCCGTTTTTGATTTCATAGCCCATGGAAACACCAAACATAAATTCGCCCGTGGTGTCAGCCTGACCGTTTGTAGAATCAATAAGATAATATCCGTCATCAACGCTTGCTATAATATCTTGAAGCTTGTCTTTGCCCGGTAGAACCGCCGTGTTTCTCATTCTTATTAAAGGTTCATCGGAGAATGACCATGCTCTTGCGTTTCCGCAGGGTTCAATTCCGAAATGCTGAGCCGATTGGCGGTTGTTCATATATCCTACAAGAATGCCGTTTTCGATTATCTTTGCATCCTTGGCGATAACTCCTTCGTCATCAACGTAAACGGGCAGGGGAACCTTTTCTCCAAATGCTGTGTTGGCAAAATCGGTGAGGCTTACTATTTCGCTTGCAACCTCTTTTCCGAGATTATGGGCGGCAACGCTTCCTCCTAAAACAAGGTCGGCTTCTACTGTGTGACCGACAGCCTCATGGGCAAGCATACCTGTCATCATACCGCCGAGAACAACTGTCTTCATTCCTGCATCGGCATAAACACCCTCGCGCTTTGCCATAAGCTGTTCATAAAGCATATCGATTTGAGGATAAAGCATATCGGGAGATTTGAAATTGTCCTCAAAGCTTCCCTCGCCGCCGAATGCCTTGAACAATTCAACGGGAAGCCCGCCCGGCGTTTCGGCATTAAGAAAAACATAAACATAACAACGGCCCAAAGCCGTGTGGGCATCACATCCGTCGGAAACACAGAGAAGCTTTTCCATAGAATCTTCTCTTACCGCAACGGTTCTGCTGACAAGATTTTTATATTTGTTTTTAATATAATCGTCGATTTCCTTGGCGAAATCTATATAACGCTTTTGCTCAGGGTCTTCTATGGTTATTTCGGTAAAATTACGGCTGTTTCCCAACAAAGGAAGTGAAGGCTTGTTTTTCATTAAATGCCTGTCAAGAAAATCGGCATTATCGCTTGCGGCGCGCAAAACCGATTCTGCTGCATCGGGAGAAGATTCGGATATTGATGAAAAACCGAATACGCCGTTTTTATAAACTCTTGCCGAGATTCCCGAGGTGTCCTGTCTTGCGTTGCCTGTAAGGGTTCCGCAAACAAGGGTAACTCCTCTGGAACGGGAATACTGTCCCCGAAGCTCGGTATGAGCGTTTGGCAAAAATATAGCTTTTTTTGCTGTTAAAATGTCATTCAGCAAGTTATTCATCCTCCTTGGCTGTTTTTCTTTTTATATTATTGTACCACAAAAAGAGTAAAATGCAAACATAAAACATAAAACCGCAAATCTTATTAATGCTTTGCGTATGGTAAAGATTCGGCAAAGAATTCAAAAAATGACGAAAAATGAAGTTTTTATGATTTTTTTATTTTCTTTTGCTTATTGATTTATAAACGGATATATGTTAAAATCTTAACCAAATATGAAATTTGAAATGAGAGGAAATGAAAAAAATGGATGCTCTTTTAGAAGTATTCGGCAATTTTGCCAACCTTGATTGGAAAATGTGCGTCATGTGGCTTATCGGCGGAATTCTTATCTATCTTGCTATCAAGCACGATATGGAACCCACACTTTTGCTGCCCATAGGCTTTGGTGCTATCCTTGTTAACCTTCCCTTTTCCGGTGCTGTAGAAAGAATGATCGAGGGCGTATTGCACGAAGGTCCTTTGAGCACCCTTTACCACGCAGGCATCTCCAATGAGCTTTTCCCCTTGATATTGTTTATCGGTATCGGCGCGATGATCGACTTCGGTCCTCTGCTTTCCAACCCCAAGCTTATGCTTTTCGGTGCGGCAGCTCAGTTTGGTATCTTCTTCACTCTTTGCATGGCTTCCATGTTCTTTGTTGATAAGGATGCTGCTTCTATCGCTATCATCGGCGCGGCAGACGGCCCTACGTCTATCGTTGTTGCTCAGGCTCTTGAATCCAATTATATCGGTGCGATAATGGTTGCGGCATATTCTTATATGGCGTTGGTTCCCATTATCCAGCCTCCTGTTATCAAGCTTCTTACAACCAAAAAAGAACGCATGATAAGAATGCCCTATGTTCAAAAAGAGGTTTCCAAGACCACAAAGATACTTTTCCCCATTATCCTTACAGTAATCGCAGGTCTTATCGCTCCCGATTCGGTTGCCCTTATCGGATTTTTGATGTTCGGTAATCTTATCCGTGAATGCGGTGTTCTTAATTCTCTTTCCGAAACTGCACAAAAGGTTCTTGCAAACCTTGTTACGATCTTCCTCGGTATCACCATTGCATCTCAGATGCAGGCTGACCAATTCCTCCAGCCCGCAACCCTTCTTATTATGGGTCTCGGTCTTGTTGCGTTTATCTTCGATACCGCAGGCGGCGTTTTGTTTGCAAAGTTCCTCAATTTGTTCCTTAAGGACAAGATGAACCCCATGATCGGCGCGGCAGGTATTTCTGCGTTTCCCATGGCAGGCAGAGTTGTTCACAAAATGGCTCTTAAGGAAGACCCTCAGAACTTCCTTCTTATGCAGGCTACAGGTGTTAACGTTTCGGGTCAGATCGCTTCTGTTATCGCAGGCGGTATGATCTTGAACTTCTTCGGTTAATAGGAAAGGAGCATTATAATAATGAAAAAATTAATTCTCGTTCTCTTAACCGTTGTTATGGTATTTTCTGCTACAGCATTTTCCGCTTTTGCGGCAAGTGATTCCGATGTGGAAAACAAGCTTGACGAGGTTCTTTCGGTAAAGGATTTCGATGTTCTTGCTGTTTCGGTTATTTCCGATGCAGAAAGCTATGTTGTTATCAGCGGTACATTTGTTAACTCCGATGAAGAAACAGTTGAATGGAGCGGTAAATATACACTTACCGTTGAACAATATCTCAAATTGTTCTATGCAAAGGAATCGGTTCTTGTTTACGACAAAGCGAAGGATTCGGTTATGGGCGATGAGGTTGCAAAGGTGCTTTGCGAAGTAATCGATTCTTCGGTTACCAATATGGATGTTGACCTTGCATTCAAGCCTGCTGATTTTACCAGAAATATCCGTTATATGGGATTGGGTATGCTTGGCATTTTCGTTGTAGTAGGCGTTGTTATTCTTATAACCTTTGTGTTGAATTCCGCAACAGGTAAGAAAAAAGCATAAATAATTTACAGCCGCGGCAAAATTTTGCCGCGGTTTTTTGCAAATGCGAAAAAGCGTTGATTTTACCGTGATAATATGATATAATACATTCATAAATCCTTGCAAGCAAGGATTTGCGCTTCGCGCTCTGCACACTTGCGTGTGCATTCATTATTGAATCACGGCACAAAAATGTCTTTGCGAGCAAGCATTTTTGCTTGTGATATAATAAGAAAAATGTTGAAAAAGGCAAGGAGTTATTACATGAATACAATAAAAAGAAGCAGCGGTGTGCTTATGAGCATTTCTGCTCTTCCTTCCAAATACGGTGTGGGTGTGTTCGGCAAGGAAGCAGTTGATTTTGCAAGAAATATTAAGGAAATGGGCTTTTCCTATTGGCAGGTTCTTCCTTTCACTCCCCTTGATTATGCAAATTCTCCCTATGGCTCCGACAGCGCATTTGCAGGCAACGAGCTTTATATAAGCCCCGAGCTTATGGTAAAGGACGGATATGTTTATTTGTCTGAGGCGGCAACGAATGAATATTCGGGTACTCCCTTTACGGCAGACTATGCCTTTGCAAGAGAGCAAAGAGAAAAATTGATGCGTATTGCTTATTCGAGATTGAATGAGTATCAGAAAAACGACGTTGATGAATTTATCGAAAATAAGAATCTTTTTGCCCATTGTCTTTACCGTTCCTTAAAGGCAGAAAACAACGGCAAAAAGTTTTGGGAATGGAAAAGAGGCTTTAAATATTCCGAGGCTTTGAAGCTTGCTGATGAATTAAAGGATGAAATCCGTTATCATGGCTTTGTTCAGTATCTTTTTTATACTCAATGGGAACAGACCAAAAAGGAAATTAACGAATTGGGAATCAAAATAATCGGCGATATGCCTATTTATGTTTCTCGTGACAGTGCAGACCTTTGGTCGGCTCCCGAGTTCTTTGATGTTGATCCCGAAACCTATGAGCCTTCCCGTGTGGCAGGCTGTCCTCCCGATTATTTTTCCGAGGACGGTCAATTCTGGGGTAATCCTCTTTACAATTGGGCTCAGCATAAGGCAACAGGCTATAAATGGTGGATAGACAGAATAAGCCGTTCCTTTGAAATATATGATATGCTGAGAATTGACCATTTCCGCGCCTTTGCTTCCTATTGGGCTATTCCCGGAGATGCAGAAACCGCGAAAGCGGGCAAATGGGAAAAGGGTCCCGGAATGTCTATTTTCAATGCAGTTAAGGCGGCATTGGGAGATGTTCCCATTATTGCAGAGGATCTTGGGGAATTCGGAGAGGATGTTGTTGAACTTTTAAAGGACAGCGGATTCCCCGGAATGAAGATAATCCAATTCGGCTTTGAGCCCGGTACAGATTCTTCTCACTTGCCTCACCATTATCCCGAAAATTGTATAGCTTATACGGGAACTCACGATAATAACACCCTTTTGGGCTGGCTTTGGGAGGCTACCGAGGAGGAAAGAGCCTTTGCTCTCGATTATTGCAGCTTCGACGGATTGGATTGGGGCAGAGGCGGTTATGTTGCTCCTGCCTGCAGAAAGATAATCGAAACCCTATGGCGCTCAAATGCGGTTTTGGCTATAATCCCTTTTCAGGATATGTGCGGCTTCGGAAGCGATGCCAGAATGAATGTGCCGGGCGACGACAGCGGTAAATGGTGCGTCCGTACCACCGAGGACACTATTAAAAATATTGATTTTGGCTATTTTAAGAAATTGAACCGAGTTTTTTATAGGCAATAATACCAAAATTTGAAAAAGATTTTTAAATTATAAAAAAGGTCTTGAAATCCAAATTTTTTGTGTTATAATCCCCCTTGATAATTAATTTAAAATTAAGAGGTTTTACTTATGAAAAAGTTCAAGTCTGCCGTTATCGGCTGCGGTAACATTTTCCCTATGCACGCTGTGAGCATTGTAAGATGTCCCAATGCTGAATTGGTTGCTGTTTGTGATGTTAAGAAGGACAGAGCCGATGCAAAAGCTGCCGAATTCGGTGTAAAAGCTTATTATAACTATATTGAAATGCTTGAAAAGGAAGATATTGATGTTGTTCACATCTGCCTTCCCCACTATTTGCATCCTATCGTTTCTATCGAATGCAGCAAGAGAGGCAAGCACGTATTTACCGAAAAGCCTATGTCTATCGAAATCGAGGATGCAAGAGCAATGATCGATACCGCTAAGGAAAACGGTGTGGTTTGCTCCTGTGTGTTCCAGAACCGCTATAACGCAGGCGCCCTTCTTGCTAAGAAGCTTCTTGATGACGGTACTCTCGGCGCAGTTAAGTCTGCAAAGTGTTATGTAACATGGGACCGTTCCGATGCTTATTACGGAAGCAGCGACTGGAAGGGTACTTGGGATAAGGAAGGCGGCGGTGTAATCATCGACCAGGCTATCCATACTCTTGACCTTATGCGTTACCTTATCAATTCTCCTGTTTCCTATGTTGATGCTACTATCGCAAACAGAGGTCACGCTAAGATCGATGTCGAAGATACTGCAGAAGGCGTTATTGCTTTTGAAAACGGCGTTCTCGCCAACTTCCACGCAATCAACTACTATGGCTACGATGCTGATGTTTATGTTGAATTGTTCTGCGAAAACGGTGTTGCAAAGCTTGAAGCTGACAGAGCATTGATTCTTATGAACGACGGCAGAACCTTCGAGGCAGACCGTCCTAACGAAGAATTCGGTTACGGCAATGTTAAGTCCTATTGGGGCGTTAACCACTGCAAGCAGATCAACAATTTCTATGAATGCTTGATTTCCGGTGAGGAAGAATTTATCCCCGTTGAAAGCGCTTATGACACAATGGAAATGGTTTGCGCTATTTATAAGAGCGGCAAAACCAAGGAAAAGGTTGTTCTTCGCTAATCGAACATAAAATTATAGGGAGGTCTTTGACCTCCCTTGTTTTAAATGGAGTAATTATGTTAGATATACTTGAAACCGAAAAAAGCTTTATACTGAAGCATTTAAAGGAAGGGGATGTTGCGGCGGATTTTACAATGGGCAACGGCTATGACACTCTTTTTCTTTCAAGGACTGTTGGAGAAAAGGGTAAGGTATTCGCCTTCGATATTCAGCCCGATGCATTGATAAGTACCGAAAAAAGGCTGAAAGAGAATAATGCTCCCGAAAATTATCATCTTATTAACGATTCTCACCATAACCTTAAAAATTATATAGACCAGCCCATTAAGGCAGGAATGTTTAATTTGGGTTATCTTCCCGGCGGCGATAAATCGGTTACAACCAAAAGGGAAACAACCTTAAAAGCCGTTTCCGACGCCATTTCTATCCTTGCGCCCGACGGAATTTTGCTTATTGCCGTTTATCCCGGCCATGAGGAAGGTGAGATAGAGGGCGAGCTTATAAACGAAATGCTCGAAAAGCTGGACAGAAAGAAATATTGCTGTGTAAAATTCAGAATAATCAATTCCCCCACATCGTCTTATTTTTATATTGTTGAATCGAAATGAGGTAATGCTATGCTTCTTTATGTTATCCGCCATGCCGACCCTATCTATGACCCCGATTCCTTGACCGAAAAGGGAAAACGTCAAGCCGAGGCATTGGGCAGACGTTTAAGTGTTCACGGCCTTGATAAAATATATTGCTCTCCTATGATAAGAGCCCAAATGACGGCTCAGCCTGCCTGCGAGTTGCTTGGTATCAAGCCCGAAATTCTCGATTGGACAAGCGAAGCCCATGCCTCCAACGATTTCGGCTTCCATGACCCCGACAGAAATAATATATGGACATGGAGCTTTGGTATCAATCCCACCCGTTACAAAACCGAGGAAAATATCGCCTTGGGGGATAAATGGTATGAAGCCTTCCCCTTTAACCAAACCAAGGGAAAAGAGGGCTGGGAAAGAATCACAAAGGCATCCGACGGATTTTTGGAATCCTTGGGCTATAAGCGCGAGGGCATGAAATATAAGATTCTCAATCATAGTTCGGAAAGAGTTGCGGTTTTCTGCCATTACGGTTTCGGTACGACATGGCTTGCCAACCTTTTGGGAATCAACCCCATTTTGTTCTGGTCTACTTTTGATATAAACCATTCGGGCGTTACCATAATCAATTTCCCCAACCATTCCGACGGATATACTGCACCCAAGGTTCTCTGCCTTTCCGACATTTCCCACTTTTACGGCGATAGATTACCTATGCAGTTTACTAATTATTTGGATATTTGATTTTCAGAGCTTTTGCTTACGCAAAGGCTCTTTTTTATCAGCGTTTTGCACAAAAACAAGCATCTTTGATTATGCAATCAAACAAATCAAAAAAATAATTAAAAATTTCATTGATGTTTTTTGTGTTTATAACATTTATATAGT
>CAZYRT010000032.1:0-17896 GCA_964650045.1 uncultured Ruminococcus sp.
TATAAGGGCGGTTATGCTATCGGTGCTTTCAATGTTAACAACATGGAAATCATTCAGGGTATCACCGAAGCTGCTAAGGAAGAAAATGCACCCCTTATTCTTCAGGTTTCCTCCGGCGCAAGAAAGTATGCTAACCATACCTATCTTGTAAAGCTCGTTGAAGCTGCTATTCAGGAAACAGGTCTTCCTATCGCTCTCCACCTCGACCACGGCGACACATTTGAACTTTGTAAGTCCTGCATCGACGGTGGCTTCACCTCCGTTATGATCGACGGTTCTCACCATTCCTTCGAAGACAACATCGCTCTCACCCGTCAGGTTGTTGAATATGCTCACGCTCACGGTGTTGCAGTAGAAGGCGAACTTGGCAGACTCGCAGGTATCGAGGATGCTGTTAACGTTTCCGAAAAGGATGCTTCCTACACCGATCCCGATCAGGTTCAGGAATTCGTTGAAAAGACCGGCGTTGACTCTCTCGCAATCGCTATCGGTACTTCTCACGGCGCTTACAAGTTCAAGCCCGGTCAGAAGCCCCAACTCCGCTTCGATATCCTCGAAGAAGTTGAAAAGAGACTCCCCGGCTTCCCCATCGTTCTTCACGGTGCTTCCTCCGTTATTCCTAAGTATGTTGATATCATCAACGCTAACGGCGGTAGAATGCCCGACGCTATCGGTATTCCCGAAGATATGCTCCGTAAGGCTGCTTCCATGGCTGTTTGTAAGATCAACATCGACTCCGACCTTCGTCTTGCAATGACCGCAGCTATCCGTGAACACTTCGCTCAGTCCCCCGAGCATTTCGACCCCAGACAATACCTCAGCCCTGCTCGTGCTAACATTAAGGAGCTTGTTAAACACAAGCTCGTTAACGTTCTCGGCTGCAACGGCAAAGCATAATTTAGCTTTCATACCTGCGGTGGTTTTCCACCGCAGGACTTTTTTTAGGTAATAGGTAATAGGTAATGGAGGAGAGTATAAATGTATAATAACATTCTTTTTGACCTTGACGGAACCTTGACAGACCCGGGGAAGGGAATAACCAATTCGGTAGCCTATGCTCTTGAAAAATACGGAATCGAGGTTAAGGATAGAACTCAGCTTTATAAATTCATCGGGCCCCCTCTGACGGAATCCTTCCAAAAATACTATGGATTTTCGCCGGAAGAAAGCGAAAAATGCGTTGAATATTACCGTGAGTATTTTAAACCGAAGGGTATATTTGAAAACGAAATATATGAGGGCATCGAGGAAATGCTTATCGAGCTGAAATCCCAAGGGAAGAAAATCTTCCTCGCCACATCAAAGCCCGAAATTTTCGCCAAACAGATACTCGACCACTTCGGTATAATGAAGTATTTCGATTTTGTGGGCGGCGCAACCCTTGACGGCGCAAGAAGCAAAAAAGCCGATGTTATCCGATATGTCCTTGAAAATGCCGAAATAACCGATTTGGCGCATACTGTTATGATAGGGGATAGGGAACAGGACGTTAAGGGCGGTAAGGCTGTCGGAATCGATACAATAGGAGTCCTTTTCGGATATGGTGATAACCCTGAATTGGAAACCGCAGGCGCCACCTATATAGCCGAAACTGTCGGGGATATAATTAAATATGTATAACAGAAAACGGAACGCATAATTTGCGTTCCGTTTAGTATAATCATTCCAGCATTGTATAAGGGTCATATCCGTTAAAAATAAACCATTTGAGCTTTAAATAATCTGCTGCAGTTACAAGATTATCATAGGTAACATCGGCTCTGCCCAATTCCTCATGGGTAAAGGTATATGTACCGAAAATAGCTTTTTTCATTTTGAGATAATCTGCAGCAGTAAGCTTTCCGTCACCGTTAATATCTCCTGAATTAAATTCAAGAGGAAGCGGTATGTTTATGCTCCAAATTTCCGGTAGACTTTCGTTTGATTTTAAAATATCACGTGCCTCTGCAGGAGTAATGCCGCATTGTTCGTTTAAGGTTAAAATATATCCGAAAACGGAATGTTGATAATCTTGAGTGCCTACTTCAATATGATCGAGTGTAATCCCGTAAAAATCGAATGGATTATTTGCATCGGTATATTGCGATACATCCAAAGGTTCATAAACAAAAAGTGTGATGCTGTACATATAATACTCATCAGGATTTACTTTAATGCCACCACTAACTGAATCGGTTGATTCTTGGGATTCTGCATTTGCGGAAATGTTTGAATTTTCTTCAGACACATTTTCGGCATTAACAAGGAAAGCACCTGTGCCCAAGATTAAAGATATGGTCAATATTAAAATAATTATTTTTTTCATAAATCATCACTCCTTTAAAAATTAATATGGCGCAAAATAGAACTCTCTGTATACATATTTTTTTATCAGCAAATAATCAGCCATTTCATTGGTACCATTGCCGTTAACATCTGCTGCGGCGATTTGTAATTCCGAAGGATTATCAATTGTGCCCATAACTACCTGCTTGCAGGCAAGATAATCCGCCGTTGTCACATGTCCGTCTCCGGTAATATCACCTTTTGTGTAAATACCACGATATTCATCATATAAAGAATCGATGGCTCTTGTGATAGAAAGAACACCGCCGCTTACGCACAAATCATCAAAACCTTCAACAGGTTTAGCATTATCCAAAATCAATTGTCTTACCTGAAGAGGAGTTAAGTGTGTTGCAGTGCTCATAATCAATGCACATGTAGCCGCAACTATTGGTGAAGCATATGATGTGGCGGCTGATTCAAATTGGTAATATCCAGTTGCTGCAGTTGAATATATTAATTCAGATGGTGCGAAAATATCGACATATGTACTGCTGTAGCAGGATGCAAAACCTTTTGTATCGTCAAGATTTGAAGCTCCTACAACAATCCAATAAGGACTGTCGTGCTGTTTTCCTCTTGCATAATCATTGGTTCTGCCGATATCTACATTACTGTTTCCGGCAGAAGTTACAACAAGAACTTCTGCTTGTTCGGTAAGATAAACTAACTGCGACATTGAATAATTCATAGATATTGATATGTTTATAATGTCGGCACCATTTTGAATTGCATAATCGGCACATTGATATAAACTGTCTACGTATTGAGACGAAGTTAGGTTAACTTTTATAGGAATGATAGAGACAGATTGGCACAATCCATCGATACCTCCATCGTTATAATCGGCTCCGATGATTCCTGCAATCATATTTCCATGGTGTTCTTCGGTTTCGTCGGCGTCATCATCAGGTGATACATTGGAATTATTATCGGCTTGATTATATGCTAACTCCCATATTACATTATTTTCTAAGTCAGAGTGTTGAACAAAACCGGCATCAATTATTGCAACTTTTACATCAGATGAACCCTTAAAAGATTGCGACCACGCGCTTTCGATATTTAAATAATCTAATAACGGTTGATCAAAATCAGTGCCTGTAGATGAAATGACAGTATCTTCCAATGAAACATCGGGATCAACAGCTACTGCATCCGAATTAGTCAATAGGTAATTATATGAAGTCATAATAACATTTTGACTTGACGATAATATTGAAATGGCATTATCCAATTCCCACGATTCGTCAAGTGTAATGCAATAAATAAAATTTTGCCCCACTTCCGAAATCCAAGCGGCTACACTTTCACTAGTAGTTGCATCAAATAACGGTTTTATTTCAGTTATGGATATACCGTTGAAACTGTAGGGACCAGCACCAGAAAAGTCGTCAGCATTATAGTAAACATTGGTTGTAACGATAATTTCATTATCTTTGTACGCTAAAATTGTGTCATCGGTTATTTCGGATTGAGAGTCATCCGCATTAACACCAAATGAAAACGAACAAATAATCAAACACAAACACAACAATAAACTTAATTTCTTTTTCATAGCTTTAAATCCTTTCATGATTATTTGGAATTTGGAAATTCCTTTTATGGGCATTATAACATATTAGGATGTTAAAGTATATAGACATAATTCATATAATTTTATTGGCGTTTTTGTGACAATTGTAAATTTTCTTGTTCACAACTTGTGAACAAAATGTGTAATTTGCACAATTTGAGTTTTTCAACAAAAAACGAGGCGAATAGAAATTTCCATCCGCCCCTGCGTTTGTATGTTTTTGTTATGTCTGAATTTTTCCCAGAGAAGTGAATTTTTAATTGTAGGGGAGGGCTTCCAGTCCTCCCGTTACAAAACGTAAATCAAAAGTAACGCGGGAGGAGCAAGCCCCTCCCCTACGGTCGTATTTGTTTCTTTAATTTTCTTAAACCACAACTCACGCGAATGAGCGATAACGATTTGAATAAACTACACCGCGGGAATTAAAAAAGAATTATTTTTCCAATTCTTCGAGAAGATAGGAAATCGCGGTTTCGAATTTTGCACCGTATTTGTGGTTGTCGTCACCTTGGCTGTTTTCGATACAGCGCAAGGTATAGTTTGCGGCAACTCTTGCGGCGTTGTATTCGCTTTTGCCCCTAAGCAATGCCCCCGAAAATGCGCTTGCGAATATGTCGCCTGTGCCGTGTGTGCTGACGTTAAGCTTTTTATGTGTGTAATATTCAACACCCTTTTGGGTTTTTACTATAACGCCTGTTGTTTCGTCGTTGTAGCTTATGCCTGTGAGAATAACATTCTTCATACCCTTTGCTTCAAGAGCCAAAAGGACAGAATTGACATAATCCACGTCATACTTTTCCTTGTATTCAAGTCCTGTCATAAAGCAGGCTTCGGTAATGTTGGGCAAAACGATATCAGCTTCGGCGCAAAGTGTCGCCATAGCGTCGGCATAATTCTGGTCGAAGCCGTAATAAAGCTTGCCGTTGTCTGCCATTGCAGGGTCAACTATCTTCAAGCCGTTTTCGCGGATAAGCTTTGAAAAGATATCCTTAACCATGTCTATCATATC
Source organism: uncultured Ruminococcus sp. (assembly GCA_964650045.1). GTDB lineage: Bacteria > Bacillota > Clostridia > Oscillospirales > CAG-382 > Coliplasma. The sequence goes on from CAZYRT010000032.1 coordinate 4,911, forward strand.
GATAGTGCCGAGATATCCTGTGTAAACAGCATCAAAATCGATACCTTCCTTTTGCCAATGAGCAGATATCTTGGGGATATCAAGAGCAAGGTCACGGAAGGTGAAGCCCGAAAATCCCCCTGTATGGGTGGAAAGGACAGCCGAGGGAATTATGGCTGTTTCAACACCGCAGGCGGAAAGTATAGGCAATGCAACGGTTAGGGAGCATTGACCGAAGCAGGAAATATCCTGAATAGTTAAAATTCTTTTATAATCCTTTATGTAGTCCATGATTTAAACCTCTATTGAAACAATGGTGTTGAAAGGTATCTGTCGCCTTTATCGGGCAGTAACACCACAATAGTTTTGTCTTTGGATTCTTCTCTTTTGGCGATTTGGATAGCGCCGTGCAATGCGGCACCCGAGGATATTCCTGCCAGAATACCTTCTTTTTTTGCCAAAAGTCTGCCTGCTGTATAAGCTTCTTCGTCGGAAACGGTGATAACCTCATCTAAAATGGTCACATCAAGAACCTTTGGAACAAAGCCTGCGCCGATACCCTGCAATCCGTGGCTTCCTGCTTTACCGCCCGAAAGAACCGCCGAATTTTTCGGCTCGATGCCGATTATCTTTACATTTTCGTTTTGTTCCTTTAAATATCTGCCTGTTCCCGTAACGGTACCGCCTGTGCCCACACCTGCAACAAAATAATCAACAGTTTCGTCGCAATCGCGCCATATTTCGGGACCTGTTGTGTCATAGTGGGCTTGAGCGTTGGCAGGGTTGGAGAATTGGTCGGGAATAAAGCTGCCTTCGAGCTCCTTCTGCAATTCCTCTGCCTTGGCAATAGAGCCTGCCATACCAAGCTTTCCGTCGGTAAGAACCAATTCAGCGCCGTAGGCTGTCATAAGCAATCTGCGCTCGGCAGACATTGTATCGGGCATAACGATAATAACACGGTAACCCTTGGGAACAGCAATGGAAGCAAGACCGATTCCCGTGTTTCCGCTTGTAGGCTCGATTATGGTTCCGCCGGGCTTTAAAATGCCCTTTTTCTCGGCATCCCGAATCATGGAAAGAGCCACTCTGTCTTTTGCGGAGCCTGCGGGATTCATGCCCTCGATTTTTGCAACGAGCTTGCATTCCAAGCCAAATTCGTTTTCTATGTTTCGTAGTCTTACTGCAGGAGTTTCTCCAACAGTTTCAAATGAAAAATTAAATGTAAGATTCATGATAAATTACAGCAAATGAATGTTATTCTGTTTGCATATCTCCATATCTTCATCAGTCCAACGAGAGGATTGAACCTCGCCTATGTGAGCCTTTCTCAGGAAGAACATACACATTCTCGACTGACCGATACCGCCGCCCATTGTAAGAGGAAGCTTATCCTCAAGCAATGCCTTGTGGAAGGGAAGTGAAGCTCTGTCCTCACAGCCTGAAATAGCAAGCTGGGCTCTCAATGCATCGGCATCAACACGAATACCCATTGAAGAAAGCTCCAACGCAATATCTAAAACGGGATAATAAACGATGATATCGCCGTTTAACTTCCAATCGTCATAGTCAGGCGCTCTTCCGTCATGCTTCTTGCCCGAGCTCAGTTGACATCCTATCTGCATAACAAATATTGCGCCATGCTTTTTGGCTGCGGCATATTCTCTTTCCTTGCCCGTCATGTCAGGATATTGGTCCTCCAATTCCTGAGAGGTAATGAATGTTATTTCCTCGGGAAGGAATTTATCCACAAAATCATAATCCTCTGCTATGAAAATTTCGGTATGGCGGAGAGATGTATAGATCTGTGTAACAGCCTTTTTCAAGGTTTCGATTGTTCTCTGCTCCTTGGTGATGACCTTTTCCCAGTCCCATTGGTCAACAAAGACGGAATGGATATTATCGGTGTCCTCATCTCTGCGGATAGCGTTCATGTCGGTATAAAGCCCCTCGTCGGGAGCGAATCCGTATTGAGCCAAAGCCATTCTTTTCCATTTTGCAAGAGACTGAACGATTTCGTTTTCGCCGTTCATTCCCTTAATGTCAAAAGAAACTGGACGCTCGACGCCGTTGAGGTTATCGTTAAGACCGCTTGATTTGTCAACAAAGAGAGGAGCCGAAACTCTGGTAAGATTAAGCTGTATAGCAAGGTCGCGCTCGAAAAAGTCCTTTACCTTTTTAATAGCGACCTCTGTTTGCCTGATATTAAGCGCGGGAGAATATCCCTTTGGTACTGTAACTGCCATTTATATATCCTGATCCTTTGAAATATGTTTTTGTTCCTTTTGCGTTTTTTTGTTTTCTCTGCGTATGAGTATCTTATGATAAAACCACATTCCGCCCAACGCCATTAATCCCGTTACAACAAAGATTACCAAGGTAACAAGGAAATTTTCCTCAACTGCAAATTGACCTGCAATGGTTGAGCTGACGATAGTGGGGATTCGTGCGATTGTTTGGATAACAACAAAATCTCTTGTTTTGATTTTGGTAAGCCCAAAGAAGAAAATCAATGGGTCTTTGGGTGTACCGGGGATCAAATAAAGAAGGAAAACCATTCGTTCAAGCTTTTTTTCGCTGTTGATAAACCTTAATTCATTAATCTTTTCTGCCGAAACAAAAAGCTCAACGACCTTAATACCCCATTTTTTAACAAACATCATAATAACAGCCGCCGCCAATGCACCGCCTGCCAGACAGATGACCATTCCCCAAAACCAACCGAAGCAGACGCCCATTCCAACCTCGATAACCTCACCCGGTATGGGAGAAATGATTATCTGAAGAAATTGAATTGCGAATGCTACAAAAACGCTGGCGTTGCCGTAGCTTGTAACAAGCTGTTGAAAATTGCTTGCGGCTGTTTTTATGCCGCCTTCACCTTGCATTGATATTAAAAGGGTTTTGGAAACAAAATATCCAATCCAGAGCATAAGCCCTACTGCTATAACAAAGGAGACAACGGCAATGATTCTTTTTCGTTTCAGGGTAAGCTTCTTTTCTGCCTCGGATTTCAAGGCGTGATGATGCGCTTTCCCCTTGGATCCTCTTTCATCCATCATCTGTCCCCCTTCCAAACAAGAATGAAAGAAATAACAACCTTATTCCTATTATAGCAGTATACTATTCCAAAACCCCATTGTCAATAAAAAGAGTTTAAAATTAGGTTAATTTATCTTAAAGATGATGACTTTTTTGCCAAAAGCTTTCGGGTTTCTCCGTCGGGTAATCCTGTGGGCTCCAATCCGTTTTCCTTTTGCCATTTTGCCAATTCTCTCCTGCTTCTTAGCCCAAACAGAGAACCCATTCCCACATTAATGCCGTTTGCCTTCATTAATTCCTTTAAACCCGAAACCTTAACAGTTTCCTCCTTGGGGGCAAAGGCTGTTTTTGCTGTAGTAATTTGGTTCCGGGGCAGGCAGCCGTTTTCCACAGCGGCATAAATATAATTTACCAAAAGCCAGGTGTTTTCGTTAACGATTCCGTTTTCGGTCAAGCCGAAAAGCCTTTGCAATGCGGAAATGCTGTTTGATGTTTTTGTGCCGTACCTTCCGTCAACATCCAATTCTCCTACATAGGGAATTGCGGTATAGATACGGTTAATACGGCTTTGTATATAGCTTACATTATCTCCCGAGCTTCCGATTGTAAGATTTTGCCCCGGAAAAGGAAGCGAACCTTGACTTTCGCCCGTGGAAAAGATACATTTTGCAATAACTGTTGAATAAATCCGGTTCATTTTGTTCCACAAGGCTTCATCAACAGTTCCGTTTTGGGGATAGCCGAAAATCACAGCAAAACGGTTTACCGATTCCTGTGTGGCTTTCCCGAAAATACCGTCCTCCTCTAATTCGGGTATGGTAAGGAAAACATTGTTGATGATGTTGAGAATCTGCTGAATATATCTTACATATTCTCCCGTTGCGCCCGGTGCAAGAATATAATCGGGAAAAGGAACAGGGGTGGGATTGTTGTCAGGCTCATCAACATTATCCAATGTACCGTTATATATTTCAACCAATCGGTTCCATGTAGCCTCGTCAATAGTTCCCGTGGGCTGAATATTATATGCCTTCTGAAAGCTTATAACAGCATTTTGAGTTTCGTTCCCGAAAATGCCGTCAAGATCAACGGTTTCCACCATAGGATTAAAACGGCTTATTCTTTGGAGATAGAATTGTATCTCCTGAACCTCAGAGCCTCTTGACCCTGTGCTTATGGGGTATCCGGGATAAAGCTGTTGGTTATATGAAGCTCTCTGTCCCTCGCTTGTTAATTCGGCAAGCTTTTTTACCGATGCATATATCTGGGATATTCTGTACCATGTGGCTTTGTCAACCACACCTGTTATGGGAAGAATAAAAAGTCTTTGAAATTCACTTACGGTTTCGGCTGTGCTTTGGTCAAAATTACCGCTGACAGCAATTAAGGGAAGCTGAGGAAAATTAATTGCGATTCGGTTTAATTGCTCTTGTATTATCCGCACGTCATCATTATTTGTGCCAACCGAAAGAGGCGAACCCGGATATGATTCTTCGGGTGTGCGGATATCGTTTGTTTCGTTGATGAGGATATCTCCGTAATAGAATCTGAGGATATTGTCATAGCTTTGACCGCCTTGAGCCAAAGCAACAGTTCCCCATTGTGAAAGTCCTGCACAGGTTGAGGTAGTGCCGTTGCAGTAGGAGGCAAACAGAGGCTCGATTCTGTTGGGACGTGACAGATAATTGTTAAAAATATCGTCTACGATAACACTTATTTCTTCGAAAATATTTCTGCCGTAAACAAAGGCTTGGTCAAGGGATGTTGTATTTGTTATATCAAAATCATATCCTCTGCTTCTATACCATTCGGTATAAACACGGTTAAGTGTGAGAGATATCTGCGCCAATATGTTCGCTCTCAAGGAATCCTCGGGCCATGTGGGATATATTTCGCTGCTTGCCACATTTTTAATGTAATCGATAAAGGGAACCGTTACATTTGTTGCGGCTTCATCGGGTGCGCCCAGATGTACCGTAATAGTTTCGGGAATGAAAACTCCTTCTCCGATATTAACTGCAGGTATGGCAACAGCGGGTGTGTCTTCTCTATCAGGAGAGGGAGCTTGAGGAAGTGTTTGTCTTAAAATATGCTCGGGTATGGTAATGAAAATTATTTCCTCGTCATCGGGGTTGCTCGTTCCCTGAGGGAGAGGGATAAGCTCCACAGGAAGCTGTGTATTCGCCCCTTCAAACATCTGTACTCCGTCTATTTCCATTCGGTAATTACCCTCTGCACGTATTTTTACATTGTAAAGAGAATAGGGAAGCCTGCTTTCCTCGCTGTCAAGAGAAAGGGATTTCGGCGGAGTATCCAAAACGGCAACCTTGCTTATACCGCTGTTTATCCCCGTGAGAAATTCATAATAAACCGTTTCTCCCTGCTGGTTAGTAATAGTTACCGAGCCGTTGTTGATAGGCAATGCGTCCTTTGCTGTTCTCAAAACCAAAACCAAATTACCTGTGGGCATAATATCACCTTTTCTTCATTATTTATTACATATTATGCAAGCAAAAAGAAAAAAGGCATTAGTTCCCGCGGTGTACTTACTTATATGCAAAGACATATTCCGCGTGAGATTTAAACATAACAAAAACATACAAACGCAGGGGCGAATAGGTCATTCCTATTCGTCTCGTTTTTTGTCGAAAAAACTCAAATTGTGCAAATTGCACATCTTGTTCACAAGTTGTGAACAAGAAAATTTACAAATATCACAAAAACGCCAATAAAATTATATGAATTATGTCTATATACTTTAACATCCTAATATGTTATAATGCCCATAAAAGGAATTTCCAAATTCCAAATAATCATGAAAGGATTTAAAGCTATGAAAAAGAAACTAAGTTTATTGTTGTGTTTGTGTTTGATTATTTGTTCGTTTTCATTTTCTGTTAATGCGGATGATGAAATTAATGAAAGTACGGTTTCTTATGTTGAAAATGAAGTAATCGTAACAACAAATGTGTATTATGATGTAGCTGATTTTACAGGCGCATCATCTTATCAATTTAATGGAATCAGTATAACTGCAATTGAACCTCTGTTTGATGCCGACACCGTTGATGATGTTAATTTATGGGTTTCGATTATTGGAAATCGTTTTTATTACAAAATTACCCTTACATCATCGTGGAACGCATCAAATGCGATTCCCATTTTGGAGTCAAGCAACAATATAGTTTTGGCATCATATAATTGTATAATTTCGGAAAGCTCTGCAAATTCGGATATTCCGCCATCTGATTCGTATGGATATTTGGAAAGTGTTGAAGAACCTTCGTCCACAGGAACAGACTATCAACAGAATTTACATGAATATCTAAACATCGAATCCGTCTGGTCTAAAAGTTTTGTAGGTTCTGATGATGTAATAGTAGCAGTAATAGATACTGGATTTTCTTCTCATGTTGATTTGCAGGATAATGTAGTTTGGGACTTGGCGTATAATGCAACAGATGGTACATCGAATGTTGTTGGCACTTCCAGACACGGGAATATGGTATCCGGAATCATAGGCGCTGATTATGATGACGGCGGAATAAATGGTATATGTCAAGAGGTCAAAATAATACCTATTAAGGTATCACTAAGTAATTATGCCTCCGATTTACTTAATGCGGTTAATTATGCGATAGCAAATGGTGCGGATATTATAAATGTATCCATCACTATGAATCATTCTACCGAAGCAGTTGTCGACGCTACAGAACAGGCGGGTGTGCTTTTAATAACTTCAGCAGGAAATGAAGATTGCGATATTGGAACAAGCGGCACTTATGCAAAAGGAAAAAGACACGATAGTCCATATTGGATTGTTGTAGGTGCATCAACCTTGGAGGATGCCAAAAGCGACCCTTCTTGTTATAGTAGCAGTTATGTTGATATTTTTGCTCCTACCACAGATATTGTATCTACTGATTTAACAAGTTATGGTACTAGCAGCGGAGGGTATACATCGTTTGCTGCTCCTCAGGTTGCGGCAGCTTGTGCGTTGATAATGTCAAAAGCAACGCATTTGACACCTTTAGAAGTTAAAGCGCTTTTGATGGATAATGTTAAGGAAGTTGAAAGTCTTGAAAACTTGTGCGTAAGCGGAGGCGTTCTTTCCATAAGCAACGCTGTTGGCGCTCTGTTTGCAGAACCAAGAGCCGCATACGAAAAAGGCGATGTTAACGGAGATGGACAGATAACTGCAGCCGACTATTTGATGTGCAAACAAGTTGTATTTGGCAATATTGATTATACCGATGAACAATTTGATGCGGCAGATGTGAATTTTGATGGTACTGTTACAGCATCGGACTATTTTATGTTGCAAAAATTTATATATGGAACATATTATTTTCCGCCTCGTTGACTTATTTGATAACAATGTTATAAAAACAATAATAAATTTCAAAAGTTGCGAGTGTTTTCCATCCTTCACGCGTATAAGTAACTGAATCACAAATTAGACACGAAAGGAGCAATGATATTTATGAAAAAAATAATCACATTATTACTTACCGTTTCCATGGTATTTACATTTTTTTCGTTTTCTGTAACAGCAGATAATGAGATACAAATAGGAACCGAAATTGAATTTACTGATCATCATTTTTTAGGTAGCTTAGAGGACAATACTCAAAGTATTTATTTGATAAGAAGAAGCGAAGAATTGCAGGATTTTGTCTTGCTATGCTCCGAATCAAATGAGTTTATTACCTTTGCATCTGAACTAAGCGAGGATTATTTCAGCAATAATGCTTTAATAGTTATTTATACTGTCGCTTCTATGAATTGCGAATATGACATAACATCTATTGACGTGGGATTAGGTGAATTTCACATGTCTACCGTTACCGTAAGATACGACCATATTGAAGGTGCCGACGATTCAGTACAAGCCCATTTGATTGTGGCAGAAGTTAATGCTTCCGACGTTGCAGATGTTGAAATTTCAAGACATATTAAAAACGATAGATATTATACCGAAATACCCTTTGAAGACCATATTTTTGAAATTAAGGAGCTTGACTTCTACCAAAATTCGGTTTCATATATTGAAAATCTCACTCAGTTTGAAGAGTTGAAGACTTATGGAAACGTAAGCTATACAAAGGAGTTTAATGATTATATAGCATCCATTGATGAAGCATTTTTTCAAACAAAATCCATAATAGCGATAGTTCACGTTTCTTCGTATGCACCGTTTTATTTTGATGTTACCAATGTATATGCTTCTGATAATGAAATTTTGGTAGATTATGTATACAGTAACCCTGAAGTTGGAGCGGATGTAATGCAATACACCTGCATTATGATTGAGGTTAACAAATCGGATATTATTTCTTCTGAAAACGTAGATGTATCCTATCGCTCTACCGGAAGTGTTTACACTCCTCCCTATACACCGCCCTCTACAATTATGGGTGATGTGAACGGAGATTATAACGTAACCGCAACCGACTATTTCTACATAAAAAGTATAATGTTTAAAGGCTCAAACAATGGCTATTACGAAGAATTATTCGGTGATTATATGTCTCGTGCAGATATGAACGGCGACGGCAAGCTTACTGCAACCGACTATCTTATGGTTAAAAAGATCGTATTCAGCTAAACAAAGTTATAAAAGCAACATACAAAACGGGACACCTTCAAAGTGTCCCGTTTTTCTGTATTATGTGTGGCGTTCGCCTTTTTCTTCAAGATATTCTTCCAAGGTTATTCCCTGTTTTGTAATCTTTTCTGCATCCTCGATACCGACATATCTGAAATGCCAAGGCTCGGGATTAACTCCCGTTATGCTTTGGTTTTCTTCTGTATAACGGAGAATAAAGCCGTATTTCCAGGAATGCTCCTCAAGCCATGACCAGATATAATAAGGGTCTTGGTTATCATAATCACCGCTTGAAATATCTACAGCCAAGCCCACCTGATGCTCGCTTGTTCCGGGGACTGCGACCCATTTTCTTGCTTCCTCTTCGCCGTAAAGGTCGATGTATTCGTCCATTATCCTCTGTTGGTCATCGTATGTACGGAAGGACGAGGTGATTATGGGTATCAATCCCTCCTTTCGCGCATCGGAAAGCATAGCTTGGAGATATTCAACGATACGTTCGTCTACCATAGCAGGTCTTCCGTCGCTCATAAGCTCGTTTTCCATTTCTGCAAGAGGACATTCAAAGTTTATAGGCAATGGGTTCGTTCCGTTGACCAAGGTAAGATACCAAGGAAGCTCCTCGGGCTCCTCTTGAGATATTTCCTCGGAGGTGTTTTCGGTGGATATTTCCGAGCTTTCCTGAGATATCTCTGTTTCCTCCGAGCCTTCCTCGGATGCTTCAGCCGAAGGCTCGTCCTCTAGGCTTTTTTCGGTAAATGCCTCTGTTCCGTCGGATATATAGCTTTCTGTATCGGAATTATCATTGTCGGAATCGGAGGTGACCAACGCAACGATACCCCAAATTATTCCTGCAACAACCAAAGCGAACGCGGCTATAAGAGAATAAAGCTTTATTTTCCGCTTGATTCGCCTTTTTCTCCGTTCCTCCGGGGATATTTTGGACTTTTTGGGCTGAATATCGTTGGGCTGTTGGTCAGGCGTATTCTGAACATCTATTTCAGTATCATTAATAATTTCATTTGAATTTTCGTTTCTGTTTTCTTCCATTAAAAACCCAGCTCCTTCATCATTTCTCCTACTTGAATTTTGTTCTCGCCCTTTAATTCATTTATTGCGGCAGATGAAACCTTCTTGTCAAAAAGACGGAACCAACGCTTTACCTGATAAAAGGGCATAAGTATGGGATATTTTTCGCAAATGGGATACATGATTCTCAATCGTTCCTTTGTTGCGAATATCCTCGACATATAATATTTGAATCTGCTTCCCTTTAAATATCGGTCCGCGGCGCCGTAGTTTTCTCTTGTGCCGAAAACTCCTCCCGAAAGGATAAATTCTTCCATAGCCTCGGAAAGAGCATCATGGCTTTCGTTTCCGAACCAAACCGAGCGAAGCCTTTTTACACCCTTGTAAAAATCAAAACAGCCCGATCGTTCTATTAATTCCAAAAAGTCCTTTTGAGAATATTGAAGCTTGTCTTCGATTAATTTCAAATCTATAAAGGGCTTCACACCGCAGCCTCCCGATGAAAAATGATATTTCATGTGGGCGATGTTGTAAAACAGCATATATTCGTTTGTCAGCCTTAATTCGTAATTTTTCCCATTTTTAGGTATAGTATTTTCCCAAATTTCTCCGAAAACCTTATCAAGGTCGGGGAACGAGGATTTTACGGCAAAATGCAATTCAAGGTTAACGCCGCTTTTCGAAATAAGAGAGCAATCGTGTCTGCTTTTGCTGTGAAATTCAAAGCCCAATTTCTCGGTAACCGCTTTTATTCCTCTGTCAAGGTCGCTGTCCTTGATAAGAATATCAATATCAGCACCCGTCCTCATCCAATCCTCGGGATAAAGCTCCTTTATAACCGAGCCCTTCAGGGGAATGTTAAATATTTTTTCCTCCTCAAAAAGTGAGGAAATACGGCTTAATTCATAATTTTGGTTTTCTCTGCGAAATATTGCAATAAGCTTTTCCTTGGAAAAATCCTTTATATTATCAACCTTTTGCTTTTCAAGACCAAGGGCAACGATTTGAGCAATATCATGCTTTTTGGAAAGGGTAAAAAGCTTTTGAAGAATCTGGCTGTCAGCTTCAATGGATGTTTGGGGTTCTTCGCTGAAAACAGCAGATTTTATCATGGAAAACATCAATTCTTCGGTTCTGTTCAAATTCTTCGCCCCCTTTGCTATGATTCTGCTGTGATTATACCACGGTTTACTCCTATAATCAACAACAGTCTGTTAAAAAAATAAAACAGATTCATTATGAATCTCTTGAAAAATAATGAATATGATGTTATACTGTTAGGGCGAATTATGACGAAAACGGTGAAAACATGGCGAAAAAGAATACAAATACATTTTTAGCAAGACTTTTGGCAACCCTTGTGTTCCTTGTCCTTGCAATATTGCTTCCTTTTCTTACAAATCAAATCAATTTTTGGGGCGCGCCTCTTTGCCCTGCTCAGCTTTGTATAATCCTTTGCGGATTTGTTTGCGGTCCCACATGGGGCATGGCGGCAGGAATCATCGCTCCCTTTTTACGCCCTTTGATTTTTGATTATTCCTTTGCGCTTCCCGAAACAATTGCTACTGCATTGGAGCTTGCGGCGTTTGCCTTTGTGGCAGGTGTTCTTTACAGAAGATTGGAAAAGAATCTTTTTCTGATTTTTGTTGACCTTGTTACAGCAATGGTTTGCGGCAGATTGGTTTGGGGCGCGGTTACCTTTATTTTCATTTTCTTTGATCTTGCAGGCGGAACCATAAGCCTTACTTACCTTTGGAACCAAACTGTTGTCAGCGAGCTTTACGCCATTATCCTTCAGCTTATCGTTGTTCCTCTCGTTGTAAACATTTTAAAGAAAAACAGACTGATGTTAAATTGATTATTCCATAACAAAAGAAGCTGGTTCACAGCTTCTTTTAATTTTCCTATATTTCAATCAATTCATAATCGGTGGAGCCGATACCGAGCTTTTCCGAAGCGGTAACAGTAAGAACACCGTTTCTCGATTCAATTCGCTCAATAAGGTGATGCTTGCTTTCGTCCTCGCTTGCATATACAAGGTCAAGACAAGCCTTGTCGATAGCCACAGGGTCTGTTGATGCAAGCATACCGATGTCGCCCAGACAAGGGTCCTCGGCAACAGCGCAGCAATCACAGTCTACCGACATATTTTTCATAACATTAATATAAACTGCTTCACCCTTGAAATAATCAACAATAGATTTAGCCGCATCTGCCATAGACTCAAGGAATGAATCATGGTCGGCAGTCCAAATCTTTTCGGGCTCTCCTGCACCGTGAATATATGCCTTTCCGTAGGAGGAGGCGATACCGATGGATAATTGCTTCAATGCTCCGCCGTATCCGCCCATAGGATGCCCCTTGAAATGTGAAAGCACCAAAAGCGAATCATAATTCTCAAGATTCTTGCCTACATAATTCTTGTTAATTCTTTTGCCCTCGGGAATATCCAAAACAAGGTCGGGACCCTCCGCATCAAGCAGATCAAAGTCAAAATATTTGCTCCAGCCGTGCTCGTCAAGAGTTTTCAAATGCTTTTCGGTGGTGTTTCTGGTTCCTTCATAAGCTGTGTTACATTCTACCGCAACACCGCCGACCTTTTTTATAATAGGCTCCCAAAATTCAGGTCGGAGAAAATTTTGGTTGCCGGTTTCGCCCGAATGGAGCTTTATGGCAACTTTGCCCTTTAATTCCTTGCCCGCCTTATCGTATAACTCCAAAACCTTCTCGGGACAAAGACTTTTTGTAAAATATACCTTTGGCTTCATAATTTTAACCTCCGAAGAAATAATATATTTGGGTGATAATATGTATTCTTACCATAATACTATTAAAAAACGAATCAAAAACGGGGAATTGGTAGGCTTTGAATATGTAGATGATTATCCGAAAATCGGAAAATGCCTTGTTTTGAAATTCAAAACCTACCCCTATAAAAGACCCATAAGACCCCACCGTTTTGATGAGTATATGGAGATATTGAGGAATTATCCCTCTTGATCAAAATATATCATACGGTAATTTTTTTGTCAATATTATAATGGGAAGGAAATGGGCTATGCCAAGGGACAAAATAAAAATATGAAAGGATTTTCAAAAAGACTATTGACAATCCCTTCGGTTTGTGATATTATATTCAAGCGGGTTCGCCGGAGTGGCGGAATTGGCAGACGCCCTGGACTTAAAATCCAGTGAGGTTTACCCCTCGTACCGGTTCGAGCCCGGTTTCCGGCACCACATTTAACCGATACCGATGTAATCCTCATCGTTATATAAAATTCAATATCGCGGGGTAGAGCAGTTGGTAGCTCGTCGGGCTCATAACCCGGAG
>CAZYRT010000033.1:0-17456 GCA_964650045.1 uncultured Ruminococcus sp.
TTTCATGCTGTTTTGTGCCTTGTAGCGCAGCGGAAAGGAATGGTCATAAATATGGCAAAGAGAATACTTGTAGCGGGAAGCTCTAATATTGATTTTATACTTTCCACTCCCTACATACCTGCCCCCGGTGAAACCTTAATATCCGGCGGTAAATACGGCTTTGCCGCAGGAGGTAAGGGAGCAAACGCGGCTGCGGCTGTTGCGGCATTGGGAACCGATGTTGTTTTGTGTTCCCGTGTGGGCGATGATGCTTATGGTGATAATCTGTTGAAGCTCTTTAAGGAAAGAGGCATTAACACCCAATATGTAAAGGTAGACAGAATCGAGCAGACAGGTCTTGCGGCTGTTATGGTGGAAGGAAACGGCAACAACCGTATCATCGTATACAGCGGTGCCAACGATAAAATAAGCGATGCAGATATCGAGGATGCATTCACCTGCTATCCCGATGCTGTTATAACTCAGTTTGAAATCCGTCCCGAGGCTGTTATTGCGGCGGCAAGGGCGGCGGCTTATGATAATATTCCCCTTTTCGTAGATGCAGGAAGCGCAAAAAAGGATTTTCCTTTGGGTAAATTGGAAAAGGTCGAGGTATTTTCTCCCAACGAGGTTGAAACCGAGGTTTTGACAGGCATACGTCCCGATAATCTTGAAAACTGCCTGCGCGCATCTATTGCCCTTTGCAACAAGGTGGACATAAAATATGTTGTCCTCAAGCTTGGCAGCAGAGGATGCTATGTTTACGACGGTAAATATTGCGACCTTATTTCTCCCGTTGAGGTTTCTGTTGTTGACACAACTGCCGCAGGGGATGTGTTCACAGCGGCTTTGACAACCGAATATCTCCGTACAGGCGATATTCTCGGTTCGGCAAAATTTGCAAATGCCGCAGGCGCTTTGGCTGTTTCCAAATGGGGCGCCGTTTCTTCGGTGCCCACAAGATCAGAGGTCGAGGCTATTTTAGCGAAATAATGATTTAAGGGCTGTCACTTCAAAATGTGACAGCTTTTTTGTATATTTTTCCCCTTGTGAAAATATAAAACGGGTGGTTAATTGAGCAAAACGCGAATTTAAAAGTATTTACAAAATATTCATTGACAAATATAATAGAAATGAATAAAATGTTAGGGCACTAATTGTTAGGAGGCTAACTTGATTATGGAAAGAACCGAAACGATCGGTTTTCGGGTGAGAACTCTTTCTGTGGGTATAAAACGTGCCGTTGATGCAAGCAAAGCCCGAAGCGGAGACGAGCATTGCACGGGAACTCATGGATGGGTCATCGGTTATCTTTATGAGAACCGCCATAAGGACGTTTATCAACGGGATATTGAAAAGCAGTTCTCGGTAAGACGTTCCACAATGACTGAGATATTGAAGCTTATGGAGAAAAACGGTCTTGTTGAAAGAGTTAAGGATGACAGCGACGGAAGATTGAAAAAAATAAAGCTGACCCCTCTTGCCTTGGAAATACATGAAAAGCACGAAAGAGGTATCGAGGATTTTGAGAAGCTTATAAGAGAGGGAATAACCAATACGGAAATGTCTCTTTTCTTTGATATTATGGATAAAATATCCCGAAATGTAGAAAAGGCAGAAAAAGAGCATATATTCGGGATTGCTCGGAATATGGAGGACTGATTAATGCTGAAAAAACTTTCGAAAAGTGTAAAGGGATTTTGGAAACACGCTATACTTTCTCCTACACTTATCATGGGCGAGGTTATCATGGAGGTAATTATTCCTCTGCTTATTGCCTTGCTTATCAACAATATCGACCCGAGTACAGCCTCGGCAGGAGAACAGGGTACTACAAACTTTATCACAGCATTTGTGGAAAAGCTTATCGGTACGGGAAGCCGGGCAGGGGATATGAAATATATCCTTTCAATCGGCGGATTAATAGCGGTGTGCGCTGTTGTTTCCTTGTTTTTCGGCGCCGCCGCAGGCAGAAGTGCGGCTATTGCGTCAACAGGCTTTGCAAGAAATTTGAGAAGAAGTATGTTTGAAAGAATATCCCATTTTTCTTTCAGAAATATCGACAAATTTTCTTCCTCCAGCCTTGTTACAAGAATGACTACCGATGTTAACCGTTTGCAGGAAGCATTCCACATGATAATACGCACAGCGGTAAGAAGCCCTGCTATGATGATATTCTCTCTTGCAATGGCTTTCAGCATCAATTCAAAGCTTGCTCTTATTTTCTTGGGCGCTGTTCCCGTTCTTGTAATAGGATTGACCCTCATTATGACAAAGGCTCATCCTATTTTCAGACGTATGTTCAAGAAATATGATGCCTTGAACCGTGTTGTTCAGGAAAACCTCCGCGGCATCCGTGTGGTAAAGGCATTTGTAAGAGAGGAAGAGGAAATCAAGAAATTCAATTCCTCGTCGGATGAGATAAACAAGGATACAGTTAAGGCGGAAAAGATTCTTTCCTTTAATATGCCCTTGATGCAGATAACCGTTTATACCTGCATACTTTTGCTTTGCTGGCTTGGTGCAAAGGCTATTGTTAATTATGAATTATTTGACATAGGCACAAAAATGTCTACAGGTGAATTGACCGCTTTGCTCAATTACACCATGCAGATATTGATGAGCTTGATGATGCTTTCCATGATTTTCGTTACCGTTGTTATGTCCAGAGCAAGCGCAGAAAGAGTTTGCGAAGTTTTGGACGAGGAAAGCACGGTTCAAAACGGAAGCTCTCCTGTTATGGAAGTGAAGAACGGCGATATTCAATTCAAAAATGTAGATTTCGCATATCACGAAGGCAAAAATGTTCTTAAAAATGTAAATCTTAATATTCATTCGGGCGAAACTATCGGCATAATCGGCGGTACGGGCAGTTCTAAATCATCACTTGTTCAGCTTATCCCCCGTCTTTATGATGTTACAAACGGCGAGATATTTGTAGGGGGAGTGAATGTAAAGGATTACGATATCCATACATTGCGTGATTCGGTTGCCATGGTATTGCAGAAAAATGTGCTTTTCTCGGGTACAATAAAAGATAATCTCCGTTGGGGCAACGAAAATGCTACCGACGAGGAAATGAAGGCGGCTTGTGTTTCTGCCTGCGCCGATGAATTTATCCAAAGCTTCCCCGATGGATACGATACCTATATCGAGCAGGGCGGCTCCAATGTTTCGGGTGGTCAAAAGCAGAGACTTTGTATTGCAAGAGCTTTGCTTAAAAAACCAAAAATATTGATTTTGGATGACTCCACCTCGGCTGTTGACACAAAAACCGATGCTTTGCTCCGTAAGGCGATGGCGGAAAGCATTCCCGGTACAACAAAATTGATAATTGCTCAGCGTATTTCCTCGGTTCAGGAATGTGACAGAATAATCGTTATCGATAACGGTGTTATTAACGGAATCGGAACACATTCGGAATTGTTGGAGAACAATACTATTTATCAGGAAGTTTATGAATCACAAATGAAAGGGGAGGATAAGGAATGAATCAAGGTAAAAGACCTGAACAGCCTATGCGCCCCATGAGAGGGGTTCGTCTTCCCGACCAGAAAATGGATATGGGTACTGTTAAAAGAGTCCTTAAATATCTCGTGGACTACAAATGGCGTCTGATGGTAGTTGTTTTCTGTATAATCTTCAGCGCATTAGCGGGAGTTTACGGCTCCAAATTTCTCCAGACCCTTGTTGACGGTTATATAACTCCTCTTGTAAATGCAGGAGGAACACCCGATTTTTCGGGATTGGCAAAAGAAATTATAATTTTGGCGGTTGTTTATGTTTTGGGTGCATTGTCCACCTTTGCCTATAACCGTATTATGGTTGCGGTATCTCAATCGGTATTAAAGGATATCCGCGATACCATGTTCGAAAAAATGCAATCACTTCCCATAAAGTATTTCGATACTCATTCCTTCGGCGATACAATGAGCCGATACACCAATGATACCGATACCTTGAGAATGATGATTTCCCAAAGTATGCCTCAGATATTCTCCTCCTTGTGCACAGTTATCTCGGTATTCTTCGCTATGATAACCACAAGTCTGCCTTTGACAGGATTTGTAGTTCTTTTTGCCTTTTTGACAATGCTTCTTGTAAAAAGCATCGGCGGCAGAAGCGGTAAATACTTTGTTAAACAGCAGAAAAGTGTTGGTAATGTTAACGGATATATCGAGGAAATGATAAACGGTCAAAAGGTGGTTCAGGTCTTCTGCCGCGAGGAAAAGACCAAGGAAGAATTTAACCGCCTTAATGATGAGCTTTGCGAAAATGCCCGCAGCGCAAATATTTTCGCTAATATTCTCGGTCCCGTTTCCAATAATCTGGGTCACCTTCAGTATATCCTTGTTGCAACCCTGGGCGGTCTTCTTGTAATGCTTACCGTAACGGGAAATGCAGGTAGAGTGCTTTCTCTTACCGCAGGCGGTTTGGTAGCCTTTCTTCAGCTTTCGAAAAGCTTTACAAACCCCATAAATCAGGTTACTCAACAGCTTAATTCCATTATTATGGCTCTTGCAGGCGCAAAGCGTATTTTTGAAATAATGGATGAAGCTCCCGAAGAAGATAACGGTTATGTTACTCTCGTAAACGCAAAATACGACGAAAAGGGCAATCTTACCGAAACCGATGAGCGAACAGGTCTTTGGGCATGGAAGCATCCTCACGGTGACGGCACTCTAACTTATACCGAGCTTAAGGGCGATGTAAGAATGGTTGAGGTTGATTTCGGTTATGAACCCGAAAAAACCGTTCTTCACGATGTGACATTGTATGCCGAACCGGGTCAAAAGGTTGCTTTTGTAGGCGCAACAGGTGCAGGTAAAACAACAATAACCAATCTTATCAATCGTTTTTATGATATTGCTGACGGTAAGATACGTTATGACGGCATAAACATCAATAAAATCAAAAAATCCGATCTAAGGCGATCCTTGGGTATGGTTTTGCAGGACACCCACCTTTTCACGGGAACCGTTATGGAAAATATCCGCTACGGCAGATTGGATGCAACCGACGAGGAATGTATTGCGGCGGCAAAGCTTGCTAACGCAGACAGCTTTATCGAGCTTCTGCCCGATGGTTATAATACCTTGCTTTCGGGCGACGGAAGCGGTCTTTCCCAAGGTCAGCGCCAGCTTTTGGCAATCGCCCGTGCGGCTGTTGCCGATCCTCCCGTTATGATACTTGACGAGGCGACATCAAGCATCGACACCCGTACCGAGGCTATCGTTCAAAAGGGTATGGACAGCCTGATGAAGGGCAGAACAGTCTTTGTTATCGCCCACCGTCTTTCTACTGTTCGAAATTCCGATGTTATTATGGTTCTTGATAAGGGCAGAATTATCGAGCGCGGTAACCACGAAAAGCTTATCGCCGAAAAAGGTCAATATTACCGTCTCTACACAGGCGCATTTGAGCTTGAATGATTTTAAAGCGCGATGCAGGACGATTAATAACGTTTGTTTTAAAAGGGCGAACGCTCTGTTAAGTTAGTTTGCTCCGGATATAAAGAAAAAGGCTTGGTTGAAACTGAGCCTTTTGTGTTTTTTACGGTTGAATTTTTATAATGTCCGACTCTCGCGAATGAGCGAAAACAATTTGAACAAACTACATCGCGGGAATTAAAAAGTTTTGCCCCGCTTTTTCAAAAGCGGGGCGCGGGAATTAAATTAATTAATACAGTCGTAATAGGACATGGATTTGGGTACGAAATAAATATCTCGGTTGGCATCAGCGGTATTTAAAACCACCAAATCAAAGGAATCGTAATGATATTCCTTGCTTCCGTCGGGATATTCTGTCATTTCAATATCCTCGTCATTTGTATCGGTTTCTGCGGTGGAAATGATTTGAGCCAAGGTTATTTTGCCGTCATAAAGAGCCGTGTCGAGCATAATAGGCGTTCCGTCTATTTCCGCCATCATTATACCGCCTACAACATAAACGATTCTTTGGTCATCGTAATAGATATAATTTTTTTCGCCCTTGCCGTCCTCTACGAGGGAAAGGTTAAGGTCGTTTGCGGTGGTTTTTGAGCAGGCGGAAAGGAGCAGGCAGACAACCAAAGCTGTTAATATCAAAGCTTTTTTAAACATTTTCTGTCTCCTTTTTCGTTTCGCCGTTGAGCTTTAATTCGGCAAACTGCTCTTTTGTAATAAGAATGGGACGTTTTTTGGTTGCCGAATCAAATTCGCCTACATAACCTCTGCGCTCCATTTTATCGATGATTCGTGCGGCACGGGCATATCCGATGTTAAGTCTGCGCTGGAGCAGAGAGGTGGAAACGGTTCCGCCTGCAATAGCCTCCTCCAAAGCATCCATAAACATAGGATCGGTCTTGCTGTCCTCGTCATCGGGCTCTGCCGCAGCGGCTGCCTTCTTTCCCTTCATACCGCAAAGCTTTGCCTCCTGCTCGATCTGTTTCATGATAGATTCGTCATATTGAGCATGGGCAGCTTCCTTAATAAACTGTGTTACCGCCTGAACCTCGGCTTTGCCGTCAACAAAGGCGCCCTGAACACGAATAGGCTTCATTGCGCCAACGGGATAATAGAGCATATCGCCCTTGCCCAAAAGCTTTTCTGCGCCTACTTGGTCAAGAATGGTTCTGGAGTCCACCTGAGATGTGGTTGTAAGTGCGATTCTCGAGGGGATGTTTGCCTTGATAAGACCTGTGATAACGTCAACCGAAGGTCTTTGAGTACCGATAACAAGGTGCATACCTGCGGCTCTCGCCTTCTGAGCAAGACGGCAGACCGAGGTTTCGACATCATCGGGTGCTGTCATCATCAAATCGGCAAACTCATCGATGAAGATAACGATTTGAGGAAGCATCTGACGTTCGGGGTCGCCTGTTACTGCTAGGTTATAGCCTGCAAGATCTCTTGCGCCGACCTCCTGAATAAGACGGTAGCGGTTTTCCATTTCTGTACAAGCCCAATTTAATGTACCTGCCGCATTCTTGGGGTCGTTGATAACAGGAACAAGAAGATGGGGAATGTCCTTATAATCGGAAAATTCAACTGTTTTAGGGTCGATAAGTATAAGCTTTACATCATTGGGATGGTTTCTGTAAAGAAGTGAGATAATAAGAGAGTTGATACAAACAGATTTACCCTGACCTGTTGCGCCTGCAACCAAAAGGTGAGGCATTTTTGCAATATCAAGATAAACGGGATTGCCTGCAACGTCCTCGCCCAAGGCGGTGAAAAGACGGCTCTTGTTGTCGCGGAAGATGGGATTATCAATAAGTCCTCTTAAGCGAACTGTTGAGGTGCTTTTGTTAGGTATTTCAATGCCCACGGCGGCTTTTCCGGGGATATTTTCAATTCTTACATTAGTTGCCGCAAGGTGCAATGCAATGTCATCCGCAAGGTTGGAAATGGATTTTACTCTGACACCTGTTTCGGGCTGAAGCTCATATCTTGTAACCGTGGGTCCGAAGGTTGAATCGATAACTCTTGCTTTTACATTGAAGCTTGCCAAAACCTCCTCCAGCTTTCGGCTGGTTTTTGCAACATCAATGCCGTTGGGACGGGTGATACCCGCCTCGTCTGCTGTTAAAAGTGTAATGGGAGGGAACACATAGGGTGTGTCCTCAATAGGATTAAGGCAAAGCTCCTCGTCATCCTCGTCTTCGAAGAGAGGAAGGAAAGGTGTGGGGGCGGGAGCTTCCTCGGCTTTTTCTTCCCCTTGAGACTGTTCCTCTGCAGGAGAATCATCAAGGTTTTCCACAAAAGGCGATTCCTCAATAATTTCAGGAACGGTTACCGAAGGTTCGTGGGCTAAGGGCTGAGGATCAGAGAAACTCTCGGTTTCCAATACCTCAAATTCCCTGAGTTTCTGGGGCATTTCGGGTTCTGCGGGATCTGAAGGTAGCTCTTCCAAAATGGGCTTTTCCTTTTTTCTGCGTTTGGGCGGAGGAGTAAATTCCTCTTCCTCTTCTTCCTCCTCGGTTTCTCTTGCTTCTCTTGCGCGAGCTGCCATATCACGGAAATAGTTGACGACCGCCATAACAGTATCCTTGGGTGTAGCTCCGCAAAGAAGAACTGTGCAGACAAAGATGCCCAAAATTGCCAATATCATAGAGGCGATGTTACCTATTGTAGCGGTGAAAAGCATTGCGATGGAACCGCAGATGAGTCCTGCGCTTTCCAATTCGATACCCTTGGAATAAAGCTCTTTTAATGGAATATCCTCGTTTCCTGCAACGGCAACCTGTACCACAAGGGAGATGAAGGCAAATTCAAGAAAATAAAGAAGATATTTTGTGCCTGCTACATTGTTTTCATGGTCGCGTCCCCATGAAATTACGATAACTAAAATAATAAACGGGATAACATAATACATGGGACCGAAAAGACCCTTTAAAAAATCGGAAATTATGCTTCCCAGCCAACCGTTGTTTACCGAAGGTATAAAGGTCAGCATTATAAACAAGGACAAAAAGCCTATACCCCAACGGATAAGCTCGCCTCTGTCGATTTTAATTTTATCCTGCTTTTTCTTGGGCTGTTCGGCTTTGGAAGAAGCCGCTTTTTTTGAAGAAGCCTTTTTGGAAGAGGCTTTTTTTGAGCTTGTTCCGTTTTTCTGCCCTTTTCCTTTGTTATTCAAATTTTAACCTCCTGATCTTAAACCGCCAAATCACCGATTATTGAGGCGATTCCCACTAAAATACAGTAAATTGCGAAGAATGTAAGACTTTTGTTTTTTGTAAGATATTGCAAAAGCTTGATTGCGAAAAATCCCACAACAGCCGCAGTTACAGCTCCTGCGATAACGGAAACTGCCATTTCGGCTTCAAAGCCTTGGGAAAACATATCGGGCAATTCGAAAACGCAGGCGCCCAAAATGGCAGGAATGGACATGAGGAAGGAAAGCCTTACAGCCTCCTCACGGGAATAACCCAAAATTCTGCCTCCGGTTATGGTAGAGCCCGAACGGGAAATACCTGGCAATATACCCAGCAATGCCTGCATTATACCTACACCCAAGGGACGGACGAGACCGCCGTTGTAGGTTGTTGCATCGCCTTTTTTGATTCTGTCGCTGATAATAAGCATAATGCCGTTAATAATAAGTAAACAGCCGATAGCCCAGCTTATTCCGCTGAGAGCTTCCACAGCTTCGTCCAAGCCCAGGAGCTTTACGGGAACTAACGGTAATGTAGCTACAACAAGAATGAGAAACATTTTTTCATTTTTGTCAAGACCTTCCTTTATCTTGCCTGTGAAAAGCTTTTTAAGAATAGAGAAGAAGCCTTTAATAAGCATTAAAACATCCTTACGGTAGACAACGCAAACCGAAACAAGGGTCGCCAGATGAAGGGCGATATTAAATGTGAAATTATTTGGACTTTCGGTTCCGAAGAAATTTTGCGCCAATGCAAGATGTCCCGAGCTTGATATAGGCAAAAATTCTGCGATACCTTGAATGATACCGTAAATTATAGCTTCGATAGTACCCATAAATTAAGGAACTTCCTTTCGAAAGGTATAGCCGAAAAGAGTCGAACTCAATTCGGTTTGAACTGTTATTTTTTGTTATAACTTCGTAAAACTCACTTGGAATAGCGACGTATTCCCGCCCTCGTTTTTCTCGTTCTAACGAAAAAAATCCCTATTTCAAACTTGCTTTGCAACCCTAAAAGGGAGATTTTCGAGAAAAAAGGTCACTGAAGAACGAAGATATGCTCACGTATATCGAGTGATGAAGTGATGTTTTTGCCGGAAAGAACCTTTTAGGGCGATTTTAGTTCGATTCTTTTCGGCTATACATAGAATATTATAACGTATATTCCGAAATTGTCAAGCATAGTACAAACATGAGGATTCAATAATTGTTCATTGTTTTTACATTGACAAAGCTTTGTTTGTGTTGTATAATCAATTGAATTAAAATAAGTATTTAAAGGAGATGAGCCTTTGTCTTCCGCTTTTAAGAATTTTTTCATCACCTTTGCAATTTGCTTGGTGATATTCAGCTTTTTGGGCTTTCAATATGCTTATCCTTGGCTTGATGAGGTTTTCGATCTGTCCGAAATGGGCAAAAAAAATTCCGACAATTCTCAAACGGAGGTTTCCGATTCCGGTTCTGAGGTTTCCGAGGAGCCTAAGGATACCTATTATAACGATGACGGCGATGTTTTCACCGCTGTTATAATCGCTGCCGACTCCAACGGAAGGGGCGTTAAAATGGTTTTTGTTGATTCTAACGCAAAAACAAGGCAATATATCCATTGCACTATAGGAAGCAACATCAAGGGCAATAATACTGTGGGTCAAAGCGGTCAGGTCAAGGATATTTATGCTTCTATGACTCCCGATGAAATATGTAAAAGTGTCACAGCATTAACAGGTATTGAAACACAATATTGCCTGCGCTTTACTCCCGACAGCCTTTCTGCTATAGCCGCGGTGATTCCCGGTGCAAGCATCACTCTGCCCGCCGAAATCGTTTTCACAAACCCTGAATATAAAGACGAGGTTTATGAAAAGGAAGAAGATAAGCCTAAGGATTATCAGCTTAAAATCAGTAACGTTGATAATAAGGTCCTTCTCAATGAAAAATATGAGGATAAGACCAAGCTTGAATGGCTTCTTTATTACAATGCTTCTTCAGAATGTATTTTTGACGAAAACGAGCTTTACGGTTTGATCGCAGAAGCACTTTATGACCAATTCCTTGCAAACGAAGTTTCTACAATGAATATCGAGGTCATGTCCAGAGTTTTAGCGTCTTGTGAGACCAATATGAGAGCCGATGATGCATCTAAGCATCTTGCCACCATTTTTTCTCACAATGATTTTACCTATCACGATGTTGCTCTTAATCCCGACTGGGCTGATGCCGCTAAGGAACTGCGTGATCTTGACGGCTCTTATAACAGATAAAATCCTATAGCCGAAAAGAATCGAACCAAAATCGCCCTAAAAGGTTCTTTCCGGCAAAAACATCACCTCATCACTCGATATACGTGAGTATATCATCGTTCTTCAGTGACCTTTTTTCTCGAAAATCTCCCTTTTAGGGTTGCAAAGCAAGTTTGAAATAGGGATTTTTTCGTTAGAACGAGAAAAACGAGGGCAGGAATACGTCGCTATTCCAAGTGAGTTTTACGAAGTTATAACAAAAAATGACATTTCAAACCGAATTGAGTTCGACTCTTTTCGGCTATAGAAAGCAGGTATATAAAAATGAAAAAAGAATATTCTCCCGCTACAAAATGTATTCATTCGGGTTATCATCCCCAAAACGGCGAGCCCTTGGCTTTGCCTATATATCAAAGCACAACATATTCCTACAGCTCTCCCGAGGATATCGGCAAGCTTTTCGATTTAACAGCAGACGGTCATATGTATTCCCGTATTTCCAACCCTACCGTTGATTGTGTGGAAAAGAAGATCGCCGATTTAGAAGGCGGTGTCGCGGCTCTCTGCACTAGTTCGGGTCAGGCGGCAAACTTCCTTGCTGTTACAAATATCGCTTCTGCAGGTGACCATATTTTGGTTTCTTCCAAAATATACGGCGGCACAACCAACCTTTTCGCGGTTACCTTAAAGCGTTTCGGTATTGATTGCACATTTTTTGATCAGGATATTTCCAACGCGGAATTGGAAAAGCTTATCCGGCCTAACACCAAGCTTATTTTCGGTGAAACTATTGCAAATCCTGCTCTTTCTGTTTTTGATATTGAAAGAATCGCAGAGGTTGCCCATAATGCAGGTGTCCCTCTTATCGTGGACAACACCTTTGCAACAGGCGTTCTCTGCCGTCCTATAGACTTCGGCGCGGATATTGTTGTTCTTTCCACATCCAAGTATATGGACGGTCATGCAGTTCAGCTTGGGGGCTGCGTTGTAGACAGCGGTAATTTTGATTGGACTCAAAATGATAAATTCCCCGGTCTTTGCACTCCCGATGAATCCTATCACGGTCTTGTTTATACCGAATCCTTCGGCAAGCTTGCTTATATTACC
This sequence comes from uncultured Ruminococcus sp., assembly GCA_964650045.1. Classification (GTDB taxonomy): domain Bacteria; phylum Bacillota; class Clostridia; order Oscillospirales; family CAG-382; genus Coliplasma. The sequence continues at coordinate 11,964 of CAZYRT010000033.1, forward strand.
AAAATGAGAGTTCAGCTTGTCCGCGATCTCGGTGTTTATCCCACGGCTCAGGCGGCATTCCTTCTTGATTTGGGTATGCAATCTCTCGATGTGCGTCTCCAATGCCATTGCGAAAATGCTTTTGCCGTTGCCAAATTTCTTCAGGAAAGCGGTTATGCGGAATATGTAAATTACGCAGGACTTGAAACCGACAAATATAATTCCTTGGCGAAAAAATATCTTCCCAAGGGCTGCGGCGGTGTTGTTTCCTTCTGCATTAAGGGCGGAAGAAAGGCGGCAGAAAAGTTTATGAATTCTCTTTCCCTTTTTGTTAATGCCGTTCATGTTGCCACAGTTCATTCCTGTGTTCTTCATCCTGCAAGTTCGACCCACCGTCAGTTAAGCGACGAAATGCTTGTAAATGCAGGTATAGATGCAGGTCTCATCCGTATTTCGGTTGGTATTGAGGATATTAACGATATCCTTGCCGACCTTCAGTCTGCTTTGGACAAGACCTTTAACTGATTGAAAAACTTAAAAAGGTTCGGAGAAATCCGAGCCTTTTTTGTTGTCTTTTGGGGGACAAGGGTTTATATGCATAAAAAATAACTGCCGCAGGATCTTCTGCGGCAGCATTTTTGCTCTTTATGTTCTTTTAAATTAAACGAGCTTGTTGGGGTCAACAACGTATTTGTCCATGATGATCTTGATAAGATCAATAAGGGCAAGAAGTCCGCCGAGACCGCAAAGGAAAGACAAGACGATCTTGAATACACCCTTCTTGGTTTCGCCCATCATGAAGTTGTGGATACCGAGACCGCCGAGGAAGAGACATACAAGGATGATAACGATCTTATCCTTGCCGCCGAGATCGCCGGCTGCGTTTGCCTTCTTCAAAGCAACGCCGCAGGAAAGACAAACTTCAGCATTGGGAGCTACTGTGTTACCGCAGTTAGAGCAGAAGGAATTGCCTTCGCCTGCTTTAACACCGCACTTGAGACAGATGGCTTGGTTTTCGTTCATCTGCTCGCCGCACTGTTTGCAATACATAATATACACCTCATAAAAATTATTAATAGACACAAATGCTATGCCATGGCAAAATCATATCACATTGATAACAAATTGTCAAGAAAATTCGACATTAAACAAGCTTTAAAAGCCAATTTATAACGAATCCTGCCGAAAGAAGGGATAAAAGGACAATGTTTGCGTATCTGTTTTTGAAGATTTTTCCGTCATAGAGGAAAAGAAGGTAAAGAACGGGCAAAGACCACACCATACCGTTATATCCGAAAGCCGAGGGGAAATCCAATTTCAGCAGAGAAACAAAAGCTCTTGTCATTCCGCAAAAAGGGCAGGGCTTTTGGAAAATAAGCTTGAACGGACAAGGCACGCCTATGGTGAACCAGCCCGATATAAGTATGATGCTGTATACAAGGGTCCCCAGAATTTTGATTTCAAAATGTTTCGGTTTTGTCATTTTTCTTCCTTATTTTTGTGATTGGATAAAAGCGAATCGTATTTTTTCTTTACTTCATTAGGGAAAATGATTTCCACGTCACCGCCGAAGCTTGCCACCCAGCCGAAGAAAACATCGCTGGGCACGACATTTACATGAACCCGAAAGCTTTTGCCGTCATTGAGTATAACAACATCTCTCCCGAAGCGGTCTATCATAACGTTGGCAAGGCTGTTTTCGCATTTTAAGGTGACTCTTTGCGGTTTCCCGCCGAACATACCGAAAACAGCGCTTGAATAAGAGGAAATATCATATTCATCGAACTGTTCCTTTCCTTGTCGGGAAAATTCGGTTATTTGGGCATCGAGCATTTTGTCAACACGGTAATGGCGTATGGATTGCTTTTCGGTATCGAAGGCAACGAGATAATAGTTGCTGTCGTCCCAAACCAAAGCCCAGGGGCTGACCCTATATCTGTTTCCGTTGTTTCTCAATACTTTTTCTTTTTCTGCCGTCCAACTGAAATAGAAAAATGTAATATCCGAGTTGTCTTCTATTGCTTCTTGGATACAGTCTACGGTTTTGTATACCTCGCTGTTGATGACCTTTGCACGGTTGGAAACAAAAACCGCGCGGTTGAGGGATTTGCGGTCGTGAACCCCTGCAAGAGAGGAAAGTTTTTTGATCAATTCTCCGCTTTGCTTTTCGGGGATGAATTTAGAGGAACGGACGGCATCTGCAAGAAGCTTCAGCTCAGGAAGCTCGAATTCTCTGGATGCAACATAATATCCAACCGATTTTCCGCGAACGGTTTTTATGTCAACCCCAAGCTCCTTTAATGTTTCTATATCGTTGTAAACGCTTTTTCTCTCCGCGGAAATATCGTATGCGGCAAGAGCCGAAATTATTTCGGGCATGGTCATGGGGTGAGAGGGGTCGGTGCGTTCTAAAAGTATTGAGCGCAGCATTGAAAGCTTTTTCTTTTGGTTGGCAGAGCGCGGCATTTTGTCCTCCCGTGGTAAATAGCCGGAAAGAACCTTTTGGGGCGATTTTAGTTCCATTCTTTTCGGCTATATTAGTTCCATTCTTTTCGGCTATAGTATCATCATTATAGTATATAAGGAGACAAAAGTCAATTTTAGGGAGCTTTTTTCGAAAAAAACAATAAATGTTAAAAAACAATGTAAAAATTGCAAAAATATCTTGACAAACTTGATTTTAGATGATATTATAGTATACTGATTTAAAATGCGGAAGATATGCCGTTTGTTGGTCCGACATTAATTATGTGAACCGACAAAAAATGATATGATTCCGCACCGGAGAACGAACACCGTGGATATTCCCGCCGTAAAATCGGCGGAGAAAATGAATGGAGTGATTGATAGAAATGGTGAAAGAACGACTTCTCGGAAAAACCCTCCGTATGTCATTTTCCAAGAACGATGAGGTTCTGGAGATCCCCAATCTTATCGAAGTGCAGAAAAAATCCTTTAAGGATTTTGTAGAGCACGATATCGGGGATGTGTTGAGAGATATTTCGCCTATGGCGGATTATTCCGGCAACCTTATTATTGAATTTGTCGATTATTCTCTTGACGAAACGCCTAAATACAGCATTGAGGAATGCAAGGAACGCGACCTTAATTATGCTACTCCTTTTAAGGTGACTGTACGTCTTACGAACAAAATCACCAGCGAAGTCAAGGAGCAGGAGATCTATATGGGCGATTTCCCTCTTATGACAGACAGCGGCACCTTTATCATCAACGGCGCAGAACGTGTCGTTGTTTCTCAGGTTGTCCGTTCCCCCGGCATCTATTACGGTGCTATTGACGATAAATCGGGCAGACATCTTCTTTCTGCTACCGTTATCCCTTATCGCGGTGCATGGTTGGAATATGAAACCGACAATTCCGATGTTTTCTATGTGCGTATCGATAAAAACCGTAAAATTCCCATTACCGTATTGCTCCGTGCATTCGGTCTCGGAACAAACGAATCTATTCTTGAAAAATTCGGTGACGAACCTCTCCTTAAAGCGACCTTTGAAAAGGATACCATGCTTCAGGAGGTTGACCGCGTTATTCAATCCGGCGGTATGACCAATCCCGTTGACGAAGCTTTGAAGGAAATCTACCGTAAGCTCCGTCCCGGCGATCCTCCTATCGTTGAAAGTGCGCAGATACTTATCAATAACCTCTTCTTTGACGAGAAGAGATACGACATTTCTCCGGTCGGCAGATATAAATTTAACAAAAAGCTCGCTATCTCCAAGCGTATCATAGGTCAGACGCTTGCCCGTGATGCTGTTTCTCCCATTACAGGCGAGGTTATCTATGAAGCAGGCAGAAAGCTTTCCCGTTCCGAAGCAGAGGCTTTGGAAGCGGCAGGTGTTTGCGAAGTTTATTTGACCTGCGAGGAAGAAGAAAAGGAGATCGAAGTAAAGGTATTTACCAACCGTATGGTTGATGCAGGCGCTGTTACCGGTATTTCCAATGAGATCCTCGGCCTTGATGAATATGTTGCTCTCGATCCTTTGATGAGAATCATCGGAGAAGTCGGTCTTGACGATGTTGATGCATTCAAGCGTGAAATCGCCAAGAACCGTGATGAGCTTATTCCCAAGCATATTACGATCGATGACATTCTTGCATCGGTTAACTATATTTTCTGTCTCTACCACAATGTGGGCAAAACCGACGATATCGACCATTTGGGCAACCGTCGCTTGCGCTCTGTTGGCGAGCTTCTCCTTAACCAGCTCCGTATCGGCTTCTCCCGTATGGACAAGATAGTTAAGGAAAAGATGACAACTCAGGATATCGATACCGTTACACCTCAGTCTCTTATCAATATCCGTCCCATCGTTTCGGCTATCCGTGACTTCTTCGGCTCCAGCCCTCTTTCCCAGTTCATGGATCAGGCGAACCCTCTTGCTGAGCTTACTCACAAGAGAAGACTTTCTGCTCTCGGTCCCGGCGGTCTTTCCCGTGACAGAGCATCCTTCGAGGTTCGTGACGTTCACTATACCCATTACGGCCGTATGTGTCCTATCGAAACCCCTGAAGGTCCCAACATCGGTCTTATCTCCTCTCTTGCGACCTATGCGAAGGTCAACAAATTCGGCTTTATCGAAGCTCCCTACCGTATCGTAAAGAACGGTGTGGTGACCAAGGATGTTGTTTACCTTTCCGCAGATGCAGAGGACGAATATGTTGTTGCAACAGCAAACGAGCCTATTGATGAAAACGGACATTTTCTTAACCGTAAGATCGTTGCCCGTCACAGAGATGAAATTCTCGAATTTGAGGCTGCAAAGATCGATTTGATGGACGTTTCTCCCAAGATGGTGGTTTCGGTTGCTACCTCTATGATCCCCTTCCTTGAAAACGACGATAACACCCGTGCCCTCATGGGTTCAAACATGCAGAAGCAGGCGGTTCCTCTTATGATGACCGATGCTCCTGTGGTCGGTACAGGTATGGAATATAAGAACGCTTATGACAGCGGTGTTCTTGTGCTTTGCCGTAACGACGGTATTGTTGAAAGCGTTTCTTCCTCCTGTGTTGTTGTTCGTAACGATAACGGAAATGCGGATGTTTATAATCTTATTAAATTCAAGCGTTCCAACCAGGGAACTTGTGTAAACCAGCGTCCTATTGTTAAGAAGGGCGAAAGGATTCACGCAGGCGATGTTATCGCTGACGGTCCTGCAACCGACCATGGCGAAATCGCTCTCGGTAAAAACGTTCTTATCGGCTTCATGACATGGGAAGGCTATAACTACGAGGACGCGGTCCTTCTTAACGAAAGACTTGTCCGCGATGACGTTTATACATCTATCCATATTGAAGAATACTATTGCGAATCCAGAGATACCAAGCTCGGTCCGGAAGAAATCACAAGAGAGCTTCCCAATGTTGGTGAAGATGCATTGCGTGATCTTGATGCCGACGGTATTGTAAGAATCGGTGCCGAGGTTCATTCGGGCGATATTCTGGTTGGTAAGGTTACACCTAAGGGTGAAACCGAGCTTACCGCAGAAGAAA
>CAZYRT010000034.1:0-17404 GCA_964650045.1 uncultured Ruminococcus sp.
GATTTCTGTTGGCAACACCTTGAGTATCAAGCTTGCCGCGGATGATGTGGTAACGTACACCGGGAAGGTCCTTTACTCTACCGCCTCTGATAAGAACAACAGAGTGTTCCTGAAGGTTGTGGCCTATACCGGGGATATAAGCAGTAACTTCAAGTCCGTTTGTAAGTCTTACTCTGGCGATCTTTCTCTGAGCAGAGTTAGGCTTCTTAGGAGTCTTGATAGCAACCTTTGTGCAAACGCCTCTCTTTTGGGGGGAAGCAAGATCGGTAGAAACATTCTTGATCGAGTTTACACCCTTCTGGAGTGCGGGAGCCTTGGACTTATAGGTCTTGTCCTGTCTTCCGTGCTTTACCAACTGGTTAAATGTAGGCATCGTTTTCTCCTTTCCTCGAAATTTTCGGCTTTTACCCGAACGTACCCGATTATATACTTTTTTCAACCATTTGTCAATACCTTTTTGATTCCCGCGCTGTACTTTTTTGCAAATCTTACCTCTCCTTCGTGAGAGTCGTACTTTTTCCGAATCAAAATAACAATATTAACGTAGGGGAGGCTCTCTATAACCCCAATACATTGACTCGTTATGTCTAATTTCCTCGCGGAATATGTTTTTGCACGCAAGTGAGTTAATCGCGGGCACTATGAAAAACAGCTTCCGCAAGGTGAATAGCCCAAATCGATAAGTTCTTCTTTAGACAAGGAAGTCTCCTCTCGGTTTTTATCGCTTATGGAGCTTACCGAGCTGCAATGGGGAAGATGTATCTTTTTGGAATTGGTATTCAAAATATATGTTATTTCTCCTTGTGAAGAAACCGCATCTTCAACAGCAAGGCAATTATCGCCGTTTCGGTAATCTATCTCCACACGAGGCTGAACATTATAGCAATAAACGTTAAAGCAGATTCCCTCTCCGTTATCCTCAACAGAATAGCCTTCCATCTGAACACCCCTTGCCACAAGCTCATCACCGTGGAAAATAGGTGTAACACGGTACATAACATGGTTTCCCGTTTCCTTTACATAGTCGGCAACCATATTTTCAAAGGGAAGCATCCCCTGAACATTCAAATAACGTGTTCCCGTTATAAGATTTTTAGTATTAGCATTTTCGCCCGTTAATTGAAATCCTATTAAATGGCATCTGTTGTAGAGATATTTTCCATCAACGAAATCATATTTGGCTATCTGCCAGCCTGTTGGCTTCACCGAGCCGATATTTCCTCTTTCCTCGGTGGGCATGATATCGGTTCCGATAGATGCATAAACAACACCGCAGCGTCCTAATTCGTCCAACTCTGAATAATATTCAAAAGACGTCTTGGTGACCTGCTCTGTTGTGAACCAAGGCAAATTTTCATCAATAATAATATACGGAGAACCCGAATAGGCAGGAATCTCCTCAAGAGAAAGTGTTCGTGCAGACGCTCCCGAGCCTGATGTTACGGGTGCATAAGAAGGCGCTTCCACAATGTGCTGTTCAACACATCCGCACAAAAGTATAGAGATAACCGCCAGCAACGCAAGAATACGTCTCATTCTCATCCTCTCCTATAAATCTTTAATGTAATCTTTTCGTGAGAACTTCCCGAAAAATCCTCGGTTTCGGATAACACAAAGCCCTCCTTCTCAAGCTCAAAAGAAAAATACACATCAGCAGGATAATCTCTGTTCCAGCAAAAGGCATAGACCGAGTTAACTTTATCCAGACTTCCGATTTTTTCTTCGGCAAACACAAAATCGTCATCTTGCGCCACAGAAAGACAATCGTCAGAAACGGTTATATTATCTCTTTCACCGAAAAGCTTTGCCGAATAGCTATTCATCAAAAGATTTTGATTTTCGGTCATTTTTAATATTTTTTCAGTCATTATCCAATCGCGGCTCTGGCGTCTTTTGTTAAACATCATGCCGTTATTATCATCAAGACAAAGAATAATATTCATTATTTACTCCCTCTCAAACCGAATTTCCTGCCACAAAGCCTGTGGAAAAAGCTATTTGAAGATTAAAACCTCCTGTATATGCATCCACGTCCATAATTTCACCTGCAAAATGTAGCCCGGAAACTAATTTTGATTCCATGGTTTTGGGATTAATCTCACTGCAATCAACTCCGCCTCCTGTAACTATAGCCTCATCTATAGGACGGGTTCCGTTTATCTTAACGGGAAGAGCCTTCATCAATTTAAGAATAATTCCTCTTTGTTCTTTTGTGAGAGAATTAAGTCTTGTTTCGGGGGATATTCCCGTAAGACCTATAAACGGGTCAATAAGCTTTGACGGCAAAAGTGCCGAAAAGCCGTTTTTCAATTCACGGTTCTGATTTTCCGCAAAATCTCTAAGCAAACGTTTATCCAAGGTTTTTTCGTCCAAGGCAGGCTTAAGGTCAATAAACATTTCATAGGGAAAATCGTTCTTTAAATACGATGATGCAGAAAGTATAACGGGACCCGTCACGCCGAAATGCGTAAACATCATTTCGCCCTGCTCCTCATAAAGAACATGACCGTTCTTTTTAAATGATATACCCACATTTTTAAGAGAAAGCCCCATGAGATCACAGCAAAGCTTATCGGGAGATGTTAACGGAACCAAAGAGGGGCGTATTTTTGTAATTCTGTGCCCTACACTTTCAGCCAATTTATGACCGCTTCCGTCGGAACCGGTTTTGGGATAGGAGCATCCGCCGCAGGCAAGGATCGCCTTGTTACACAAAAGCTCCTCTTTTCCGCAACGAACCCCTTTTATCCTTCCGTCGGCAACCAAAATGCTCGTAACCTTCCGTTGCGTTATTTCCACGCCCAAAGTTTCACAGGCGTTAACAAGAGCATCGGTTATATCTCTCGCCTTGTCGCTTTCGGGGAAAACACGGTTGCCCCTTTCCACCTTGGTCTTTACTCCCATAGCTTCAAAGAAAGCAACAGTATCCTCGGGAGAAAAACGGGATATTGCACCCATAAGAAATCTCGGGTTGGCAATGACATTGTTCAAAAAATCATCGCGGTTGCACATATTTGTAACATTACAGCGTCCTTTTCCCGTTATATTTAATTTTCTGCCGCAACGGTCGTTTTTTTCCAAAAGAAGCACATCATTTCCGTTCAACGCGGCATTATATCCGGAAAACAGCCCTGCAGGACCGCCTCCCACAACGATAACATCATATTTTTTTGTTGTCATAAACTTCATTTTCTGCCCAGATCTGCTCTAAAACAGCAAATCTCGATGACATCCTTTCGGGGTCCCTTCTGCCGATCTCGGTCAAAATACCGTTTACAAGGGCAAAGGGAGCCGTTAATGAATCTACAAAGGTATCGCTTTCGTTTTCTGCAAAAAGGGTTATATCCGCGTTCTTAACAACAGGGCTGTGTATACTGTCGGTTATGCCCAAAACAGTAGCCCCTGCTTTTTTGGAAAACTCAAGAACTTCCAAGGTCAATTTAGAATACCTGGGGAAGGTTATGCCCAGAACCACATCTCCTTTTTTTACTCTGAAAAGCTGGTCATAAGCCTCGCTTCCGATAACGGTATGAACCAACTGAACATTATCAAAAAGAATGGAAAGGTAATAATTTATAAATATTCCCAGGCTTGCCGATGACCTTGCCCCGACAATATATATCCGTTCGGCTTTCATCAACGCCGAAACAAAATCGTCGAAGGATTTTTTATCGGTCATGGTAAGGGTTTTTCGGATAGATTCAATATCCGAATTAAAGCTCTTTTGAAGAGTATCGCCGTCAAAACGCTTTATGGCTCTTTCCATTCGCTGAACCGAATTAAGCTTGCTTCTTGCAGCATATTTCAAAGCCGACTGAAGCTCAGGGTATCCGTCAAATCCCAATTCGGTTGCATAGCGCACTATGGTAGACTCGGAAACACCAACAGTTTCCGACAGTTTCGCCGCTGTCATATATGATGCCGCTGAATAATTCTCCAAAAGATATTCGCCGATCTTCCTTTTGCCCTTTGAGCAATGCTCAAGACTTTGGCTTATGGCTTCCAATACATTTATATTATCCATAATCTTACTCATTCTAAGCAAAAAACGGCGCGAGGGCGATGCGCCATAGTGCCGTTTTTACCTTTATTTAATTAGAATCTGATTTTTTCTTCGATATATGCTCTTACTTCGGATATAGGCATTCTGACCTGCTCCATAGTATCACGGTCGCGAACTGTTACGCAATTGTCCTCCAAGGAATCGAAGTCAAAGGTGATACAGAAGGGTGTGCCGATTTCGTCCTCACGGCGGTAACGCTTGCCGATAGAGCCGGATTCATCGTAATCAACAGGGAAATATTTGCAAAGCTCGTTTGCCAATTCATGAGCCTGATCACCAAGCTTCTTGGAAAGAGGAAGCACAGCCGCCTTAAAGGGAGCCAATGCAGGGTGGAAATGGAGAACCGTACGGATATCTTCCTTTCCGTCCTTGCCGATATCTTCTTCATCATAAGCATCAACAAGGAAAGCGAGAACAGAACGCTCAACACCCAAGGAAGGCTCAATAACATAGGGGATATATCTTTCGCCCTTTTCCTGATCGAAATATGTGAGGTCTTGACCGGATGTATTCTGATGCTGAGTTAAGTCATAATCGGTTCTGTCTGCAACACCCCAAAGCTCGCCCCATCCGAAGGGGAAAAGGAATTCGAAGTCGGTCGTCGCTTTAGAGTAGAAGCAAAGCTCCTCGGGATCATGGTCACGCAATCGGAGATTTTCTTCCTTAATGCCGAGAGAAAGGAGCCAATCGCGGCAGAAGCCTCTCCAATATTCGAACCATTCAAGGTCTGTACCGGGCTCGCAGAAGAATTCAAGCTCCATCTGTTCAAATTCGCGAACACGGAAGATAAAGTTACCGGGGGTAATTTCGTTTCTGAAGCTCTTACCGATCTGACCGATACCAAAAGGCATTTTCTTTCTTGTGGTTCTCTGAACATTTGCAAAGTTTACAAAGATACCCTGAGCAGTTTCGGGACGGAGATAAACTGTGTTCTTCGCATCCTCGGTAACGCCTTGGAAGGTCTTAAACATAAGGTTGAATTGACGGATGTCGGTAAAATTGTGCTTACCGCAGGTGGGGCATTTAATGTTATGCTCCTCAACAAATTCCTTCATTTCAGCCTGAGAAAAAGCATCGATAGGCTTAGGAAGCTCGAAAGAGTTTTCAGCGCACCAATCCTCGATAAGCTTGTCTGCGCGGAAACGTTCCTTACATTCGCGGCAGTCCATCAAAGGGTCGGAAAATCCGCCAAGGTGACCGGAAGCTACCCATGTCTGGGGATTCATCAAAATAGCGGCATCAAGACCTACGTTATAGGGATTTTCCTGAACGAATTTCTTCCACCAAGCTCTTTTGATGTTATTCTTCAATTCTGCGCCGAGAGGACCATAGTCCCAAGTGTTTGCAAGACCGCCATAAATTTCGCTGCCTGCAAAAATAAAGCCTCTGCCCTTACAAAGAGCAACCAATTTATCCATTGTCTTTTCGGTATTCTTCATTTTAAAGCCTCCGACAAATCTAATATATTGTAATCAAAATTAAGCAAAGAAGCGGTATTCCTTACCGTTGGGAAGGGTTACGAAGCGTTCGTCATCGGAAGATGCGAGAAGGAATCCTTCCTCACAAGCTTTTCTGGGAGTTGTCTTAATATTACCCACAACAGCGCGCTCGATATCGTTGCAAACAGCCGCCGCTGTAGGCAAGCTTCCTGCGCCCTGACCGTAGAAAACGACCTCGCCAACACAGCTTCCTGTTACGCTGACAGCGTTAAACGCCTCGCGTACTGCATGGAAGATGCTGGAGGAATCAACAAGGTGAGGTGCAACAAGCAATCTGGCCTTGTCCCCAACCTTTTCGCAAACTGCAACAAGACGGATAACACAACCCATCTGCTCTGCATAAGCGATGTCCTCGCTGGTTACATTTTCGATACCCTCTATATAAGGAATAGACTCATAAGAAATATATCTGTCAAAAGCGATGCCTGCAAGAATAGCAATCTTTCTTGCGGTATCAAGACCTGCAAGGTCTGCATGAGGGTCTGCCTCTGCATAGCCCAATTCTTGAGCAGTCTTTAACGCTTCGGCAAGTGTTTTGCCTTCCGATTGCATATGTGTCAAAATATAGTTAGTTGTACCGTTCAAGATACCTGCGACTCTGACAATTTCGTCACCCATAAAGCAGGTGTTCAAGGGATAGATTATAGGGATGCCGCCGCCGACGCTTGCTTCATAAAGATAAACAACGCCGTTTTCAGCCGCAACCTTCTCCAATTCCTCGCCGTATTTATCAACGCAAGCCTTGTTGGAGGTAACAACACTTTTGCCCGCCTTCAATGCCGCAAGGCTGAATTTATAAGCCGCACCTGTGCCGCCCATAGTTTCAACAACAACCTTAACGTTTTCGTCAGCAAGGATCATGTCGAAATCCTTGGTTACTCTATCTCCGAGAGGATGCTCGGGAAATTCACGAAGGTCGAGAATATATTTTATATTAACCTGGGACAATGTTTCCTTTTTGGCATTTTTGATAACCTCATAAACACCGCCGCCTACAACCCCGAATCCGAGGATCGCAATATTTGTCATAGCAATAATACTCCAATTATAAAGATACAATCATAATATCACACATTCTCCAACTTTTCAAGCCCTTTTTTCTTTTTTTGAAGCGCGATGTTACTCGATTAATAGCGTTATCTTTCACCACGCGGACACCCGGTTAAGTCAGCTTAATCGCCGATGACCTCTTATCTCTTATCTCTTACCTATTACCTATTACCTATTACCTCTTACCTACCATGCCTCCCTCGCAGACGAGGGGCTCACAAAAAACATTCGCAAATCAAAAGAGACCTGCTTTTGCAGATCTCCTATCACTTTATTTCTTGTTCTAAATCACGAAAATAATCGTGATGAAAAAATTCTTCTACGCTGATACCCAAACCGTCGCAAAGCTTTTTTATTGTTACTATTCCGATGTTTTTAGCTTTGCGGTTTACAATATCATTTACGGTGGATTGTGTCACTGCGGAAATAGTACATAATTTATTGACTGTTATATTCCGTTCCTTGCACAAATCTAAAATTCTTTGTGCTACCGCTTGGGAAATTCCCATGATATCACCTACTTTATAGTAGTATATAATAGAACATCGGCAAAAGTTGTCGGTTAACCGTTGACTTTTTGGACGAAATGTGATAAATAATAACTAACGGTATACCGTTAATACAATTTGTTCTCATGAAAGGGGACCAAAACATGAAATGTCAATTTTGTAATTATGACAATCCGAAAGAAGATGATATCCTCTGTCCGAGCTGTGGCGGAAAATACGAAAAGGCAGAAAAACAGGAAGAAGCCGAGGATATCGAGATCAAAGAACAGAACAACGTTGAGCCTGCATCTATTTCTCCTGCAACTAAGAAAAGCAAGAAGAAATCCATTAAAAAGATTATAATAGCTTCGGTTGCTTGTTTTTTGGTTGTCGCTTTGCTGTCAACCGCAACAGTTGTTTATTTTACCAGCCCTGCCCAAGACGTTTGCAAAAATATGGAAAACAGCGAATTTGAAGATGCTCTGACAAAATACTCCAGAAAAATCAAAGATAATGTTATCCATGAAACCATTTTGAAAATTTCTCTAAACAATTATTCCGAAAAAATTCAGGAAAAGTTCAACAACAGCGAAATTGATTTTGCATATGCCCAAAGCGCTCTCGAAGCCCTTGGCAAAATGAATATTAAGGATGCCGAAATCACTTTCAAAGCAGTAATGAACCATTACGCGGATACCACAGTTGCAAAATATGAATCCGTAACAATTGATTTTGCAGCCGCAGCAGAAACATTGCAATTACTTAAAGATCTCGGGTGCGAAAGCGCAGAAGATAAAATTAATTACATTATCAATTCCTACGCAGATTCAACCATGGGAAGATTTAATAACGGAGAAATAGATTACGGCACCGCAGTTGACATTTTTTCGGAGCTGAATCGCCACGGCTATGCCAACAGTCTGCAAAAAATCAATGAAATATCCGAAAATATGGCTAACCGTGTTGTAACCGAATATGAAAACGGACAAATCGATTACAACACCGCAAAAGAAAGCTTAAATAGCATATCCGAAAATGGATATGAAAAAGCAGCTCAGTTACTTATCAACATAGCCGAAAAACACGCGAATTGCATTGCGAGCGAATATGAAAACGGAACTATTGACTATAACACTGCAAAAGATAATCTCGATATACTAAGCGGTGACGGATGCGAAAAAGCGACTCAATTACTCATTAATATATCAGAAAAGCATGCCAACTATGTTTTTAGCGAGTATAAAAACGGAAAAATTGATTACGATACAGCAATTGAAATTTTAGAAGCTGTAAAAGAAAACGGATATTACCAAGCATCTTCCATGATTTCAAAAATCAAATCTGAGAAAGCTACCGAAGATACCATAAAGAAGGGCGACGAGCTTTTTAATAAAGGAAATTATAAAGAAGCTATCAATAAATATCTGGAAGTTGACAAAAACAGCGAAGATTATCAACAGATTGCAGTTAAAATCGAAAACAGCTATAAAAAATATGCAGAAGAAGTATTGAATGCAGTAAACGGTTATATCACAAAAGAAAACTATAAATCTGCAGTTATCGCCGCAGACAACGGCTTGGCTATCAACTTCCCCGAAAATATCGATATTACGGCAATAAATACAGCAAGAGCAAAAGCATTATCGCTTTACGAAGCTGATGTTGCTAATACTATTGCAGAATTAACTGCAGATTCGAAATGGTCCGAAGCATTCGAGCTGATTGATGAAGCAATCTCTTTTGAGAATACTGAATATTTACAGAGCCTCAAAACATCCACCGAGGATAAATATGTAAAATCCGTATCCGCAACAGTGCAAAAACACTTGAATAACGAGGACTATGTAAGTGCCAAACGCGTGGTTGATAACGCATTGACTGTTTTATCAGGAAATTCCGATTTAAAATCGTTGAAATCAAAGGTTGAAAAAGCAACGCCTATATATTTATTAGATGTTTGCAAGCCATATTCTTATGATACATTATATCAAGAATATATCAATGGCGAAAATTTCATTTCCGGTGGACAAAGTTATTCAAATGGCTTTGTTTTCAAACAGCATGGATATGTTAACGGTCATCAGCATTATGCAAATTTTAATCTTAGTGGCACTTATACAAACTTAACATTTACTTTAGGACATATTGACGGCACTACAATGTCTAACGGAACGTTGAAAATCTATTTTGACGGAGTGTACGAGACAGAGTTCTCTCTAAATTGTGAGGCACTTCCTCAAAAAATCACCCTTGATGTTACTGGTGTAAAACAGTTAAAAATAGAGATCGTAGATACCTGGGGCGCTTATGGTTTTGGTAATGCAACAGTAAAATAAATTCAAAAAGGAAGCTTCAAACGGAGCTTCCTTTTCTTTTGCAATAAACGGCATTAATTGTGATGATTTGATTAAACTACATCTCTCGCGGACGAGCGACAACGATTTGAGCCGAGTACATCGCGGGAACAAAAAATTTTGTCCCACTTTTATAAAAGTGGGACGCGGGGACTAAAAAAAGAAAATTTTAAAAAAGGGGTTGACAAACTGTTATTTCTGTGTATACTGTATATGCACAGTTGAGAACCGTTACAGGAAAGGAGAAGCATTTTGAACATTTTAATTGATAACAAAAGCGGATTGCCGATATATGACCAGATATATTCCCAAATCAAAACGCAAATAATCAACGGAAGCTTAACCGAGGATTCGCCGCTGCCGTCTATCAGAAATCTTGCAAAGGACCTTAAAATAAGCGTCATCACAACAAAAAGGGCCTATGACGAGCTTGAAAAAGAGGGATTTATTTATACCGTTCCTGCAAAGGGATGCTTTGTTTCCCCGAAAAACACCGAGCTTTTAAGAGAAGAAAACCTAAAAAGCATAGAAGCTCACATTGATGCTATCGCAAGGCTTGCGGCAAGCTGCAATCTAAAAAAAGAAGACATTATCGAAATGATAAATTTCGCCATGGAGGACAAAAATGACTAACGCTATTGAAATTAAAAATCTTTCAAAAAAATACAAAGGATTCGAGCTTAAAAACATCAATCTCACCTTACCCCGCGGATGCATTATGGGGCTTGTAGGCGAAAACGGCGCAGGCAAAAGCACAACAATCAAGCTTATTCTTGATATGATACCCCGTGACAGCGGTGAAATTACGGTTTTGGGCAAAGACAACCAAAAGGATTTTCATTTAACAAAGCAGGATATCGGTGTTGTTCTTGATAATGTAGGTCTTTTCGGAGGCTTTGCTCCCAAGGATGTTAACAAGATAATGAAAAACACCTACACAAATTGGAACGAAAAGCTTTTCTTTGAATATCTTGAAAAATTTGACGTGCCTGCCAAGAAATTCGAAAAGATGTCCAAGGGCATGAAAATGAAGCTGGGCATAGCGATCGCACTTTCCCACGATGCAAAGCTTTTGATTCTTGACGAGGCAACAAGCGGTCTTGACCCTGTTATCAGAGATGAAATAATCGACATTTTCGGTGAATTTACAAGGGACGAAAGCCGTTCGGTTCTTATTTCCTCCCACATAACAAGCGATTTGGAGAAGATCTGCGATTATTTTGCCTTTATTCGAAAAGGCGAGCTTGCTCTTGTTGAGGAAAAGGACAGACTTTACGAAAAATATTGCGTTATCCGCATGAGCAAGGAGGATTTCCAAGCTATCGACGAAAACGCGGTTATCGGCAAGAAGGAATCCCCTTACGGTATCGAAGCAATGGTGGAAAAGGACAAGATTCCCAAGGGCTTGGAAACAAGTCCTATCGATATCGAGCAATTATTTATACACATGATGAAGGCTGGTGAATAACCTTGAAGGGCTTATTAATTAAGGATTATTTATATTTAAAGAGGTCGATGATGCTCTTTATGTATGGAGCAATGAGCTTTTCGGCAATAACGACCGCTTTGGGCGATGTTAATTTTAGAATGTATTCAATGTCATTTGTCTGCCTTATTAATATTGTTTTTGCTTCGGGTTCATTGAATCATGACAAGCAATATGGCGGTAATGTTTATTTCGAGGGCTTGCCCTTTTCGAAAACGCAAATCGTTGGCTCGAAATATGTTTTGGGGCTTATCGGAGCCTCCGCTTCTTTAATCATAATGGCAATTTCCACAGCAGTAAGATATTATTTTAACGATGCTCCCTTTTCCATGAGCGAAGTCTATTTGCCCATTATCGTTCTGGCTATTGCAATCATCTCGACAGGATTAAGTATTTTGGCAATTTACCGTTTTCATTACATCGCAGGCATGGTAATTTCTTTGGGAACATTTGCCCTCTTCGTCATACTTTTAATTTTAAGTATGGATAAAATCGGATACAGCGAAGGATATGCATTTCCGGAAATACCTCTTAGCACCGTTGCA
The DNA here is from genome assembly GCA_964650045.1 of uncultured Ruminococcus sp. Taxonomy (GTDB): domain Bacteria; phylum Bacillota; class Clostridia; order Oscillospirales; family CAG-382; genus Coliplasma. The sequence goes on from CAZYRT010000034.1 coordinate 11,486, forward strand.
ATCGTCTGCGCTTGCGCATCCTTGGTATATATCGTTTCATGGATTTTTGCTGTAAAGGTTTACAAAAAACAAGGAGTTAACTAATGAAGGGTTTAATAACAAAAGAGCTTATAGGGATGCGTAATTATTATATATTAACATCCTCATTGGGAATCGTGGTTATAATAACCGCCCTGATCTCCAGAAACGCAAACGATTTCGCTTTGTGGCTTTATGCATTGATAAATATTTCCATAGCCGTAATGGCATCCAAAACCTCCGACGAAAATTACGGCTGGAGTTATCTGGAATCGGCTTTGCCCTTTGACAAAAAGCAAGTTGTGAATGTAAAATTCGTTTTGGGTCTTATCGGAATCATTCCCGTTGCTGTAACCTATTCTGTTTCAATGGTCATCCGTTTTGCCAAATGGAGCGACACATTTTACATCGAAGAGCCTGTCTATACCTTGGCATATATAGGCGCCGCCCTTATAATAACCTCTGTGGGAATGATGCTCTCCTACAGATTCGGCAAAACATCGGTTTACAGCATTATGTTCGGGGTAGGCTTTACCAACGGACTCGTTATGATCGAAGAATCAACCGAAACGGCGGCTTCCTCTTATCCTTCGGTTTCAATCGCCTTGATTATTTTGGCTGTGGGCATTTTGGTGTACCTTGTAGCTTGGCTTATTTCGGTTCGTACTTATAAAAAACACGGTGTGAAATAAAAAACATAAGGAGAGGTGTAAAAAACCTCTCCTTAATATTTACAATCTGAATAAACTTCAACTCTCGCGAAGAAGCGCTTTCGATTTGAATAAGCTACACCGCGGGAACTAAAAAGTTTCGGTGAGAACTGCTGTGGGAACATCGACACCTGCCATTGTAGCAAGGTCCTTGGAATCGTATCTTGTTTCAAGCTCGATATTTGTGTTCTTCAGCTCTCTTTTTATGCCTTCGGCAAAATATGCATCAGCATCGCTTGCCAAATAAACCTTGAGTGCTTTTCCTCGGCGGACAAGCTTTGCAAACTGATTATAGCCTGCAACCCTTCGTCGATTGCCGGTACTGTCGCTGCTCATTCTTTGTGTTTCCTTTCAGAAAAAATAGCTTTATCGGGCGCGGAGTTTATTCCACGCCCGATATTTTTGTTTATTAAACGGCTTATTCCTCTCCGAATACACCTTCGGTAACGACATCGCCTGTGTCAACCTCTACATTGCGATATGCCTTCATACCTGTACCTGCAGGGATGAGCTTACCGATAAGAACATTTTCCTTCAAGCCGAGCAACGGGTCTTTCTTACCCTTGATAGCAGCTTCTGCAAGAACCTTTGTGGTTTCCTGGAAGGAAGCAGCCGAAAGGAAGGAATCCGTAGAAAGGGAAGCTTTGGTGATACCGAGAAGCTGGTTAGTACCCTCTGCCGGAATCTTGGGAGTTGCTTCAGGATGAGCGCCGTTGAATTCCTCGACCTCTTTGTTTGCCGCATAGAATTCGGAAACATCCACCAAGGAGCCAACCAAAAGATTTGTATCTCCGCTGGAATCGATCTTGATCTTACGGGTCATCTGACGTGCAATAACCTCGATATGCTTGTCGGCAATTTCAACCGCCTGCAAACGGTAAACACGCTGGATTTCCTTGATTATATAGTCATAAACAGCATCCAATCCGTTGATACGGAGAATATCGGAGGGACACTCTGTACCGTCGGTGAGCTTTTGACATCTCTTAACCTTAGCGCCGTCTTCAACAGCAACCTTGGTAAGCAAGGGTACGCTGACAGCCTTTTCTTCGCCTGTTTCGTCATTGCGAACGATAAGCTGCTTTGTCTTCTTGCTGGTTTCAACACGGAATGTACCGTCAAACTCTGCAAGAACGGCGGTCTTTTTGGGCTTTCTTGCTTCGAAGATTTCTTCAACACGGGGAAGACCCTGAGTAATATCACCGCCTGCAACACCACCGGAGTGGAAGGTTCTCATAGTAAGCTGAGTACCGGGTTCACCGATAGACTGAGCTGCAATGATACCAACCGCTTCGCCGATATTAACAGGCTTGCCGCTTGTCATATCAGCACCGTAGCAGTGTACACAAACACCGTGTTTAGCTTTACAGTTAATGAGAGAACGGATGTGAACCGACTCAATACCTGCGTTAACGATCTTCTTAACGTGGCTTTCGGTAATCATTTCATTATCGCCAACGATAACCTCGCCTGTAGCAGGGTCAACAATATTACCGATAGTAAATCTGCCGAGAAGTCTGTCTTCGAAGGGCTCGATAACAGCTTCCTTGCCGCCGGGAAGTACATCCACGATACGGCTTACCCACAAGCCTTCTCTGTCGCCGCAGTCAACATCACGGATGATAACATCCTGAGAAACATCAACCAAACGACGGGTAAGGTAACCCGAGTCAGCGGTACGAAGCGCGGTATCCGCAAGACCCTTTCTCGCACCACGGGCAGCAGTGAAGTATTCGAGAATCTTCATGCCTTCGCGGAAGTTCGCCTTAATAGGCATTTCGATTGTTTTACCGGTTGCGGATGCCATAAGACCACGCATACCCGCAAGCTGTCTTATCTGCTTGATAGAACCTCTCGCACCGGAAACCGCCATCATGTTGATGGGGTTATATTTGTCAAGGTTCTTCTGAAGTGCAGTTGCAACATCCTTGGTACATTCATCCCAAACAGAAACAACTCTCTGGCTTCTTTCTTCATCGGAAAGAAGACCCTTGCGGTAGAAGTCGGTGATAATATCGACCTTCTGTTCAGCCGCCTGGAGCAAGCCTTCCTTTTCGGGAGGAATGGTCATATCATAAACCGAAATGGTGATAGAACCTCTTGTAGAATATTTAAAGCCCTGAGCCTTCATCTTGTCGAGAACTTCGCAGGTAACAGCATTGCCGTGATATTTAATACAACGGTCAACGATGGTAGAAAGCTCGCTGCTGGTTGTAACAAAGTCAACCTCAAGCTTAAATGCATTTTCAGGCTTTGTTCTGTCAACAAATCCAAGGTCCTGAGGAATAGGATCGTTGAAGATAAGTCTACCCAAGGTGGTTTCGGTAATACCGGTGCGTTCAACACCGTCGATAACCTTGGTTACGCGAACTTTAATTTTCGCGTGCAAGCCCAATTCTCCGTTTTCGTAAGCCATAACAGCCTCATCCTTGCCGGAGAAGAACTTGCCTTCGCCGGGTTCGCCGCTCTTATCAAGAGTAAGATAGAAGGAACCCAATACCATGTCCTGAGAAGGAACGGTAACAGCACGACCGTTAACAGGCTTCAAAAGGTTATTGGGAGAAAGCATGAGGAATCTTGCTTCCGCCTGAGCTTCGGCAGAAAGAGGAACGTGAACAGGCATCTGGTCACCGTCGAAGTCCGCGTTAAATGCAGAACATACGAGAGGATGAAGCTTGATAGCTCTGCCCTCTACAAGGATAGGCTCGAATGCCTGAATGGAAAGTCTGTGAAGTGTGGGAGCACGGTTAAGAAGAACGGGATGTTCCTTAATTACGACCTCGAGTGCATCCCAAACCTCGGGAGTTGCACGTTCAACACGCTTTTTCGCGTCTTTGATATTGGAGGATTTGCCGGTTGCAACAAGCTGTTTCATAACAAAGGGCTTGAAAAGCTCGATTGCCATTTCCTTAGGCAAACCGCACTGATAAATCTTAAGCTCGGGACCTACAACGATAACCGAACGGCCGGAATAGTCAACACGCTTACCCAAAAGGTTCTGTCTGAAACGACCCTGCTTACCGCGGAGCATTTCGGACAAGGATTTGAGAGGACGGTTGTTGGGACCTGTTACAGGTCTGCCGCGGCGTCCGTTATCAAACAGAGCGTCAACAGCTTCCTGAAGCATTCTCTTTTCGTTGCGGATAATGATATCGGGAGCCTGGAGCTCCATAAGCTTGGTAAGACGGTTGTTACGGTTGATTACACGACGGTAAAGGTCATTGATATCGGATGTAGCGAAACGTCCGCCGTCCAGCTGAACCATAGGACGGATTTCGGGAGGAATAACAGGAAGCACATCCAAAATCATCCATTCGGGGCGGTTGCCCGAAAGACGGAAAGCTTCAACAACTTCCAAACGCTTGATGTCGCGTACCTTACGCTGACCTTGGGCGGTAAGAAGTTCCTTCTTAAGTCTTTCGGATTCTGCCTCCAAATCGATTTCGGAAAGCAATTTTTTGATTGCTTCGGCACCCATACCTGCCTGGAAATCGTTTTCATATTTTTCGCGGTATTCGCGATATTGCTGTTCGGTCAAAAGCTGATATTTTGCAAGAGGTGTTTCGCCGGGATCGGTTACGATATACTGAGCGAAATAGAGAACCTTTTCCAAAAGCTTGGGAGAAAGGTTGAGCAAAAGACCCATTCTGGAGGGAATCGCTCTGAAATACCAGATGTGAGAAACAGGCGCCGCCAATTCAACGTGACCCATTCTTTCACGGCGCACACGGCTTGTTGTAATTTCAACTCCGCACTTTTCACAAATCTTGCCCTTGTAGCGAGCGCCTCTTTTATATTTACCGCAGTGACATTCCCAGTCCTTTGTCGGGCCAAAGATTCTTTCGCAGAAAAGACCGTCTCTTTCGGGCTTGAGGGTACGGTAATTGATGGTTTCGGGCTTTTTAACTTCGCCGTAGGACCAAGATCTTATCATATCGGGAGAAGCCAGACCAATCTGTATGGACTCAAATTCAATATTGTTTTCCATTTTATCGCATCTCCTTTTAATTAGTCTTCAAAACTGTCGGATTCGTCATATACGAAAACTTCTTCCTCAAATTCAACGGTATCGTTGGATTCTTCAACGATATCGGGCTCAAGAGCAGAGGATTCATCATCGTACATAACATCGTCAGCGTTTTCGAGGACGCTCTTACCGAGCTCTTCCTCGCTGAACTTTCTTTCATCGGGTCCGTCATCATCGTCGGAGTAATCCTTCAAAGGAATTTCGTTGTCGTTCTTATCAAGAACACGAACATCCAAAGCAAGGGACTGAAGCTCTTTTGCAAGAACCTTGAACGAAGCAGGAACGCCGGGAGTAGGAATATTCTGACCCTTAACGATCGCTTCGTAAGCCTTTACTCTACCCTTGATATCGTCGGATTTAACGGTAAGGATCTCCTGAAGTGTATAAGCAGCGCCGTATGCTTCAAGAGCCCAAACTTCCATTTCACCGAATCTCTGACCGCCGAATTGAGCTTTACCGCCCAAAGGCTGCTGGGTAACGAGAGAATAAGGACCTGTAGAACGTGCGTGGATCTTATCGTCAACCAAATGGTGGAGCTTAAGGAAGTACATATAACCGACTGTTACAGGGTTATCGAAGGGAAGACCTGTACGTCCGTCATAAAGAACGGTCTTACCGTCAACTACCTTAATGAGGTTAGCTTTACGCATTTCCTCAAATTCTTCCTTGTTTTCGAGGATCCATTCGCGGTCAAGTCTTTCAATATGCTTTTTACCTGTGATCTCGTCGGTAACTTCCTGGAAAATAGCCTTACCTTCGGCATTTTCATCATACCTGAGATCGCGGTAGCAGTTTGCCATAGCCAAGCATTCAACGATGTCTTTTTCGTTTGCACCGTCGAATACGGGAGTCATAACCTTCCAGCCCAAAGCCTTTGCAGCTCTGCCCAAGTGAACCTCGAGAACCTGACCGATATTCATACGGGAAGGAACGCCCAGAGGGTTAAGAACTATATCAAGAGGTGTACCGTCGGGAAGGAAGGGCATATCTTCGCTGGGAAGAATACGGGAAATAACACCCTTGTTACCGTGACGGCCCGCCATTTTATCGCCCACAGAGATCTTTCTCTTCTGTGCAATATAGACACGGACAGACTTGGTAACGCCGGGAGCCAATTCATCGGAATTCTCCTTGGTAAATACCTTGACATCCACAACGATGCCG
>CAZYRT010000035.1:0-15911 GCA_964650045.1 uncultured Ruminococcus sp.
AACACCATTGAGTCTGAACTTGAGGGTTCAGATTTCAATGGTGTCTTTAGATGGCAGGGATGGCAGGATTCGAACCTACGAAATGCCAGAGTCAAAGTCTGGTGCCTTGCCGCTTGGCTACATCCCTATATTCAATTGGAATTAACGCATTTTCCGCGCGAATGATATTATAACCCGAAAAAGGCTTTTTGTCAACTGTTTTGGATAAGAAATAATCTGAAAATGTTATAAAAATAATATTGGATTTGAAATATCTTTGTCATATTTGACAAAAACACTTGCATTTGTGAATATTTATTGTATAATAAAGAGTAGGGACATAAATTTGTTTGATAGGGGTTTGTGTAATGAAAAGAACGATTTCGTTTATTTTATCGATGCTCTTGATTCTTGCTGTTCTTCCTGTTACCGCTTTTGCTGCAGAGCGTGAATCGCTTACTGCGTATGAAACTATTTATAACGGCATTGCCAATGCAGATGTCTCGATTAATATAAATGAATATTTATTGAGTGCAGATGAGCTTAAGGATATCATTAGCGATATTCATCAAAATGAGCCTATGTTTTTCTATTTTACAGGCGGTTATCGATATTTAACATTATCGGGATATATATTATCTTTGGTTCCTGATTATGGCTATGATGCAGATGCCATCACTGAGGCGAAGGCTTTTGTGCAAGGCGAAATTGATGCTATTATCGCAACCGTTCCCAATGGTTTGAGCGATATTCAAAAAGCGCTTTACCTTCACGATTATATCTGCACCCATTTCGAATATGACCTTGATTACCAAAACTATGATATTCATACAATGCTCCGCGACAAAAAAGGTGTTTGTCAAGCGTATTCCCTTTTGTACGATGAACTTCTTGAATGTGTGGGTATTGAATCCCGTCCCGTTATAAGCGAATCCTTGAACCACCGTTGGAATGAGGTTTTGATCGACGGAAATTGGTATCAGGTGGATGTAACCTGGGACGATCCTGTTTATGATCTTTTTTCCAGAGCAAGACATGAATATTTTCTTCTCAGCGATAACGCTTCTCAATCGGTTCATAAGAATGCCGCCGATATAGTTGAAGACAATCCTTGCTCCGATTTGGCTTATGATAATTTGGCTTGGCATGAATCCAATTCGTCTGCCGCTTTTGTAAACGGAAATGTTTATATGGCAAATGGGTATGATATTCAGCTTGTGGATTTAAAAACCGGCAAATCAGAGGTTATTTATTCTATAAGCAACAGATGGAACCTTCCCGGAGGTACTTATTATACCTCCAGCTTTATGAGATTGGGCACCTATGGTGACAAGATCATTTACAATACCGATAAAAGACTCATGTCTCTTGATTTGACCGATATGACAACTTCTGTTATATATGCTCCCGAGCTTGGCGACGAAAACATTTACGGTATTACCGTTTCCGGCAATGTTATAAGTTATTTAACTGCCGTTTACACTTCCGACGCAGGTGTTATCAACACCTATACTATTGAGGAAGAAAGCGATAACAGCTATGTTCTCGGTGATATAAGCGGCAACGGTAAGCTTGAAGCTGTGGATTACCTTATGCTCAAGAGAGCGGTTTTTGGGTTGCTTTACCTCGGTGATGATGTAAAGGAACGTGCCGACCTTACAGGCGACGGTAAAATCACTGCTGCCGATTATTTGAAACTGAAAAAGGTTTTGCTTAGCAATTAATATGATAAAACAAAGCGTTTATAATTCAAAATTATTTATGAATTTAAGCGAGGGCGATTGTAATATCGCCCTTTCCTTACTTTCGGCACAGCAAATGAAGTTTTCCAAAAATAATGTTCTTGTGTCTGCAGGGGATAGCTTGAGCCGTTTCGGCCTTGTGGTTTCGGGAACAGTTCAAGTCAGCTTTACCGATATTGACGGACATGAGGTTTTGGTTGCAAATGTGACAGAAGGGGACACATTCGGAGAGGCTTTGTGTTGGCTTAGGGTAAATGAAATACCTGTTACCGTAACAGCCTTTACCGATACTGAGGTAATGTGGCTTTCTCCCGATATATTAAGAGAAAATAATTCCGACAGCGTTGCCTGTATTCTTAAAAACAATTATCTTTCTCTTCTTGCTTCAAAAACTCTTTCTATGAATGATAGGATTCAAGTATTGTCAAAGCCTACCTTACGGCAAAAACTTATAACTTTCTTTTCTCAATGCGCTAACAACAGCGGCACAAAAACATTTATCGTTCCCTTTGACCGTGAAACAATGGCTCTTTATCTTGGAGTCAACCGTTCGGCTTTGTCCCGTGAGCTTTCCGAAATGGAAAAAGAGGGAATAATTGAGTTTTATAAAAACAGCTTTAAAATTCTTAAATAAAGGAACGCTATGTTGCAATTGCAACATAGCGTTTTTTTTGTTTATGGTAGAATAGGGAAGAAAGAGAGGTATAAATTATGAAAAAAGTATTATTGATTTTACTTTCGGTTATTATGATCGCCGTTTCTCTTGCAGGCTGCGGAAACAACAGTCAAGATAAAGTAAGCGATAATTCCGATTCGACAGAAAAGACAGTTATCCGTATTGCAGGCATGAAGGGGCCTACCTCCATTGGATTAGTGGGAGTTTTGGATTCCGATGAAAAGGGAACCTCGGCAAATGATTATGAATTTACATTGGCAGGCGCTGCTGATGAAATTATCCCTAAGCTTGTAAAAGGAGACCTTGATGTTGCGGCGCTTCCCGCAAATGCGGCATCGGTGCTTTACAACAATACAAAAGGTGAGGTTCAGCTTCTTGCTGTGAACACTCTCGGCGTTTTGTATATCGTTGCCAAGGGGGAAGAAATAGCTTCTTTGGAAGATTTGCGCGGAAAGACTATTCTAGCTACAGGTAAGGGAACTACACCCGAATATACCTTGCGTTATATTCTTTCTCAAAACGGAATCGACCCCGATAAAGATGTAACGGTTGATTTTAAAAGCGAAGCTTCGGAGGTTGTTGCTTCCTTGAAAAAGTCAGAAGGCTCCATTGCAATGCTTCCTCAACCGTATGTAACCGTAGCCTCGTCTCAAGTAGAAGGCTTGGAAACTGTTATCGACCTTAATTCCGAATGGGAAAATCTTAATAACGGAAACGGTATTGTAACAGGAGTTTTGGTTGTAAGAAAGGCTTTTGCCGAGAACAATAAGGATGCATTGAATGCATTTCTTGATGAATATTCTGCCTCTGTTTCAATAGTTAACAGCGATGCGGCGGCTGCGGCTTCTTTGGTGGAAAAATTCGGCATATTTGACAAGGCGGCTGTTATTCAAAATGCAATTCCTTATTGTAATATAACCTTTATAAAGGGAGAAGATATGAAAGCTCCCGTTTCAAAATATTTAACCGTTCTTTTTGAACAGAACCCCCAATCCGTGGGCGGACAGCTGCCCGGCGATGATTTCTATTATGAAGGCTAAAAAGAGTCTTTTCGAAAAGATATTTTCGATAGTTATTGCCCTTTGTGTTTGGCATTTGGCAAGCATTTTGATAGATTCAGAAATATTGCTGGTTTCTCCAATAAAGGTTTTGAAACGGTTTTGGGAGCTTATTTTTGAAGCCGAGTTTTTATCAGCATTGGGTTTTACCTTTAAAAGGATAACCTTGGGATTTTTCGGCGGTTTTATCTGCGGAAGCATTCTTGCGCTGTTTGCAGGGAAATTCAAAGTTGTGGAAACTCTTCTTTGGCCTTATATGATGACTATAAAATCGGTTCCTGTTGCCTCCTTTGTTGTAATTGCTCTTATATGGCTGACGGGTTCCAATCTTTCGGTTTTTATATCCTTTTTAATGGTGTTGCCTATCGTTTATACAAACATACTGGAAGGGATAAGATCTATTGACCCAAAGCTGACCGAGACGGCTGATGTATTTAAAATGAGCTTTTGGAGACGGCTTAAATTTATTTGGCTCCCTTCGTTAAAGCCCTTTGTCCTTTCGGCGGTGAAATTGTCTGTGGGTCTTGGATGGAAATCGGGTGTTGCCGCAGAGCTTATCGGTTATCCCCAGGGGTCTGTAGGAGAAGCCCTTTATTATTCAAAATTATATCTTGAAACTGCCGATCTTTTTGCATGGACGGTTGCCATTGTTACGGTATCGGTTTTGTTTGATAAGCTTTTGGTATTCCTTTTGAAAAAGCTTTTGAGAGGAGAAGAAGATTTATGAATGAGATATCCTTGAAGAATATTAATAAATCCTTTGACGGAAAGATTATATTTGATGATTACTCCGTCTCATTTGAAAAAGGGAAACGTTATTGTATAATGGGACAATCGGGTATCGGAAAAACCACCCTTTTCAATTTCCTTTTGAATCTTAAAAAGCCCGATTCGGGAGAGATAAATGGGATTCCCAAATATGTTTCGGCTGTTTTTCAGGAGGATAGGCTTTTTGAGGCTTTTTCTGCTGTTGAAAACATAAAGGCGGTTGCGGGGCAATCGGTTACAAACGAAGAAATAAATCAAATCCTTTTTAAATTGGGACTTTCGGGCAGTGAAATTTTGACGGTTTCAAAGCTTTCGGGAGGAATGAAACGCCGTGTGGCGATTGCACGCGCGTTGCTTGCCGAAAGCCAATTGCTGATAATGGACGAGCCCTTTAAAGGTCTTGACGGCGAAACCCGTATTAAAACGGCAAATGTTATTCTTGAATATTCCAAAAACAAGACGGTTATATTTTCAACCCATGATATTAAAGAAGCCGAATTGCTTCAAGCAGAAATAATACAATTATAGCCACAAGGGGATGTGAATTTTTCACATCCCTTTTTGTGTGGAAATATAGTGGAAATATGAAAGATAATGTGTTATAATAAAGCTAATGTAAAATGGGAGGGGATTATGTTGAAAAAGGAATATTATCTTCAAAACCGTTGGAAGCTTGAAGATAAAAAGCTTTATTATTACGGCATGAGAAACAAAGAAAATCTCTTTAAAAATTCGATTCCTCTCAACCGAAAGCAGGCTGATATAATAAGCGCCCTTCCAAAAGCCCTTGATGAAAGGGAATTGAAAGCATTATCCTCTTTAATTGGAGTACAGATTGTTACAAAAGAAGAATTAAGGGTTATCCCTTCTTCCATAGACGAGGCTGTTTTTTGCAAGATCTGCTCGGCAAACGATTTTATAATCCCCGGCTTGGAATTTGACGAAAACGGTCAATGTCCTATGTGTCAGACACACAAGGAAACACAATCTCTTAAAAGCATTCTCCCTGTATTGGATGATATCCCTGTGTCAAAGAAATCCCGCTTTGATATTGCTGTATTTTACACAGGAGGGAAGGATTCGACATTTCTTCTTTACCAATTGGCAAAGATAAAGAAATTGAGAGTTCTTGCCCTTACATGGGAAATTTCTTTTATGTCGGATTTGGCTAAAAGAAGCATCGAAAACGCAAAAAAGCATTTTGACAATGTTGAATTTATCTCCCGTTCGGTGTCTTCGGATGATTTGAAAAGGATATACAGAAGGCTTTATTCAACAAGCAAAAACCTTTGCGCCTGTCCTTCATTAGCTTATGTGCTTTTTTATCCCGAGCTTGTTGCCAACCGTGTGCCTTATTTTGTTGCAGGTAACGAGCCAGTGCAGATGCTTGGCTTATATTATAACCACATGGCGCCGAAAATCGCTTATAGCTTTCACAACATGAAAGGCTTGAATTTTCTTTTCAATCTGTGCCGTGTTTTTACATTACGCCCGCCCTTGAAAAAGGGACAGCTTCACACGCTTTTAACTATGAAACAGCTTGCTTTCGGGGATAATCCTTTGAAAAGAATAAGCGGATATACCAATCCTTTAGTGTCAAACGTGGTTGATGCAATAAGCCAGGTACCTTCTATGCTATTTCCCTTGAAAAGGGCTGTAAGAGCGTCCTCACGAAAGGGAACCATACCGGGATTTGTCCATCTTGATTTCGATAAGCTTTGCGGCGGAAAATATGATTGGAACAAGGTAAAGGATATTTTGGTTAATGAATGCGGCTGGATTCCGCCCGATGATAAAAATAAGGCATTACATACAAGCTGTAAAATCGAAAAATGCAAGGACCATTCCCAATTTATTCGGTTTTATAATTGCGAAAGCAGGATGATACCATTCAGCGCAATTGAAATCTCCCTTGCTTCCCGAAATTGCGGAAAAACAAGGGAAGAGCTTCTTTATGAAATGAAGAACCATTTAGGGTTCACGTTGGATGCTCCAAAGGAATGTTTGATTATGAAGGAATATTTGAAATGAAGGTATATTGCTTTTCGGGAACAGGACGTACAATGAAGCTTGCCGAATATATGGCAAATCAGCTTGATGCAGAAATTGTTCCGATATCCTGCAATATGGACCTTTCGGAAAAGAATGATGTTTCTTTGGTGGTCTTTCCTGTTTATTGTCAAAATATTCCCGATATTGTAGCCGACTTTTTGAAAAGCTTAAAAACCGAAAAACTGGCTGTTATTGCGGCATACGGTAAATTTTCCTATGGAAATGTAATTTGGGAGGCGGCAAAGCTTTCCTCTGCTCAATTCATCGGAGGGGCTTATGCTCCTATCGGACATACGTTTTTAAACGAAACCGTTGATTTTGATTTTACAAGGCTTTTGCCCCTGGTTCAAAGGATAAAGAACCCCAAGGAAGCATCTGTACCCAAAAGCAAAAAGAATCCCTTTGCTTCATTTCTGCCTGAATGGAGAAGCAGGATCGGAGTGAAGTTAACCAAAAATGAAAAATGTATATTCTGCGGCTTGTGCGAAAAGGCTTGCCTTATGAATGCCATGAAGGACGGAAAACCAAACAGAAAATGCATTCGATGTCTTAAATGCGTAACCCTTTGCCCGAACGGTGCCTTGGAATACCGCAACAGAAAAGTATTAGAAATATATCTATCCCAAAGTAGAAACGAGGATTTTAAGATATATTTATAAAAAGCATTCATTAAATCTTTATTATTTACATAAAAGTCGATATAATCATAGTCAATAATAGGGGATGACATGATGAAAAACAGAAAGGTCGAAATTGGGGTCATTGCGGCTATTTTAGTCCTGCAAACCGTTATATATTTTTTCGGCTTCAATAAATCCTATCTGCACATGGATGAAGCCTATTCCTTGGGACTTTCTCAATACGATAAAACCTAAATACAGGATGATCCCGATATCTGCAACACTTGGCATGACGGCGAATATTATGAGGATTATTTGGTTCTGGATGAGGACGAATTTTGGACTTTTAGTTCGGTTTTTGAAAACCGTTTTCTTGATGATATTTTGCTGTTTTCTAAATTGGATGACAGCTATATTGCTAAGGATGCAGATATTAATGAGGAATGGGTCAAGGAGGTTTTTAAGGATAAGGATATATCAAACGGAATCTTCCTTTTCATAAATGAGGGGAACGATAATGACTCTATCCTTCAAACGGTACAGACTGCGTTAGGATTCGAGGAGGCGCAATACGTTGACCGCTTGAATGCCTGCGATGTGTATTTATTGAAATGATAATTTAATATAAAAAGGTGTTGCTCATGTAAGAACAACACCTTTTTTATGTTTAATATAGAATTAAAGCTTGTTTTTGATTTCTTCGGCTTTGTCGGTGATCTCCCATTTTACGCCCAATTCTTCTCTGCCGAAATGACCGTATGCCGCAAGATTTTTGTATATGGGCTTTCTGAGGTCGAGAGCCTCGATAATAGCTGCAGGACGAAGGTCAAACACCTCGTTGACTATTTCAGCCAATCTTTCGTCGCTAACCTTGCCTGTTCCGTTTGTGTTAACAAGAACCGAAAGAGGCTTTGCAACACCGATCGCATAAGCTATCTGTACCTCGCATCTGTCTGCCGCGCCGGAAGCGACAATGTTTTTGGCAACATATCTTGCCATATAAGCCGCACTTCTGTCTACCTTTGTGGGGTCCTTGCCCGAAAAAGCTCCGCCGCCGTGAGAAGCATATCCGCCATAGGTATCAACAATGATCTTTCTTCCTGTGAGACCGCTGTCGCCGTGAGGACCGCCTACAACAAATCTGCCTGTGGGGTTAACATAGAATTTTGTATTTTTATCAATATATTCCTGAGGAATAGAGGGACGGATGACCTCGCGGATAATATCCTCTCTGATTTGCTCAAGGGAAACATCCTCGGAATGCTGAGAGGAAACAACAATAGCGTCGATTCTTACAACCTTGTTATCGTCATATTCAACGGTAACCTGAGTTTTTCCGTCGGGACGGAGATAGGGAAGAATACCGTTTTTGCGAACCTCTGTGAGCTTTTTCGACATTTTCTGTGCAAGAGAAATGGGCATAGGCATCAATTCGGGAGTTTCATTGCAGGCAAAGCCGAAAACCATACCTTGGTCACCTGCGCCGATATCCTTGTCATCGGTCATTTCGCCGCATTTTGCCTCCAATGCTTTGTCAACGCCCATGGCAATATCGGGAGATTGACCGTGGATGGCGGTTATAACACCGCAGGTGTTGCAATCAAAGCCCTTGTCGCTGTGGTCATAACCGATTTCTCTGACAGCTTCTCTGGCAATTGCTTGAAAATCAGGCTTGGCATTGGCGGTGATCTCACCCATTACCAAAATCAATCCTGTTGTGCAGGCGGTTTCGCAGGCAACTCTTGCCATAGGGTCTTGTTCAAGTATAGAATCAAGGATAGAATCCGAAATTTTGTCGCAGATTTTATCGGGATGTCCTTCTGTAACCGATTCACTTGTAAAAAACTTTTTCATAAAACTTCTCCTTCTTTCAAATAAATATAAATAAAAACACCCTTCGAGAAATGTCTCAAAGGGCATAGTAACCGCTTTTCAACATCTCATCTTTCAATCAAAAACGATTGCTGAATTGACACCTTACGTTTCCGCAGGTTGTCGTGGGTTCATCGGGCAGCTCCCTCCGCCACTCTTGATAAGAATGCTTTACTGATGTTATAATATCATGGCTTTTAATATATGTCAATAAGGTTACGAAAAAATATTTCAATAAAAAACAAAAAATATCAAAAAACCTATTGACAAATCGGTTTTTATCTGTTATACTAGCGAAGCTGTCGCGGGAAAGCGACGAAAACATGGCGGAATAGCTCAGTTGGCTAGAGCAATCGGTTCATACCCGATAGGTCGTGGGTTCAAGTCCAACTTCCGCTACCATTTACGGCCCGTTGGTCAAGCGGTTAAGACACCGCCCTTTCACGGCGGTAACAGGAGTTCGATTCTCCTACGGGTCACCACGAAAAGCACTTGCGAAAGCGAGTGCTTTTTTGTCATATTTTGCGCTTATGTGTATAGGAATTTTCAAAATAACCTTTCTCTCCACACATAAAATCAAAAGAATGTTTACATACTAGACTTGTTTTTGCAAATACTATGTGTTAAAATATCCCAAAAACATGATTTAGGAGGAAAGGTGTATGTTTAAAAGTATATTCAGCAAATATCTGGCTACCTTTACGGTGATACTTGTTTGCTGTATCATGGCTATTTTGCTTGCCGTTTCCTCACGAATTTCTCACGAAAGCTATGCTATGCAAAGAGATACAATGAACGCTTCTGCAGGAAGCACAGCTATCGTTATCGAAAATTATCTTGATGATTACGGTTATGATAAATTATATACATCCTTTTATGCAAACGGTGATCTCCAGGACCTTGTTAATTATCTTGCAAGTACCACTAATGCGGATATTTATGTTTTCGATGTCAGAGGTGATCTTGTGGGGTGTTCTGATGAAAAATACAGCTCGGGTGAATATTCGCTGAGTGAAACTGCAAGGAATACTATTCTCACGAATCAGGAAAGCTATTCTATAAGCACAGTTGACGGATTTTTTGAAGCTAACCGTTTCAACAGCTATTGTGTTTCCTATTCCGGCGGCGAACCCTTTATCGTTCTTGCGAGTATGAGCAATTACAGCGGTATCGTTTTCAACCGTGATATTATCATGGTAACCATAACCGTTGCCCTTTGGGTATTTCTTGCGGCGATGATATCTCTTTATGTTATCTCTCGCAGAACAACAGAGCCTTTGGGCGAAATAATCACAGCCGCAAAAAGCTATGCGAAAGGGCGTTTTGACCAAAAAATCGAAGTCGTGGGTCAGGACGAGGTTGCTGATCTTGCAAAGGCGATCAACGATATGGCGGTGTCCTTGGAGCATATCGAGGAGGTCAGAAGCTCATTTCTTGGTAACGTTTCCCATGACCTTCGAACTCCTATGACAACAATAGCAGGTTTTGTAGACGGTATTCTTGACGGTACTATACCTCCTGAAAAGCATGAATATTATCTTAATATAATATCTACCGAGGTTCGCAGGCTTTCACGTCTTGTAAACACTCTTTTGGAGGTTTCACGAATGGAAAGCGGAACCGAGTTGAAACCTGTGGATTTCAATCTTTCCGAAACGGCAAGAACGGTTCTTATTTCCCTTGAATCCAAGATTAGCAAAAAGAATATTGATATTAACTTTGACAGCGGGGAAGAGGATGTGTTTGTGGATGCCGACCCCGATTCTATTCACAGAGTTATATTCAATCTTATGGATAATGCGGTGAAGTTCACTCCACAAAACGGAAATATCTCCATTAATGTAAAGGTTATTTCCGACGGTAGGCGTAAACGAAAAGCCTATTTCAGTATCAGAAACACAGGTGACGGGATCCCCAAGGAAGAATTGCCTCATGTTTTTGAAAGGTTTTATAAAACCGACCGTTCGCGCGGTCTGGATAAAAGCGGCAAGGGCTTGGGTTTGTATATAGCCAAAACCGCTATTGCCCACCATGGCGAGGACCTTACTGTGGATTCGGTTCAAAACGAATATACCGAATTTGCGTTTACCTTACCTCTCTCGACAAAAGAATTACCGCAAAGACGTTCCAATGGAATTTAAAGTTTGTTTAAGGAACATATCATAATATTAATTACGAAAGATAAAAACATCCCCATGAAAAGGAGCAAATGAAATGTCGGAATTTAATAACTTTGATAACCAGACTCCAAATAACCGACCTGATTATTCCTATAATTGGAATGGGTCGGAATATAACCGCAATAAGAATAATAAAGGTAGGATAGCTATTATTGTTTTTGTGGTTATTGCTATTGTTGCGGTTGGCGTAATGGCGGCGTTTGCGGCAGGATATGCTTACTCTGCTGACACCGACGATAGCGCGGCAAGCAAGAGTGCTTCATCCGAAAGCTCGGAAATTTCGAAAGAAAATTTTGTGGTTCCCGATTTTACTCCTTCGGGCGATTCCGATATCGATCTTTCCACAACATTGACTCAAATTTATGATAATTGTTCCATATCCTGCTGTACAGTTAATGTAGAATATACAGGCTATGGTTATTCGTTGGGTAGCGGTTTTGTTATTGATGCCGCTGAGGGCTATATTGCAACCAACCACCATGTTATAGAGGATGCCGATAAAATTACCGTAACTTTCTATGACGGAACAGAATATCCTGCTCAGCTTGTTAACAGCGATGCTACCACCGATATTGCGGTTTTGAAGATTGAGGCAGAGAACCTTGTTCAGGTGGAATTCGGCAAATCTGAAAATATCAAGGTGGGCGAAAGTGTTGTTGCTATCGGTACTCCTTATGATAGCAGTCTTGCAGGCACAATGACATGCGGTATCGTCAGCGGTATTGCCCGTGATATTGATATAACCAACGATTCGGGCAAGGTTATTAAAACAATGACTCTTATCCAGACTGATTGCTCGATCAACCCCGGAAACAGCGGCGGTCCTCTTATTGATATGGCAGGCAACGTTATAGGTATAACTTCTTTGAAACTCGTAGATGAGCAATTCGAAGGAATCGGCTTTGCTATTCCTATAACCGATGCTGTTGAAATCTTCAAAAAGCTTATTGCAGGGGAAGAAATCGACGGCTCGGGTATCGCTTCTGCGGCACCTCAGATAGGTATTCAATGTACTGATGTTGCAACAGGATTGTCTTATTATAATCTTAGACCCAGAGGAGATTATCCTGAAGACGGTGTGTTTGTAGTGGATATTGAATTTGACAGCTCGGCTTATGAAGCAGGTCTTTCCCGTTTGGATATAATCACCGACTTTAACGGCAAGGAAATTAAAACAAGCGATGACCTTACCAATGCTCTTGCAGGCTGCAAGGCGGGTGACGAGGTTGAGGTTACCGTGTTCCGCTTTAACCGTACCCTTACAAGCGGTGAATATCTTACTATCAAATTCAAGCTTGATGCGGCTAAATAAATGATTAAAAAACGCTTTGCAATTGCGCGAAGCGTTTTTTGCTATCTTGCTCAAAAATACATATAACAATTTGTGCAAACACCCAAATCGAAAAAATAATTAAAAATTTCATTGATGTTTTTTGTGTTTATAACATTTATATAGTGAAAAGGGTTAGAAAACTATATTTTTCATGAAGGGAGGAAACTGCTATGAAATTTATATAGACAATTAAAGAAAATTTTAATATAATAAAAGAAAGGCGGACAAATTATGAAACACAAAAAACAAGCTCTTATTTCTATTATGCTGACGGCAGTTATCCTTATTCTTTCCGCCTCTCCTGTATTGGCGGCAGATATTCAAGCGGCTTATGCAAAAATGCCTGACGATTTGCTTGCAGAATTTGACAAAATCGGAAACAGTGAATCAATCAATGTTTTTGCTTGGATAGAGGACGAATCTACTGCGGAATACGAAGCAATTACCGCAAATATACCCGAACCCGAATTTGCACAAAATAATGAGCCGAGTACATATAGCCTTCAATCGGTTTCTGCAAATAATGAACTTACCGAAGAAGAACGCATGGCGCAGATTGAAGAAATGCAGAATTATATAATGCAAAAACGCCAGATTGCCCAAGCGGTTTATCTTGAGGATAACACAGCCAAGGCGGCAGAAATTGCCGAAAACCTTTCGGGCGGCGAAATTGTTTATGTCAGTAAATATTCACCTCTCATAATCTACAACGTCACAAAATCCCAAGCTGTCGAGCTTGCCATGAGCGACTGTGTCCTTGGTCTTGACAGGGGTAATGTAGAGGTCGAAGATTACAGCGTCACTGCAAGCGCTGCTGTAGGCGTAACCACTATGCAAAACTATGGTTATACCGGTCAAGGTGTAAAAATAGGCATGATTGAAGAAGGAACACCTATGGTTGATGATTGGATATGTTTTGATGGGTTAAGCAATCGCATCATACTTAAACAAGATGCAATTGCTAACAGTTTACATGCAACCTATGTCGCAGCGTTGTTAATAGGAAACAATGACGGCATTGTAAAAGGATTTGAAAAGCTCTATTGTGCTTCCTCTGAGACGCCGTCTAAAATTATTATAAATGCGGAATGGATGTTGGACAATGGTGTTAATGTTATTAATTTCAGTTGCGGAACAACGACATCAGGCGAATATAACATTTATACTAAATGGATAGAACATATAGTATATCAACATAACGTACATTGTGTTGCCGCGACGGGTAATGATGGTGAAAATCAGGTTGGCGTTTACGCCATGGCATATAATGTTATCTCTGTTGGAGCAATAGATGATAGAGGAACTTCGGCTATCAATGACGATACTATTATGCACGTTGATAACACCGGAGAGCATTCTGCATATAATTCCAGCGGAACTACATACGCAAACAAACCCGATCTTTGTGCCCCTGGAGTGAATGTTGGAATCACAGCAGGTGTATCTTCAGTTGATAAAAGTGGAACAAGCATAGCCGCGCCATATGTTACCGGAGCAGTTGCTATGTTATGTTCACAAAGCGCAACCCTATTAAATAAACCTGCGCTTGTAAAATCTATTTTATGCACGTCGGTAAGCAAGAAGACGAGCCATAATTACAAAACTTCTGATAGTGGTTATGCGGAATACGGTTCCGGAATCCTTAATGTTCTTAACGCGAGATTAGTAGCCCAAGGTAGTTATGTGAATTCGACCATCAATTCCAATCAGATGTTAACTTTTAACATTGGTCAATGCTCTGCCGGAAACACAATCACTATTACTTTATGTTATTTGCGCGGTGTAGGTAATCCTGCAGGCGAACACACAATTCTTCCTAGTACATCTGCTGAGAATTTGAGCAATTTGGATATTTATATATTGCCGATATCGGCTACAAGTACATCTCTATCTATCGCAAGCAGCACCTCCACAAACAACAATGTGGAAAAAATAATTTGTCAAATACCCACAACCGGAGAATATAAAATTGTAGTACACAGAAAAACTGATACTGTCAATAATACAGTCCGATTTGCCGCTTCTTGGCAACGTCATGCTTCAACTCTTCAATAATAAAAAGGAGACAAGGATATGAAAAAGCATTTAAGTATATTATTGTGTTGTCTTTTGATTTTATGTTCGCTTTCTTCCTGCAACAGTCAAGATGAACCTAATACTTCCGCAGGTTCTCAGGTGAATTTTGATATCGAAAACGTCAGATATTTCGAGGGCGACTATGATATGCCCGGCGGACTCGCGGTGTCAGGATTTCAAATTTATTCCAACGGAAATGTTATGGATTGTTATACGAATTGGGATGATGGTTTGCATCATTATTTACAAGGTGTGCGTATGCCGGATATATATTTCCTTGTGGGTGTAACGGGAAGAAATCAGTTTGAGGATTTTACATCCGACGAAGCCGATAAAGCAGTCAAGCAATATGAAGAAAATGTTGAATTTACCAAAGTCCAACTGGCAAAATGCGGATTTATAGAAATTAAAGACCATCCAATGGTCGTTGGCTTTGAAGCAATAAAGGATATGTACGCTTGTTCAACAAAAGAAGAGTCAATCGCGGTACGGGAAAAGTATGTTGCCAAAATGTTTCCCGATGTTGATATTGAAATAAATGAACTGTCTTCCGAATATTTATTTAATTTCAGATTTATGTCGGTTGGTTATATAAGTGTATACGGACTTCGAGAATTGGCACAAATAACCGACGTTGACGAAGAAATTCAATTAACTTGGTTCCCCGCTCCAGATGACCAGGAGCGCTGGCTGACTATTATTCCTAAAGAGGGCGAATGTGTAGATTATTAGAGTTTAAACATAATCGGTTTCGACTAAGCAGGGTATAATCGCCAAAGGTTTGCGAGATTATGCAGAAAACGAAACTGACACAATCATCGTAACCTGGTTCCCTGCCCCTGATGACCGGGAACGTTGGATGACCTTCGACCCCGATTACAGAGAACAACAAGAAGCTCCTGCTGAAAGCAAATAATATTACCAACTAAATACACGTAATCGAAAATGAGGCTGTCGCAATGACAGCCCCGTTTTTTGTGACAGCTTACTGCATATTTGAATATTTCTGCTTGGTTTGCTGAATCTGCTGTTGCTGTGCCTGCTCGGAAGGGTACCAGCCCTTTTGAGCCATTTTGGTATAAATCTCGTTTTGCATACAAAGGCAATCGTTGAGCGCCTGCTTGAATGCCGAGTTTACATTGGGAGTAGGGGATTCGATTGCGCCGTGCATAAAGATGTCACAAGCATTTTTCACGCTTGTGAGAATGTTGTCCATAATAACCTGATCCTGCATTGTGTTACCTCCCGTAATCAAAGAAGATTATAGAATTTGTCAAAGGTCTGTTGCTGCTTTTGAGCGATGGTCTGAACGAAATTTGAAAGCTCGGTATCGTTCAATTGGTTGGAAAAATCGCTGCATACGGTTTTGATCTGCTTGGTGTGACCGAGGGCGTCCTCGATATAAAGAAGCTCTTTTGGTGACATTTTTAAAACCTCCGAAAAATATTTTTGCATTACTATTGTTGCCGAAGGTTCATTTTTGTATTCGGTTTAATAAAATTTTTATTTTGGAGCATAAATTTCGAGAATTTTCTTCGAAAATTATAGATTTTCA
>CAZYRT010000036.1:0-14985 GCA_964650045.1 uncultured Ruminococcus sp.
AGTGTTTTCAAGGGTTTTTCGCACCGTGTTCTTCTTATGAGTTCGCAGCAGAGCAGAAGGCAAGAAAGACCTATGACAACATCTTGAGATTCTGCGACGATCCCGATGTTGCAGACCCTATCAAATTCCTGCGCGAACGCGAAATTGTCCATTTCCAACGCTTCGGCGATGCATTAAGAGTTGTTCAGGATAACCTCGACTACAAAAACTTTTACGCTTATAACCCGAGTTTTGATAAGAGATAAACGTATAAAAGCATAACAAAAGGGGGCTTTTTGAAAAAAGCTCCCTTTTATATAGCCCCACAAAATACATTTTTATGGGGACCCCAAAAGTTCCCTCGGTCTGAGAAAATCCCTCGGCTTTTGCTTTTTTTGACATCGATGGGGCATATTTTCTTTAATAAAGGAGGATAATATATCCATAAGGATGTGATAAAAATGAACTCTGTTTGGACAGAAAGCGCAGAAAAGTCAAATTTTCCGAAATTGGATAAAAATATCAAGACTGATGTGCTTATCATTGGCGGCGGAATGGCAGGCATTTTGTGTGCGTATATGCTAAAAAACGCAGGTGTGGATTGTGTTTTGGTCGAAGCAAAGCGGATATGCGACGGCATCACGAAAAACACAACGGCAAAAATCACTCTGCAACACGGATTGTTATATAATAAGCTTCTAAATCGTTTCGGAAAAGAAAAGGCGTTGCTTTATTACAAGGCGCAAAAAGCGGCTTGCGATAAATATGCCGAATTGTGTAGCAATATCGAATGTGGTTATGAGGAAAAAGACGCCTTTGTTTATTCGCTTGACGATAAAGAGAAAATCAAAAACGAAATTTCTGCATTAAAGCTTATTGGCGCAGATGCGGAGTTTTGCAGAGAAACAAACCTGCCTTTTCAGGTTGCAGGTGCGGTATGTGTGAAAAAACAAGCACAGTTTCATCCGTTGAAATTTGCTTATAGCATTTCGAAAAATCTTCCCATATACGAAAACACCAAGGTTTTGCAATTGTTACCTAACAAGGCGATTACAAATCACGGCGAAATAAACTGCAAAAAAATGATTATCGCAACGCATTTCCCTATAAATAACAAACATGGCGGTTATTTTTTGAAGCTGTACCAGCACCGTTCTTATGTTATTGCGCTGGAAAACGCGCAGAATGTTGACGGAATGTATGTTGATGAAAGTGATACGGGGCTTTCGTTTCGTAATTATAAAAACCTTTTATTGCTAGGTGGCGGCGGACACCGAACAGGTAAGCAAGGCGGTAATTGGAGAGAACTTGAACACTTCGCGAAAAAGTATTATCCCACGTCAAAGATAGTAAATAAATGGGCAACTCAGGATTGTATGAGCCTTGACGGAGTTCCTTATATCGGTCAATATTCGAAGAATATGCCCAATATGTTCGTTGCCACGGGATTTAATAAATGGGGAATGTCGTCATCGATGGTGTCGGCGATGATACTTTCGGACCTGGTTCAGGGCAGGAAGAATAGATTTGCAGATATTTTTTCGCCGTCAAGAAGCATTTTTCATCCCCAGTTGGCGATTAATGCCTTCGAATCGGCGGTAGGACTTTTAACACCCACAGTTCCCCGCTGTCCGCACCTTGGCTGTGCTTTGAAATATAATCCAGATGAGCATTCCTGGGATTGCCCCTGTCACGGCTCCCGTTTCGACGAAAACGGCAGGCTTTTGGATAATCCCGCAACAGACGATAAAAAGAAGGTATAGAAATCCTAAGGGGCTTCGAATCGAAGTCCCTTTTTCCGATAATCAGGTTTTATTGACAATGGATATTGCCCATTGTATCACAATCGATAAAACAAAGCCTTGGTTTACACGCAAATGAACATAGGTTAACAAAATAGTTTACGATATGGTTGACAGCACTCGTGATTTTTGGTATACTATCGTTGACATCTTATTTTGGAGGAAGTAAATGGATAAATATAAGGTTTTGGATATAATACTAAACGACAAATATTATACAATCGAGGATTTAAGATATAATCAGAAAATCGGAATTAAATTTTCCAAAGAACAGTTTCAAGATTTTTTGGAAACCAAAGATGATATAGTTAATTATAAAACCGACTTTATAAAAAAACTTCCCCTTAAAACCTTTAACTCTAAACATTGTTTTTATGTAAACGGCAATTATTTACTTTCTGTATACAAAGAATATTTGCAAATATGCATCGCTGATTTAAAACTCAACCAAAGCTCCCTTTTCGAGAGAAACTCAAAAGATATGTTGATATCAAGACTGTTTTCCGAAATTGAGGGCTCCTTGGATATTGAAAATATCCCCACCACACATACGATCATAGCAGAAGTGCATAAAAGTGAATCAGTTACTGAAACAAATGATATCATCATTAAAAATATGCTTGATGCCGTAATCTTTATCATTGAAGAAAAACCCGAATTCAACAAGGAAAACCTTTTTAAATTGTATAATATTCTAAGCAAAGATGCTCTTCCTGATGATAAGAAGCTAAGAGACGGCGAATATTATCGTCATGGCAAAGTGTTTGTAGGTGGATTTGAAGGTGCCGATTTCTCGCTTATAAACGAATGCATGGACAGCTTATTTGAATTTGCTAATAATCAAGATTTGATTAACGAATTGAATTGTTTATTGCCGTTTATTTGTCATTATTACATTTTATATGTTCATCCTTATTTTGATTATAACGGCAGAACTGCCAGAATGGTGTCATTTTGGTTGAACTATATACACGATATAATAGAAGCACCGTATTTTATGAGCGAAGCGATAAATGAAACCAAACGAGATTATTATGAAGCGCTCGCAAATACACGACTTACAAACAACGATTTGACCTACTTTTTAGGATATATTCTTGAAACATCTATCAAATACAGTTTTGTATACAAAAACTTGGAAAATTTGAAAGATATGCTTATGAAAACAGGAGATACTCTAAGTCCTTCTGAATGGGTTTATCTGAAAAAAATTCTTATTCACAGCCAAGACGGTTATTTCAACTATAAGAAGTTTTTGGAATATACACGCACTAAAATGTCAAAACAAGGTGCCTTGAAAATACTCAATAATTTGGTTGATTATGAAATATTGGAATGCATTAAAAACAAAAGAAACGAATCGATGTTTAGAGTCAACCAAAAACTTATAACTTATAAGTATTGACAAAGGTTTTCGAATTAATCATGGGGCTTTATGAAAAAGCCCCTTTTGAATTATATTAAGCAATGCCGAAAATTACCCCAAGCAAAGAACAAAAGTTCGATTTCCTGTTGCATTTGACGAACAAATGTGCTATAATGCGGGTAAAGGCGGTGAAATATATGTTAAAAGTGACCTTTCATAATCAAAATGAACTTCCCGATAAAGATTTCAAATTTGCAGTTATCGCCTCCAAGCATCTGAAAAAATGGGTGTTTTGCAGACACAAACAACGGATGACCTGGGAAATTCCGGGAGGTCACCGTGAAATTAACGAAGCCATTGAAGAAACTGCAAGACGTGAATTGATTGAAGAAACAGGTGCGAAAGAGTTTAATATTTCTCCGCTTACAGTCTATTGCGTTGAAAAAGACGGCGAAAAAACCTATGGTGTGCTGTTTTTCGCAGAAATAACAGTGCTTGGCACTTTGTCTGACCACAGCGAAATCGGAGAAATCAAATTATTTGATTCATTGCCCGATGAATTAACATACCCCCAAATACAGCCTTATTTGTTTAATTATGCAATGGAAAACATCTCAATGTGCCATTCCTATGTTATGGGTATAGATGATTCAATATTATCATTAAACGGGCAAGGTTTTGCAGTTGCCCGTGACGGTGATAATTATACAGTTTCTTTCCACAAGGGCAAAGCAGAGGTTTG
Source organism: uncultured Ruminococcus sp. (assembly GCA_964650045.1). Classification (GTDB taxonomy): domain Bacteria; phylum Bacillota; class Clostridia; order Oscillospirales; family CAG-382; genus Coliplasma. The sequence continues at coordinate 3,890 of CAZYRT010000036.1, forward strand.
GGAAAATTTCATTTCAAATCATCTCCGGCTTGAATATTGGAATGAATATTTGATTGACAACAAAGCTGTTTTTCTTTTTCGTCTTCAGGACGGTATCAAACGATTTAAGGTTGAAAATTACGAGAATGACGAAGTGCTAAAACTATGCGAAAAGCTATGTGATTGTAGGTTTGAATCGGTAAAGGATATGCTTTTGGGAAATTGGTTTTACAAAGAAGTATTGGAGCAATAAAAACTATGGACAGCAGAATTAACAAAATTATCGGCGCAAATATGGATATTGATTTTAGCAATCTCAATTTTGGGAATTCACAGTGTCCTTGGAATATAGCCGAAAACACTAATGAACACAAGTTTGCAGTAAAAGACACATCAATCTGTAAGTACTTTTGCGGCATACAATATTTGGATAGCGTCCTTTGCAGTTATCCTTATGAAAATTTGAGCGTTTTAAAACCCGATGAAATTGACAGAGAAATGAAAGGTTAACAATTATGATAAAACGCCTACCTACCCATTGCGGTGATGAAACCTGTCCGTCTTGCGTTATTGCAGGAGATTATATTTTCCTTGCCCATCATGCCGGCGGTTTTGAAAAGAACGATATCGCCTACCAAACAAGAGTTGCTTTCGAAGCTATGAAAAATACCCTCGCATCCGTCGGTGCAACGCTGGACGATATGGTGCAACTTAATTATTATATCAAAAATACTGAAGACTTCCGCACGGGACGTGATGTGTTTTCCGAATATTTCCCAAACGGCGCACCTGCAAGAATGACCGTTGTAACCCAGTTCCTCGACGATAGTTGTCTTTGCCAAATCGACGGAATTGCATATAAGAAAAGTGAGAAATAAAAATGATTGAAGCATATAAAAATATACAGAACAAGCTTGGCGAAGAAGTTGCAAAATCTTGGGAAAAGCTCGTTGGCTTTATTCGTACCTACTATGTAATGGAAGAGCTGTGGGACGGAAAAGAGGTTTTGAAATTCCGCAAAAGCGGAAAAACGCTTGTTTCATTGAGCGTACAAGATAACCGATTCAATGCACTTGTTATCTTTGGAAAAGCGGAACGAGAAAAATTCGATGCGGTCAGAGATAACTTCTCGGATTATATATGCAATTATTATGACAACAGCCGTACATATCACGACGGAAAGTGGATGTTTATAGACGTTGACAGCAATACAGATATTGATGAAATAATCGAGCTTCTGAAAATCAAAAAGAACCCCAACCGCAAGATTGAAAACCTAAAAGATGTCGAAATCGGCTGTTGTGGCAACCGTTGCGATCAATGCCTTTTGAGAGCAACAAACGGCGGTATTGAGAACCGTGTTCTTTTTACTAACGAGAATTATAAAATATACTTCTCGCCCGATGAAACCAAAGAAGATTATTCAGGCATCAACTGTTCAGGTTGTCATCAAGGCTGTAAAGCAAGAGATTGCGCCAAAGAAAAAGGACATGATACGTGCGTACAATGTGAGGAATATCCTTGCGAAAGGGTTTTGAGCGTATTTACCTATCCCGGCAGATGCAACGTAGGACTTACTCCCGAACAGCTTGACCTGCTCGTTATCCCATATTGCGGCAAAGAGCGTTTTGAACGTTGCAAAGATCAGCTGTGTAAGAAGGATAAGAAATAAAAGCATTTGTTTTACAGTAGTCTTATAACAAGGAAAACCCCGATATGTTTACTCCGCAAATAATTGTACAACCGTTGAAACCAATATTCAACGTCCGTTTGATATGTAACTATCTTTCTCCCTCTAAATCAGCCAATAAAACACGTCCATTTGCCGAAAAAACATACACAATGTATCCTGAGTTGCGTAGTATTCTTGACAACAAAGACGAAAACGAACGAAATGAAATTATCAGACAGGCTGTCGAAAAAAGATTGACGGATTACGCAGAAGAAATCTCCGAAAGAGTTCAATATTTCCAAAAAAGATTTGATTCTTTCTTATACGATTGTCTTGAAGCACAGTGCCGATTATATAATTACTCTTGGAAAGAATCTCACCCCTTCATTAATTGCTATGTGGGATATATGCCGTTTTATCCGAGAAATGATATTGACAAGTGGTTTTATGTTTCTTACAACGATGAAGAACGTGTCTTTTCCGGAGCCGTACATGAAATCAACCATATGAGTTTCTATGAAAAATGGAAGGAAATGAATCAACTGGATAGTATGCCCCCACCTCGTTTCCCCGAGCCTATATGGTATTTTCAGGAAATGGTTGTTGCGCCTACTCTGAATGACCCCACGGTAAAGCCGTATACTTTATATGAAAATCGAGCTTATGATCAATTCTATACCCAAATGGTTAATGAAAAAAGCATAATTGAGCATTTGCAGGAATTGTATGACAAAAAGACATCAATAGAAGATTTTTTGCGCAATGGACTCGCATTTACAAAGAAAAATATTGATGTTTTGATAAAATGAAATGCACCAAAAGCCGAGGTTAAACCTCGGCTTTTATGCTTTATTGAATCAACTTTTAGTTTTTAATTTCTAAACCTTAACAGCATCATGCTCGCAAAATTCATAATATTTTTTCATAAAATCGGCATGGCGTCCTCTGCTTATCAATGCCTTTTCGCCATTGGAAAAGGTCACTATCTTACTTTCAATAGTGCTGATATAATTCATATTCACCGCATAAGACCTATGTATTCTGTAAAAGCAATGCTTTGGCAGTGTATCGAAAACCTCGGAAAGGGTTTTTGAGCTATGAAAGGTACGTGTTTTTGTACGAACGATACAGGCTTTTCCGTCACCCTCCAAATAAATAATTTCATCGGCAGGTACGGTTATCAGTTCTCCGTCTTCGAGAATATTTATGGGATAGATACGTTTGTAGCTTTTGAAAAAGGAATCCAAAACAGAAAATATCTTATCCTTCTCAACAGGTTTTCTCAAAAAATGGTAAGGACGCACCTCGAATGAATCGAAAACAAATTCGGGATATTCTGTAACGAACACTATTCCGCACCTAAAATTTTTCAATCGAAGCTTTCTTGCCGTATCCATACCGTTTGCATCGGGAAATATATAGCCAAGAAACACCAGATCAAACATTTCGTCCGAGGAAACAAGGGCATTCCCGTTCGAAAACTCCCAAACATCCACCTGCATCCTCATACTTTTCTTATATTCGGCTATAATGCCACGCAATTTCTTTCTGTATACCTTGTCTTTGTCACATATTGCTATCCGCATATTCCACCTATAGTATCCCTGAAATGTTCTTTATCTACAAATGCGGAAAAATGTCAAAATATCAATAAAATTTTTCAAAAAAATATGAGAGACAAACTTTTAAAGCTTGCCTCTCGTTTTTTATATAGGATTTAACGATTACATAGGGGAACCGTCTTTTGCACGACGGATCTTTTTGGTTGTGGTAATAACAAAGGGAGTTTCGCGGATATAAACCTTTGTTACCTGCTTGTAGGTAGGAAGCTGCTCCAATACCTTGAAAATATCGGATTTAAGCTTCGCCTGAAGCTCTTCCTTTGTGCCGGTCTTGAGATATTCTTCATCGAGAACACATTGAACAGCCAAAGCAGCCTCGCTGCCCTCTGCATCGCGTTCGCCGTAAACAACGTTTTCAAGAACATAAGGAATATTGCCGATGTATGCTTCGAGCTCCTCGGGATAAATGTTTTTACCGTTGCCGAGAATGATGATATTCTTCTTTCTGCCGGTGATAACGATCTGCTTCTTTTCATTGATCTTACCGTAGTCGCCTGTGCGGAAATAGCCGTCCTCGGTGAATACTTCGGCGGTTGCTTCGGGGTTCTTGTAATAGCCGAGCATTACAATACCGCCCTTAACGCAGATTTCGCCTTCGCCGTCCTCGTTGGGATCGTCGATACGAACGTCGATACAGTCGATCCAATAGCCAACGGTTCTGGGATCGTTAGTAAATTCATCATTAACCGAAACAAGGGGAGAGCACTCGGTGATACCGTAGCCGTTTGTTACGATAATACCGATATCTTCGAAGAAGTCGGCAATTTCTGCGCGGAGAGGCGCAGAACCGCAAACTATTTTTTCGAGATTTCCGCCCAAAGCGTTATGAAGCTCAGCGAAAAGCTTACGTCTGATATCTATACCGATAGAACGAAGGAAGCGGGAAAGCTTGATTGCGAAAGCAATAGTCTTAGTCTTGCCCTTTTCCTCGATGCTTGCCTGCATACGGCGGTAGAGAACCTCCAAAACCGCAGGAACAACGAACATATAACCGGGCTTGTAAAGAGCGAGGTTTTTAACAACACGCTTCAAGCTGTCGTTGATGCAAAGTGTGGAATGGTTGTGCATTGCAACAAGAATGCCTGCAACAGCCTCGTAGGAATGGTGATAAGGAAGAATAGAAAGACCTACATCACGGATAACAGCAGTTCTCAAGCCGGAGTCAACGAGATTTACAAGGTTGGATTCGCAAAGCATAACACCCTTCTGGATACCTGTTGTACCGGAGGTGTAAAGAAGCATTTTAAGCGCCTTCATGTCCTTTGTAGACATATTGGCATATTCACGGTCACCTGCCTCATAAAGCTCCTTGCCCTTAGCAAAAAGCTTGTTAAAGGAAAGATATTCGCCTTCGTCCTCATCTCTGTCGAAGGAAACGATATATTTAAGGTTGGGCAGGCTTTCTCTGTTACGGCGGATGATATCTTCACGCTTTTTGTCAACAAAGATGATATCGTCATCGCCGTGGATTACGTTATTGCAGAAATCGCAATCGGGAAGTTCCTTGTCGATAGGGCAGAAAACGCCTTCGCTCTGGAGAGCTGTAAGATAGGTAAGGATCCAATTATAGCTGTTTTCGGCAGAGCAAGCGATGTGTGCTCTTGCCATACCCAAGGAATTGATAGCGGTACCGAGCCACATTGTTTCGGTCTGGAATTCACGGTAGGTTACCTCACGGACACCATCAGGTGTGCGGTACTTATAAGCGGCTTTATCTCCGTCTTCGTTTACAGCGATTTGGAGAAGATCTCTGATACTTGTGGGGCTGGTTAATTTTTTGACAGGGCGTGCAATTGCGTTCTTAGGCATTTGTATAGTTCCTTTCAAATACATTCTTTTTCATTTTCTTGAACATTATATATGGTTTTCAAAACCATGTCAAGAGGTTTTTGAAACAATTTTAAAGAAAAATTGAAAAAGTTTACCTGGTTATAATATTGACACATGAAGCTTTTAATGGTATCATGTCACAAATGGAATTTTTGGAGCAGATAATGAAGCTTAAATCAAAGGATCTTTTAGACTACCGTTTTCCCCGTTGGGATGAATTTCCCCCGTTTGAATTATATATAGACCAAGTTATTGCGTTTATCAACGAGAAATTATCTATTTTTATTCTTGACGGCGAGCCTATAATAACCGCCGCAATGATAAACAACTATGTAAAAAACGGAGCTTTACATCCTCCCGTTAAGAAAAAATACAATCGTGAGCATCTTGCAAAGCTTATGGTTATCTGCATAGGAAAGCGTATGCTTTCTCTTGCCGACCTTCGGGAAGCTTTGGCGGCGATGGTTCGTGTTTTTGATCTGCCTGAGGGCTATAACACCTTCTGCGACGAACTTGAATATGAGCTTTACAGCACTATCGCTCCCGACCAATATCCCCCAAGAACAATACCCGAATCGGAAAGCCGTGATATAGCTGTCATCCGTTCATTAACAAGCGCTGTTGCGCGTATTCTTGTATTTGACCGTATCCTTTCCCAGCGCAGACGTCTTTCTGCCCTGGCTTCCCGTCTTTTCTAACTCCCGCGCCTCCTTTTGAAAAAGGGGACAAAACTTTTTATTTTCGCGATGTATTTTGAATTATACCTTTGCCTTATTTCCGCGTAAGTAGATTCTTATTTTATCCTAACCAAAAAACAACCGAGGTAATCTCGGTTGTTTTATTTTACTTAAGCATCCATTTAAGGACATATTGAATATATTCGTCCCAAAATTCCCAGGTATGGCTGCCTGACGATTCACGGTAGGTGAATCCATCGCCCCATTCTTCGAGCTTTTGGCGCACAGGCTTTACATTTTCATAAAGGAAATCCTCGGTGCCGATGCCTATATAAACACGGGGACGGTTGGGCTTATCCTTGGCGTTGTCGCAAAGGTAAAGAAGGTCATCTGTGTCGGGGACGTCAATATTATCACCGAAAATGGGTTTAAAAACATCATCAAAGCCCGCAAGATTTTTTATATCACCGCAAGGTGAAATGCCTGCGCAAGCGGCAAAAGAACCGCATTCACGCAAGCCTATCTTCAATGCGCCATATCCGCCCATGGAAAGACCTGCAATAAAATTGTCCTCCTGTTTGTCGGAAACATTGAAAAATTCTCTGATAACCTTGGGCAATTCCTTTGCGATATGGGTATAATATGCCATGCCATGCTTCATATTGCTGTAAAAGCTCTTATCGCCTCTGGGCATAACAACACAAATACCGTAATAGGAAGCGTATCTTTCAATAGAGGTTCTGCGAAGCCATATTGTATGGTCATCGCTCAAGCCATGGAGAAGGTAAAGGCATTTATAGGGACCTGCCTTAACATTGCTTTCGATGCCTATTTCACCGTAATTCCCCCTTTGGGGCATTACTACCAACGCTTCGGTCTGCATCCCCAAAGCTTCGCTGTAAAACTTCAAATTAATAAGTGCCATATTTTCCTCTTTTTGTTGTTTAGACTTTTGTCATCTGTCCCAAAAATGATTATTGCTACCTAGAGAAAGACAGTTCCCGAAGGTCAAGAACAGCATTGGTGAAGGGTTTCCCACCACCGACATCGTTATAGCAGGCATATTTCAGCCTTTTTATCTTTGAAGCAATCATGTTAAACATTATATTCCTAAAAAAGAGGCTGTCTAAGGACAGCCCCTTTTATTAAGGTTATTTCAATTAGCCTTCGATGTCGATAACAACGCCGGAACCAACGGTTCTGCCGCCTTCACGAATAGCGAAACGGAGACCCTTTTCAATAGCGATGGGGTTGATGAGTTCAACCTTCATGTCAACGTTGTCGCCGGGACGGCACATTTCAACGCCTTCGGGAAGATTGATGATACCGGTAACGTCAGTTGTTCTGAAGTAGAACTGAGGTCTGTAGCCGGGGAAGAAGGGCTTATGACGGCCGCCTTCCTTCTCAGTAAGAACGTAAACCTGACCGGTGAACTTTGTGTGGGGGTTAATGGAACCGGGTTTAGCAAGAACCTGACCTCTTTCGATGTCGGTCTTCTTAACGCCACGGAGAAGTACACCAATGTTGTCGCCTGCTTCAGCGGAATCGAGAAGCTTACGGAACATTTCGATACCGGTAACGGTGGTCTTGGAAGTTTCGTTGATACCAACGATTTCAACTTCGTCGCCCATCTTAACTACGCCACGTTCAACTCTACCGGTAGCAACAGTACCACGGCCGGAGATGGAGAATACGTCTTCAACGGGCATAAGGAAGGGCATATCGTCGTTACGAGCAGGAGTAGGGATATATTCGTCAACTGCGTTCATGAGCTCAACGATAGGAGCGTATTCTGCAGAAGACTGATCTTTGTTTTCGCTGAGAAGAGCTTCTCTAGCAGAACCCTTGATGATCGGAATGTCATCGCCGGGGAAGTCATATTCAGAGAGAAGGTCTCTAACTTCCATTTCAACGATTTCAAGGAGTTCTTCGTCGTCAACGAGGTCGCACTTGTTGAGGAATACAACGAGAGCAGGAACGCCAACCTGACGAGCGAGAAGGATGTGTTCACGAGTCTGCTGCATAGGACCGTCAGTAGCAGCAACAACGAGGATCGCGCCGTCCATCTGAGCAGCACCGGTGATCATGTTCTTAACGTAGTCAGCGTGGCCGGGGCAGTCAACGTGAGCATAGTGACGTGCTTCGGTTTCGTATTCTACGTGACGGGTGTTAATTGTGATACCACGAGCTCTTTCTTCGGGAGCGTTATCGATTTGGTCATATGCCTGGAATTCGATGTTATCGTTGGTGAGAGAGAGAGTCTTGGTAATAGCAGCGGTAAGAGTAGTCTTACCATGGTCAACGTGACCGATAGTACCAATGTTAACGTGGGGCTTATTTCTTTCAAACTTAGCCTTTGCCATTGTTATAAATCCTCCAAATTTTATAATTATTCTAAATCTAATTATATAGATTTTTTCGCCTCTGTCAAGGCTTTTTTATTATTATTGTGTTAATTAGCCCTTTGCCTTGCCCGAAACGATTGCTTCGAGGATAGACTTAGGAACAACTTCGTAGTGGCTGGGTTCCATAACGTACTGACCGCGACCCTGTGTTTTGGAACGGAGGTCGGTAGCGTAACCGAACATCTGAGAAAGGGGAACGCTTGCAGTAATCTGTGCGCCGCTGCCAACGTTTTCCTGACCGGACAAGGTACCGCGGCGGGAGTTGATATCGCCGATTACGGTGCCGAGGTAATCATCGGGAGTTGTAACAACAACCTTCATGATCGGTTCGGTAAGAACGGGGCCTGCCTTCTTCATAGCTTCCTTGAATGCCATAGAGCCGGCAATCTTAAATGCCATTTCAGAAGAGTCTACTTCGTGGTAGGAACCGCCTGTGAGAGTAACCTTAACGTCAACAACATTGTAGCCTGCAACAACACCGGAAAGCATTGCGCCGCGGATACCTGCGTCAACAGCAGGGATATATTCCTTAGGAACGTCGCCGCCGGTTACTTCGTTAACGAATTCATAGCCCTTGCCGGGGTTAGGCTCAATGTTAATAATAACATGACCGTACTGACCCTTACCACCGGACTGCTTAGCATACTTATGGTTTTCAGTAGCAGTCTTAGTGATGGTTTCACGGTAGGAAACCTGAGGCTTACCAACGTTTGCTTCAACGCGGAATTCGCGGAGAAGTCTGTCAACGATAATTTCAAGGTGGAGCTCGCCCATACCTGCGATGATAGTTTGACCGGTTTCTTCATCGGTATAAGCCTTGAAGGTGGGGTCTTCTTCTGCAAGCTTAGCAAGAGCGATACCCATTTTTTCCTGACCTGCTTTGGTCTTGGGTTCGATTGCTACGCGGATAACAGGTTCGGGGAATTCCATAGATTCGAGGATAACGGGATGCTTTTCATCACAGAGAGTATCACCGGTGGTGGTATTCTTGATACCAACAACAGCAGCGATATCGCCTGCACGGATTTCATCAACGTCCTCGCGGTGGTTAGCATGCATCAAAAGGATACGACCGAGACGTTCCTTGCCGCCCTTTGTTGCATTATAAACGGTAGCACCCGTTTGGATGCAGCCCGAATATACACGAACAAAGCAGATCTTACCAACGAAGGGGTCAGTAGCAATCTTAAATGCAAGAGCAGAGAAGGGTTCATCGTCAGATGTGGGACGAGTTGTTTCTTCTTCTGTATTGCAGTCAATACCCTTGATATCTTCGATATCGATAGGTGCAGGCATATAGTCAACGATAGCATCGAGAAGCTTCTGAACGCCCTTGTTCTTATAAGAAGTACCGCAAACAACGGGAACCATCAAGTTGTCGATGGTAGCCTTACGGATAGCCTTCTTAATATCTGCTTCGGGAATTTCTTCGCCTTCGAGGAACATCATCATAAGATCGTCATCGGTTTCAGCAGCAGCTTCCCAAAGAGCATCGTGATATTCCTGAGCCTTTTCCATCATATCAGCAGGAATTTCGGTTTCTGTGATATTCTGACCAAGGTCATCGTTGTAGATATAAGCCTTCATTTTAACAAGGTCGATAATTCCCTTGAAGTCCGCTTCAGCGCCGATAGGAAGCTGGATCGGAACTGCGTTTGCCTTAAGTCTGTCTCTGATCATCTCAACGACGCGATAGAAGTTCGCGCCCATGATGTCCATCTTGTTGACATAGCACATTCTGGGAACCTTGTATTTGTCAGCCTGTCTCCAAACGGTTTCAGACTGAGGTTCAACGCCGCCCTTTGCACAAAGAACGGTTACAGAGCCGTCGAGAACGCGGAGCGATCTTTCAACTTCAACTGTAAAGTCAACGTGACCGGGGGTGTCGATAATATTGATACGGTGGTTGTTCCAGAAGCAGGTTGTAGCAGCGGATGTGATAGTAATACCGCGCTCCTGTTCCTGTTCCATCCAGTCCATTGTTGCGGAACCTTCGTGGGTTTCGCCGATTTTATGGGTCTTACCTGTATAATACAGGATTCTTTCGGTTGTGGTCGTCTTACCCGCGTCTATATGAGCCATGATACCGATGTTACGGGTAAGCTCAAGCGGAGTTTGTCTGGCCATATATTTTTCTCCTTAAATAATAATATCGTAAAAATACGAATAACGCGGATTACCAGCGATAGTGAGCAAAAGCCTTGTTTGCTTCTGCCATCTTGTGAGTGTCTTCCTTCTTCTTAACCGCGCCGCCGGTGCCGTTAACAGCATCCATAATTTCTGCAGCGAGGCGTTCGCTCATCTTACGGTCGCTTCTGGAACGAGCATAAGTGATAAGCCAACGGAGACCGAGTGTCTGTCTTCTGTCAGCGCGAACTTCCATAGGAACCTGGTAGTTAGAACCGCCACGACGAACTGCCTTTACTTCGAGGGCAGGCATGATGTTTTCGAGAGCCTTCTTGAACTGTTCAAGAGGATTCTCACCTGTCTTTGCTTCGATTATTGCAAATGCGTCATAAACGATCTTCTGGGCGATGGATTTCTTGCCGTCGTACATAATGTTGTTGATCAACTTTGTAACGAGCTGAGAGTTATACATCGGATCCGGAAGAACTTCTCTTTTAAAACCATGTACTCTTCTGGGCACTTTATTTCCCTCCTTCATAAGGATAGCGTAATTTTACGCTTCGATGAATTCACAGGTACTTGAAAATTTAATTTCCGTTAGTGCCGATATATATATAAATTTCTTCGTATCAGCACGAGAAAACGAAATTGTCATTCCTGAATTGTTTAAACCGCAAAAGCTTGATTATTTGCTCTTGGGCTTCTTTGCACCGTACTTGGAACGGGCCTGATTTCTGTTGGCAACACCTTGAGTATCAAGCTTGCCGCGGATGATGTGGTAACG
>CAZYRT010000037.1:0-14808 GCA_964650045.1 uncultured Ruminococcus sp.
ATATGCGGATTTAGCTCATCTGGTAGAGCGCCACCTTGCCAAGGTGGAGGTAGCGGGTTCGAACCCCGTAATCCGCTCCAAAAAAAGAAGAACACGAATGTGTTCTTCTTTTTTTGTCAAGTTTGTGGAAAACAACATAGGGGTTCGAAGGGCGCGTGTTGAATGACGTGCCGGGGGCACGTCAGACCGCGCCACCGCTCCGACCCGGGGTCCCTAAAAATGAACGAAGTGAATTTTTGGGGTGGATGAAGTCGGGCGAACCCCGTAATCCGCTCCAGCAAAAAAGCACTGCGAAAGCAGTGCTTTTTTGAATGAAGTGCGCCGTTGGCGCATGAAGACGGCTTCGCCTAATGAAGTCGCTTTGCTAATGAAGTGTGTTTTTCATTGCAAAATATGAATGTGCTTATTTTGGGACTCTTAAGGTTGATTTATGTTTTGAACCCTATACTGAAGTCAAAGGAAGCTCAGGAGGCACTAAATGATAAATGCAAACAAAAAATATGTAATAGAAACATTTTTCGGGTGCTTTGGCAGACGTGCGGTCAAAACTCATTTTATTCAGATCGGTGAGAACTATATTGACCTCGTTGAAAAGTATATAAAACCTGAATATCAAGAGGGAGAAATCGTTTCTGTAAGTGAGAAAATTATTTCTTTGTGCCAAAACAGAGTTATTCATAAAAAGGATATGAAGATATCACTTCTCGCAAGGTTTTTATCTTCTTTTGCATCCCACAGCGAAGCAGGGATAGGAGTAGATTCAGTCTGGAAGATGCAGTTTGCTATTGATCACTGCGGAAGAGCAAAGGTTCTTTGGGCTTCTTTTTGTGGCGGTGTCGGAAAGTTGTTTGGCAAAACAGGCATATTTTATGATATCGTCGGGATGGAAGTGCGCGGTCTGGATGGATTTTATGACAAGAGCTTTAAAGAATACGGTGAGTTTGGCATAATGATTCCGACAGATCCTGACGGAGTGTGTAACGAGATATATGAGAAGACCGGCATAATGGCGATGATCGTTGATGCCAACGATTTTACTGTCGATATACTCGGTAAGTGCAGTAAAATAAACTATATAAATGAAGAACTCGCGGCAATGATCAAGGATAACCCCGCAGGGCAGTCTGATCAATGTACCCCCTTTGTAATTATAAATAAACTCTAATGACCCGGATTACAAAGCAATAGTATAAAAGAATCGAACACATAATGGTTTGAAAAGCGCTTTTCGCCCATAACATCATAATACTCGCTTGGAATAGCGATGTATTCCTTCGCTCGTATTATTTAACAAATAGCCTCTTGACTTTTTTAGGTCGAGAGGCTTTCTCAATAATATTAAACTCCTGCGTAAGCGTAATACCAACGCATACCTACTTTTACAACAAGATAATCTCTTGTGGTTTCTTTTCCGTCGGTTATAACTGTCATAGAAACGATTGCGATTTTCTTAATATCCTCGCTTCCGCCTTCTATTTTATCGTCATAACGCTCCATAACCTTTTCATATTTACCGTCGCCCTTTTCGTATTCAAGAACCGAAATAAGCTTGAAGCTGATCTGCTCCTCGGTATATTGTGCTTCGATACCCTCATAGCCTTTGTTAAGGTAGGATCTTAAAAGTCTGTTGCTGGTTTTGTTGTTACCGTAAAGGACGACCTTGTTATATTCCGAGGAATATTCAATCATGCCGTCAACATCATAAAGCAAAGCCGCCTTTTGATAGCCTGCAACAGCCTCCTCAGGTGTGGGCGCACCCGAAAATACCACATTGTAAAGATAGATAACTACCGCAGCCAAGGCGATTCCCAATATACCGCAAAGGATATACACAAGAACCTTTTTCAATTTAGGATTCATTTTCTTTTTGAGAGAAGCGGATTTTTCTTCGGGCGTGTCGTATATGTCAATAACTTTCTTGCTCATTTTGTTCCTCCGTGATCCTGTTTATAAAATAATATCACAAGTGAAGAATAAAATCAATACAAAAAGCTGTTGGGTATAGCCCCAACAGCTTAAAACTATTCCTCGTTATCCTTTTTCATCTGCTTGATGATGTTATTTGCATAAACACTTGCCGATGCACAAAGAACACCTTGGGTTACACCTGCATACAACACCTTTAATACCGAGATCATATCAACGGGAAGATATACAGTGAACTTAAATGCCGTTGCAAGTATAATACCAACACCGCCCAATATCAAGGGTATCCATTTGTCATCAAGCCTGCTTTTCTTTATCATTGCACCCAATGCATAAAGGACGGGAACTAAAATATAAAGTTCTCCTTCTATATAACTTGAAATATCCATAAAAGCTCCTTATTTGCCTGTTCTTGTAGTTTGGTTTGAAGAATTGCCGGAGGAAGGTGAAGTGACATTGAATGTGGCTTCCATAGCTTCGATATATTCCTGAGCTTTTGTGCTGCCGATGCCCATTTGCTTACAGCATTCCTTAAATTCCAAATTGGAATTGGATTTTTTATACATATATTCGATTTGTTTTTGTGCCGCAGTTTCTCTTGCCTTCTTCTGCGCCGCGCCATCTTCCATACCGTTAAGAGCATAGCTTTCGAAACATTCATCGTATATATCTTCATAATATGCTTCGGCATCATAGGTTATTACCTGAATCCTCATTTCGGGATAGGTTTTTTCGGTATAACCGTATGCTTTCAGCATAAATATAAGCTCATCGTAATATTCCTCGTCAATATCATATCCTTCTCTGAGTTGGATGAGATATTTGTTGATGATATGGTCATGGTCATCATCGCTTACATAACCGTTGCCCGATGTGGCTGTGTTAACAAGCTGTTTTGCAAGGCTGGGAGCATTGATATTGGGAATAAAGCTTCCGCCGTCATCACTTGGGTCATCAACGGGTATATCCTGGCTGCTTTGGGTTCCGGCTGTAGTGTTTTTATCGGAGCTTGTATTTTTATCCGTGGAGCCTGACGAGGATGTTTCTCCCGAAATAACGCTGTTATATTTTGCCTCAAGCTCTGCCGCAAGCATATCCTTTTCAGCCTGCAGCTTTATTGCAAGCATATCCTTTTCAGCCTGAAGCTCCAATTCCTTTGCTTCCTTATCCGCTTGAATCTGTGCATATTGAGCCTGCTGTTCGGCATTTAATTTGTCAGCCAAAGCCTGTTGATCTGCCAAGATCTGCTGTGCTAAGGCTTCTTTTTCTGCTTGGATTCGGTTTGCCTCGCTTTCCTTTTCCCATGCAAGCTTGTTTGCTTCGTTTTCTCTTTCAAGCTCCATGCCTGCTATATCTGCACCGAGCTGATTTTTGCTGTCGAGAATGCTCTTGAGCTTTTCTGCCTCCTCCAATGAAAGAGTGGTTTTATTTGAAGCAAGGTCGGCATCAAGCTTCAAGGAATTTTGGTTTTTCTCCCGTTCAAGGTCGCCTAATCTGTTGGACAAGGTTATATTGGAATTAAGCTTGCTTTGCGCCGCTTCTCCCGAAAAGCCCAAGCCGCGTTCGGCAAGAAGGTTATTGAAATTCCTTTCATCTCTTGCATTGTCTGCGTAAACGGCATTTCTGTCGCGCTGATATTGAGATTCCAATTGGGCTTTTGCCGTTTGGTGTGCTTTTTCTGCGTTTTCGATTGCGGTTTTGTATAATGCGCTTAACTTTTCTTCCTCTGCGGAATAGCTGTTTAAAGCTTCTTTAAGGCTGTTTATCTGATCAGTATATGCCAAATCTGTCACTCCTTTCCTTTTCTCTTGTTTTTATTGAAAATCCGTGTATTGAAACAGAACCGCTTCCGCTTTTTGTTACCCTTAACCGAAAGGGCATTGCCCGTTTTAGTGCAGGGCGGAAGGATATTCTTCTGAATCCATTGTTCTCTTCGCCGAAAACAAAGCACCTTTTGCTTATATCGCCGTTGGCTTTTTCAAGCTCAAAGAGAAGCGTCACCTGACCCTCTGTTTGGATATCTGCCTCAAAGCCCAAAATGTCGGTTCTACCGTTGTTTTGATTCAAAACGGTAAAAGGGCTTTCCCAAAGACAAACATCCGAAGAAGGGGATTCTGAGCCGTTTCCGAACGAGTAAATTGTATTACCCTTTGAGAAATAAAGGTTTTCACCGAAAACTGTGTGGTTGCTTCCGCTGAAGCTGTTGTAGGCATACCAAACACTTTTCCCGTAATTATAAACAAAAGCCTTTTCGTTCCAAATAAAATAAAGCTCGCGGTTTGCCTGAAAATCGAAATATTTTATATTCCCTTTGTCTTGGTTTATAAGCTTCAAAATACTTTGGTCGATGCTTTTGGAAATGCAGACGGCGTTTTTCTCATCGGGCAGGGAAGTGGATTCCCAGGCATTCAAGCCGTCCTCGCAAAGTGTAACGGGGCGGTTATCCATAATACAGCCGTCGCTTTGGATAATGGCGCCCTTGGTTCCGTTCAGGTTGAAAACGGGGAAGGACGAATATGTGTTGCCCAAGCCGTCATCCCTAAGCTCGCAATAGGAATAATAAGCCTCATGCTCGTTGAATATAAGCATTCTGTTATATTGCTGAACGATACAGTTTATTCTGCTGTTACCGATTATGGTAAATGCATTAACAGGGAAATATTCCGCGCTTGGTACACCGTTTGCAAGGTCGGAATGAAATCTGTAATTTGGATAGCTGTCATTGCCCCAAAGAAACAGTCTGCCGTCGGAGTTTCCGCCGAATTTCATAACCCTTGTGCATCCGAATATTCTTGTTTTGCTTTGGTCGGGGTCTTCCTTGCGGTAGGTTATCTCCATATTGTTCAATCCCTCGGGCGGAGCAGTATCAAAATGAACATAGTCCTTTGTTTCCCCCAAAGAATAGTCCGAATAAGTCTCTCCGTCTACCGTTACCGAAATGATACCGTCTATCTCCTTTTCCGCAAGGTAATAATCCTTGGCTTCACCGTCACAGGAGAAAAGCTGACGTCGGTTATCCGAAATAAGATTGATCTGCTCGAAAAGCTCTCCTTCTCCATTTGGGGTACAGCTCAATGCTACCAAAGGTGTATATCCTTCAACATCCCGAAGCCCGTCTCCGTCATATTTATAATAATATGTACCCACCTTAATATACAGAAGGTCACCGAACCCGAACATCATGGTATCACCAACCGCGATCTCGCCTATAAGAATAGGATTCAGAGGAATGACCTTTGGGTCAGCACGATAAACTCTGCCCTCGGCTGTGAACACCATCGCTTCCTTTCCTGCCACAGTACCGCACCAGATGCCTCTTATACTCCCGTATTCATCGCTGTATATCTCCTCTATAGCTTTTCTGCATTCCAGAGAACCTTCATCGGTAACCCTGAAATTGCTCATCTCCGATGCAAAGCCAAGGTCGTTTCCAAGCTTTAACCCTTCATCAAGTCCTTTGAAAACCTTTTGTGAGGTTATCCTCATTAATAAACCTCCTTGATCTCATGGATTCCGGCTTTTCCGAAAGCGAGAGCATTCTCCTGTGCGGAGATATAAAGCTTATTAAAATCTGCCGCCATATTATCGTCCTCTCCTATCATTAAAAGCCTTGCCAGACCGTAAGGCAAAACAGATTTTGCAACTATATCGCTGCATTTCAGCTTGTCCACCATTGTTTCGGCTGTTAAAACCTCATGCTCGACCTTTCTTATCCTGCAATCGAGAGAAGAGCATTCCGCCAACGTTATATTCAAAAGGGATAATCCTCTTGTCTGCAGGTCGGTCGTATCGTTAGCAGGCTCTCGGTCTTCCTTTGTTAATCCGCAAAGGTCAAGAGCCATTATTAAAACTTCATATCCTGTCATTAATTCCTCCTTTTTTTATTGACCGCGGTGCAGTCACTTGTATGTAAATACATATTCCGCGAGGGCTTTAGTCATAACAAATCAACACCGTAGGGGAGAGGTTCTTGTCCTCCCGTCTTAATTATATTGTATGTCTTGTTTCGGGCGGAGTATGGGGGCTCTGCGAAACTTGTTTCGCGAGGTTTATAGCGAGACCCTCCCCTACAGTAGTTTTGTTATCACATTTCGGATAAGTCACGACTCACGCGGATGAGAGATAACATTCTGAATAAGGTACATCGCGGGAATTAAAGAATTTTGTTTTCCTTTTTTTAAAAGGAAACGCGGGAGCTAAAAAAATTAATGATTAATTACGCTTGTGTATTTAACAAAGCCGACCTTGATGCCATTGCCCGAAACGGCGCTTCCGTCCTTGGCAACCACATTAAATTCCGCCATGCCGTCCTCATCGGCAATACCCTTGGAGGTCAAATGGATAACATTAAGACCCTTTTCAAGAGCGATGATATTCTTGGGCGCGTTCGCACAGTAAAAGCTATAAGATGCGCTTACCGTATCGGGAACATAAACCAAAGCCGCCAAGGGCTCCTTTGAACCGCTTATATCTGCGGTAACAAGGCTTTCGGTAATTTCGGGAAACTCTATAATATCAGCTTTAAAAAGACCGTTGGAAACAGATGTATTAATAGTCATTCAGAATACCTCCTTCAATTAAATGTTGTTGCCGCCGTCAGTAACAGGGCAGCAGACCAATTCATGGGGCTTGATAACCTTTGCGCCGAACACAAGTCTGCCTCTTACAGCCTTGTCAAAGGAATTTTCAAGTCTGTCAAGAACCTGAGTTTCCAAAACCTGCTCGGCATAAGCTATGGCAGAATAGGAGCCTGCAAGCATCATGGTTTCGCCGTTTACATTGGCAAGCTGATTGGAAACATAAATATCGCATCCAAGCTCGTCGGTAAAGGCAACTGCGCCTGTACCGTTAACACCGTTATTGATCTGGAACTTAACACCTGCAAGCATAAGCTTGGTTTTGATGAAGGGAGGAACAACGATCCAGGTTCTGCCGTCGGGTACATTAGCTTCTTCAAGCTTCTGCTTCATGGAAGCCACTGTCTGAAGCACATTTTCGGGTGTTGCATCAACCGATTCCATAGTGCTTCCTGCATCGTCGTAAAGAGAGAACACATAGCTGTCAACCTCGTTTTTGAGAAGATAGCTTGCTCGCTTTGTCTGGCTGTCCTCCAAGCCGATCGAGGAGCGCAAAGCCTCGATATCCTTGATCTTAAAGGAAAACGCCTTGTCCTGGTCAATAAGAAGCTGGAGAGAGGAATCGTCAATATCCTCATAGGTGACCTCGCCCTCGTAATCATAAACCGTAGGGTCGTTTAGACCGATAAACACAACGCTGTCGCCGCGGTTTTTGATGTCACCTGCAAAGCTTGTGTTGCACACGGTGTTGGCAAGAAGATTGTCCTCGTTTGTACGCAAGATCTCTGCGCTGATGATTTTTTCAATGCTGTTGTAATTTGCCATAGTTAAAAACCTCCTTTAATTGAAACGCCAATTTTTCATGGCTTTTAAAATACCCTTGTAATTGGATTTAATGTCGCTGCCGCTCATTTTCTCCACCATCTCCTTGGTGAATACAGGCTCAGCCGAGCCTTCCGAGGTCGCTTTGGCTCCTTTAAGAGCATTTCGGCTGTTGACTCCTTCTGCATAGCTGTTCAGATCCTGCTGTACTGCAAGATAGAGAGCATAGGCATGAACAAGGCTTTCACCGTTCGCTACCTCATCCCAAACCGAATCGGGAATATCATCCGCAGCCACATCGGGAAAAAGCTCTCGGAATTTTTTTATGTCTGCGGCTTTGGCTTCCTCGTCCTTTTGGATCCTTGTTTGCTTTCTTGCTTCCTTTTTGGTTTCTCTTGCAGAATAAAGCTCATCTGCAACCTCCTGAGGGAGACCGTTGATATCGGGAAGCTTTTCTCCGAATGTCTCCTCTAGCTTCTCCAAAAATTGGTCGATCCTCAAGCCCGATTGGTCTGCAAGATCATAAATTCTGTCAAGAATTTCTTCATTGTTGATTCTTTTCAAGCATAATCTCCTTTTCTTTCTGCTGTTCTTCTGCTTGGGCAATTTCCTGAATAAGCTTTTCCTTTTGGGTTATCAAACCGTTGGGAAGTCTTTCAAGATATTGAACTGTGGATATCCTGCCCAATTTCAAAAGGTTATCCAATGTGTTAAGGCTTGAAATCTCGCTCCAATAGCTGCTTGCGCCTACGTCAACTCTGCAGGTAAGGAGCATATTTCGATAATCCGAAAGGGAAAAGGTCTCAAAAACCTCGTTTCCTTCATTCTTCAAGCCCACCAAACGCCTGTCATCGTAATAGGAAAACATAAAATCAAGCCATATCAATCCGATATCCTCAACAAACTGATAAAGGTTTCGCCTCACATTTTCCAAAGGCACCGCCGATGCGTTCTGCAATGCAAGGATAGCGCTGGTGTTGTTGGGAGCAACGTCACCCAATGCCGCATCGGTAGCACCCATAAATTCTTTTGTGTTTGTGATAGCCATTGAAATGACCTCAAGCATACCGCTTTGCATCTGACCCGGTGAAATGACCTTAGCCACATTTTCCACGGGACCGTTTACCGCAATAGCCTCCCCCACTCTGTCCGACCAACCGTCCAAAACAGTTGAATCGTAAACAACCTTGGAAAAGGCTGTGTCCATCATGTGCTTCATTACCATTGCAAAGCCCTTGTTAATGAAGATCTGGTTGTCGATCAATCCTGTGCCAACAGCCTGACCGTGCCAGCTGTTCTTAACCGAACTCCAATTGTAAAAGGCAATAGGGTAGAGAGAAAGCATAGTTTCGGTGGTGTCCTTGATAATTGCGTTTCTCACGGATTTGCGGTATAAAACCTGACCCTTATCGTCCTTCCAAAGCTTGATGAGAGAGATACATTTTGTTCCTTCAAGCTCGATTCTGGCTAAATCTCCCGATTGCTCAGTAAAATCCCTGTCGGGAACGATCTTGTCGATCTCATGCTTGGAAATACCGTTTTTCTCAGCCTCCTTTATAAGGCTTTCAACAGTTTCTCTTTGGGCGATAAGTATATAAGGCTGGGTCTGGACCTCCTTGGAATTGGGATCACCAAAGAAAACGTTGGTGTTATCCAGAAGAACAGTTTTAAAATCCCCCGTAAAAGGCTGTCCCGTTTTGATATCCTCATCCCAATAGGTATAGCAGACCGCATCCCCCGAAACAGCGGCATCGGTAAGAGACGAGGCGAGAAGATCGTTCATTTTACATTTTTCCCAACGCATATCTGCAATAGCATTGAGCTTTTCAGAGGCGGCGCCCGCCTCATCCTCTCTTAACCCGAAACCGCCTCGGGGACCTGCGAATGTATAGCGCATTTTAATGGGTGTCTGCATGATACTGCTTGTAAAATACCCGATAATACGCTTAAAGATATTGAACACCGGCGTCGGTAATCCGCCTGAATTAAGGTTGTCCCATTGGTCGCCTCTGTAAAACCTTTCGTTAGTGTTCACTTTTTCATAAAGGTCGATAGAGTAATTGTAATCCTTACCCTTTTCGTAAAGAGCCCATTCCTCTGTAAAGGGCATCTCTTTTCTTTGCTTCATTTTTTCCTTTCCTTCATTTTTCTTCTTTCCTAATAAAGGATGAATTCCTCAAAATCTCCGTTCCTTTTTTCCTTGCGTTCGTCAAATGCATAATAGCTTCCCCTAAAGCTGTTCGGGAGCTTTGGCGGTGTTTTAGGCTGTCTTGACATAAGTGCATATCTCAAAGCCTCGGGCGCATGGGTTATTTCGTGAGGTGTTCCGGCCGCATCCTCTCTTATTTTGTCGTCAAACCTAAGCAAGGGAAGACATCTTATAAGGTTTCTGCAATTTTCGGTTATAACCAATTTCGGATCCCCTCCGAACGAAGCTCCCGATTTCAGATATTCTCTCACGATTCTCCAGCCTGCTATCCTTGTGTTGTCGGCTTTAATTAAATGCTTAAGCCCTTTTGCGCTCATAATGTCAAAACCGCTTTTACCGCTTTCCTGCCGTCTGTTCCAAAGGTCGGGTGATGCAACGGTATATCGAATGCTTTCGTTTCTGTCTGTTGCCGAAATGATCCTTTCAGCCGCTTCGGACAGCAAAAGATTGCTTTCATAAAGCTCTCGGTACACAATAATTCTTTCCTTCCATACCGCACACCAAATACAGGCTGTCATATCAAGACCGTAGTCCAATGCACGGAACCGTATTGCTCCCTCGGGGATATGATAACCCGAAGGCACCACATGGCGGTTATGATCAAATTCGGGAAAGAATGCACCCTCAAAAGCATCCCAATCACCGTAAAGCATCGCCCTTCTTCGGGCATCGGGGAGGTTCATCAAGGTGTCAACATATTCGGGATCCTTCTCCATGATAAACTTGTTATCGAACACCAAACTTTTGATAAAGCGGTAGTGTTCCCCTTTTTCACTACCTCTGAAATCACGGTCGATAAAACGTCTTTTGACCCATTGGTGTCCAACTCCGCCGGGATTGCAGGTGAAATACATTCTCGGTGTAAAGCTGTTTCCCATATAGCCCGAGGCACGGTTGCTTTCGGTCAAGGCAAGAAACTGAAATTCAGTAAAGTGTGTCGCCTCCTCCAAGCCGATGACCTCATAAGCCTGTCCCTGAAACTGCAATACATCGTTTTCACTGTCGCAATACCCAAGCTTTATCCTCGAACCGTTGGGGAACCGAAATTCCTTCTCGCTTGCCGAATAAACAGCGACCCCCTTTAAAATCGCCATCATCGGCAGAAGATGGTTTTCTCTTAATTCCGCCAAAGTCCTTCTTAACAAGAGTATTTGTATACCCTCATAATTCAAAGCCAAAAGTATAAGCTTCATCCTCATCGCCCAGCTTTTTCCGCCGCCTCTCGCTCCACCGTAGGCGGTGTATTTTGCCGTTGACTCGAAAAAATCCTTTTGCTTTGGGTTTGGTTCGATGATAATTTCTCTCATTTCGCCCAATCAGCCGTCTTTCCCTTGAAAATAACCTGCTCGTTTCCTTGCCCCTCGTTGTCCTCGGGCTTGTCACGGTAACCGTGATTATTTTTCAGGTCAAAGGAAAGAACAGCCGCAGGAATCTTTCCTCCAAAGGCAAGCTGCTTTTTTATCTTGGCGATCCTGTTTCTCGCCAGCCTCAGCTCCTTGCCTACCTTCTTGTGGTTCATCATCCCCATAAGCTCGTCCCTTGTCATTCCGAGATAGTCGGCAAGCCCCTCGATGTCTGCCACCTCTCCGCTTTCCTTCAGGTGTACCCCGAAATAACTGTCCAGCTTTTCTTGAAGAATTTCTTTTGTCAGCTCGTTTTTTTCTTTCTTCATTGTTGTGTCCTTTAAAACCTCCTTTTTTCAGCAGCAGAGTTTTTTAAACCCCGGTCCCGTCTGCATCTGACACACCTATTCTATCACCCCAAAACCCATATTGCATCCCGTCTTTTTCCAACCTCAGTCTCACTTTTTTCTATTTCCCACGCGTAATATGTCTTTGCATACAAGTAACAACACCGCGGGAACTAAAAAACAAAAAGGACGGCTCGAAAGCCGTCCTTCTGATATTAAATTTTAATATCCCTAAAATCAAAGGAAAATGTATTTAAGAATAAACAACACCGCCAAAACATACATAACGGGGTTGATCTTCTTTGCCTTGCCGCAAACAAGGTTAAGAATCACATAGGAAATGATACCGAAGGAAATACCCTCAGAAATGCTGTAGAACAAGGGCATTGCGATAATGCAAAGGTATGCGGGAATGGTTTCGGTATAGTTATCGTTGTTAAGCTTCAAATTAGCAATGTTTGTGAACATAAGGAAGCCGACGACAACCAAAGCAGGAGCTGTTGCAAAAGAGGGAATTGCTGTGAAAATAGGCGCAAACAGCATGGAAACAAGGAAGAGAATAGCTGTTGTTAAGGCTGTCAAACCTGTTCTGCCGCCTGCCGCAACACCTGCCGAGGATTCAACAAAGGTGGTTGTGGTAGATGTACCGAGAACCGCGCCTGCTGATGTAGCAATAGCATCAGCCAAAAGTGCAGGGCGAATCTTGGGAAGCTTGCCGTCCTTGTCAAGCATATCAGCCTTGCTGGCAACGCCTATCAATGTTCCCAATGTATCAAAAAGGTCAACAAACAGGAAAGAGAATATTACAACGATAAAGTTGAATATCTCGATACCGCTGAAATCAAACTTAAAGCATTGACCGAAGGTTTCGCCAAGCTTGGAAAAATCGGTAAGCGCAAAGGTAGGAATCAAGGAGAAATAATTTGCACCGTCGGGAACATAAATACCCAAAAGCTCGCAAGCGATACCCATTACCCAAGTAATGATAATACCGAAAAGTATAGAACCCTTGAATCCCTTGATGTAAAGAATCGCTGTTATTGCAGTACCGATCAAGGCAAGCAACGCGCATATACCTGCGGTAGAGAAGTTTGCCCGGAAGCTTACAAGAGCAACCAATGTGGAATCGTTATTAACAACAACGCCTGCGCTCTTTAATCCGATAAAAGCAATATAAATACCGATACCAACCGAAACAGCCTGCTTCAATGTCATGGGAATAGCATTGAAAATAGCTTCGCGGACGCTTGTAAGAGAAAGTATTATAAAAATAATACCCTCGATAAACACGGCAAGCAAAGCCACCTGCCATGGATAACCCATTATCTGAACGACCGTATAAGCGAAAAATGCGTTCAAGCCCATACCTGCCGAAAGGGCAAAGGGCATGTTAGCCATAAACGCCATTAAGGCTGTGCCGATAAACGAAGCGATACAGGTCGCAAGCAAAACTCCTGTGGGGTCCATTCCTGCATCGGCAAGAATGCTGGGGTTGACCGCAAGGATATAAGCCATAGTCATAAATGTGGTTATACCTGCGATAATTTCGGTTTTGACGTTAGTTTTGTTTTCCTTCAGTTTGAAAATCTTTTCAAGCATAAATTAAACCTCCGAATTATATTCAGCTATGTAAGGCAGGTTGCGGTAATATTCGTCGCAATCCAAGCCGTAACCGATAACAAAAAGATCGGGTATGGTGAACAGAGAAATATCTGCTGTGAAATCGACCTTTCTTCTGCTGGGCTTATCAAGCAATGTAACGACCCTTAAGGAAAGGGGATTTCTGGACTTAAGCAGATTAACAATATCCTTCAATGTTCTGCCTGTGTCGATAATATCCTCAACGATAACAACATGATAATTGCTGATATCCTTGTCAAGATCCATTGTTATCTTAACAACACCCGTTGAATTTGTGCCCTGATAGCTTTTGGCACACATAAAGCCAATTTCACAAGGAACAGTAATAGCTCTGCAGAAATCCGCCATGAACACAAATGCGCCCTTCAGTATGCTCACAAGCAAAATGGGTCTGCCGTCATAGGAATCGTTGATCTCCTTTGCAGCCTTGGCAATAGCTTCCTTTATCTCCTCCTCGGAGATGATGACACGCTTTATTCTTTCGTTAAATTCGTCTTTATTCATCTGAAAATTTCAACTCCCGGATAATTTTAGACTTATTGTAACACATTTTAAACAGTTTGTCATCAATTCTTTAAAAATATTGCAGAAAATTTTTAAAATTTGTCGAAAAATATTATACACCCCCGACAATTACTCATCGGAGGTGCATAACATCTTAAAAAGGAGTATGTTTTTTATTTTAGTTCCCGCGGTTTTTTAGTTCCCGCGGTGTAGTTTATTCAAATCGCAAGCGCTCATTCGCGAGAGCTGCAGTTCTTTTAAAATCGAAATAATAATTAACAATAAAACCTATTTGATCCTACTCAACAATTTATCCGCCAATGCATCATCGGGGATATAAAACATCAATTCCTCGGTTTCCTCGCCTTTGGTGATCTTGACCTTACATTGATAATTTCCGATCGGAAATTCTATCTTTTCCTTCACAAACTTTATCTCATCGGCACCCTTGGTGATAATACATCGGTCAACAGGTGTTTTATCCGAAAGGATATCATAAACCGTTGTGAATATCTTGCAATCCTTCTTTTCAGCCGAAACGGCGGTAACGAAAAATCTGCTTGTGCGGATCTTGGTGTCCTTGCCTGCCTTAAATCTGACATCACCGTTGTCTCTTATATAACCGCTGAACACCGAAAAGTCGCTGCCCTTCAAGGTCTCCTTGCCGAAAACCTTGTTATCGATGACCTTATCAACATATTCGTTTTCGTATTTCTTTACAAGCTCATCGATATTCTTGTCCGAAACCTGCTTATGAGAGGTCAACAGAAACAATATAGCTCCCAAGGTACAGAACATACCGCCGTAATAAGGGTTGCCCAAAAATATCTGCACCAACCCGAAGCCGATTATAACGAGACCTATAAGATACACCGTTCGGGACACATTCTTCCCGAAATATTTTGCAAACTTTTTATTCATGGTCGATCCCCCTTGTTTTCTTATCTACACCTTGATTATAGCCTCATTTTACCTAATAGTCAACAAACCTGTAGTTGAACGATCCTCAACTCCAAATTGAATTGTTTTAGTTCCCACGGTATAGCAACTGATATGCAAAGACATATTCCGCGGGAGGATTTGTCATAACAGATTTAAAAACATAAAAAATTGAATTGTTTTAGTTCCCGCGGTATAGCAACTGATATGCAAAGACATATTCCGCGGGAGGATTTGTCATAACAGATTTAAAAACATAAAAAATTGAATTGTTTTAGTTCCCGCGGTATAGCAACTGATATGCAAAGACATATTCCGCGAGAGGATTTGTCATAACAAATTAAAAAAACATAAAAAACTTTTTCGCTGGCGGTGGTGGTAAAAAGCGCTTGCGCTTTTTTGGAGTATTATCTCCATCTCCATCTCCATCTCCATCTAAATCTAAATCTATATCTATATCTATATCTATATCTATATCTATATCTATATCTATATCTATA
>CAZYRT010000038.1:0-14187 GCA_964650045.1 uncultured Ruminococcus sp.
GCGATAAGAAGAAGCTTAGCAAGGTTGCAACGTGCGCCGAAGAACTGCATCTGCTTACCAACCTTCATTGCGGAAACGCAGCAAGCAATTGCATAGTCATCGCCATAGAGAGGACGCATTACATCGTCATTTTCATACTGGATAGAGTCGGTATCTGCGGAAACCTTTGCACAGAACTTCTTGAAGCCTTCAGGAAGGTCCTGAGACCAAAGAACGGTAAGATTGGGTTCAGGAGCAGGACCGAGAGTATAAAGGGTGTTAAGGAAACGGAAGTTAGTCTTTGTAACAAGAGTTCTGCCGTCATTACCCATACCGCCAACAACTTCGGTGATCCACATGGGGTCGCCACCGAAAAGCTCGTTATATTCGGGAGTACGAAGGTGACGAGCGATACGGAGCTTCATTACGAAGTGGTCCATGATTTCCTGGGCGCCCTCTTCAGTAAGAACGCCGTTTGCGATATCACGTTCAAAATAAATATCGAAGAAAGTACCTACTCTGCCGAGAGAGTTTGCAGCGCCGTTCTGTTCCTTGATTGCTGCAAGGTAACCGAAGTATGTCCATTGAACGGCTTCAAGTGCATTGGAAGCGGGTTGGCTGATATCATAGCCGTAGGAGAGAGCCATTTCCTTGATTTCGTTAAGAGCCTTGATTTGGAAATGAAGTTCTTCATTTGCGCGGATTGTGTCAACGTTAGCATCAACCTTTGCAAGAGCAGCCTTATCCTTCTTCTTGCCTTCAATAAGTCTGTCAACGCCGTAGAGAGCGATACGACGGTAGTCGCCGATGATTCTGCCTCTGCCGTATGCATCGGGAAGACCTGTAAGAACGTGGCACTTACGAGCGGCACGCATTTCGCTTGTGTAAGCGCTGAATACGCCGTCGTTATGTGTATTAGTATAAGCAAATTTTTCTTTTACGGAATCGTCAAGCTTGTGACCGTATGCTTCGCAAGCCTGAACGCACATTCTCATACCGCCGAAGGGGTTAACGCCTCTCTTAAGAGGGCTGTCAGTCTGTACGCCAACGATAAGCTCATTATCCTTATCGATGTAGCCGGGTGCATAAGCATTGATTGTGGAAACGGTCTTAGTGTCAATATCAAGAACACCGCCGTTCTGTCTTTCAAGCGCGAAAAGTGCCTGAACCTTTTTCATTAATTCGTTAGTACGTTCGGTAGCGCCGGCAAGAAAGCTTGCGTCGCCCTTGTACTCTTTGTAGTTCTTTTGGATGAAGTCAGCAACATTAATTTCTTCCTGCCAAGCTCCACCAACAAAACCATTCCAATTGATGTGTTCCATTTGAATGTTCCTCCCGAAAAAATAATTTATTTAAAATTTACCAAACGAATAAAAAGACAAACCAGCCTTTTTCGACCGATTTGTCATAACGGTTTTGCTATATATTTTGACATCCAAAAATAAAATTTTGAATATCAATTTACCCATTTCTCATCGGTCAACTTATTATACATAAATCAATTGCGTTTGTCAATACTAAATGAGAATAATTTTTATTAAGAACGCGAAAATTTCGACCAATTTTACCAAAGAAAATGAAGTAAATCTGTCATTTTTCACATAACCACTATTTCTTGATTTTGCAGGGTTTCTAGTTACTTTTTTAACGTTTTATTTAGGTAAATTAATCGCTCGTTCTTTTCAAAGATTACAGTGATCACGAGCAATCGTTATTCATCTTATTTGTCCATTCATTTATATATTCATCAGCATCGGTTCTGCTTTTAAAAATATAAATTTCTTTGTCCGAGTATTTATTCAAAAGTTCGATAACTTTAGGTCTGTTTTCCGAATTATAGTTCTTAATAAACTCAATAAATTCCAAGTCATCTTCATATTCTATCCAAGGCATATCTGTTCGAGCTTTTCCTTTTCGTTCCTCGATGCCCTTAAGACAAACGTCCAACGGATAATCTAAGAAAAATACCGTATCACAGGCTTCCATCCTCATTTCCATGGTTGAACCGTAATTACCGTCAATTATCCATTCATCTAATTTAATTGTTTTTGATAAACGCTCTCGAAAAACAGATTTATCTACAGTTGTTTTGTCAGCATTCCAAAACATCATATCTAAATGAAATAGAGGTATACCGGTAGTTTTATGCAATTTTCTTGAAAAGGTGCTTTTTCCGCTT
Source organism: uncultured Ruminococcus sp. (assembly GCA_964650045.1). Lineage (GTDB taxonomy): Bacteria > Bacillota > Clostridia > Oscillospirales > CAG-382 > Coliplasma. The sequence goes on from CAZYRT010000038.1 coordinate 2,159, forward strand.
CCCGGACAGCCGATTACTATAATTTTCCTCATACTTGAACACCTGTTATTTCAAATCAATTAAGCTTATAAAAAAGACTTGCAAATGCAAGTCCTTTTTACTGGCCCGCCTTAAGGGACTCGAACCCCCGACCTACTGAATCGGAATCAGTTACTCTATCCATCTGAGCTAAAGGCGGTTTTATTTTCTTTTTGAAAATATCAAATAAGCTATCCAAAACAAAGCCGATACTATAATAAATATTATGCTGAATATAATAGTCAAAAGACCCGAAGCGATAATATTTTCAACTATTATAGTATATATAATTTCGAAAAACAATATTCCGAAAAATGCAGGTACGAAACAGGATATCAAATCGTATATAACATACTTCCCTATTTTGCCTACACGATATTTCTTTATATAAGCAGTTGATATCCAAAACGGTACGGTATATAAACAACCTATAGGTATCAAGGCGATTATAACATAAAGAAGAGGATTTACCACATTCAAAAAAGACGAAAGCAATATACAAATCGGAGTGATCATGCAACAGTAGACCGCTTTTCCGATCATTGCGGATTTTGAATAAATCTTATCCATTATTCATCATTTTTTCTAATAGTAGAACGCTTGATTTTTCCGCTGATTGTTTTGGGAAGCTCATCAACAAATTCTACTATTCTGGGATATTTATAAGGAGCAGTTACATTTTTAACGTGTTGCTGAATTTCCTTTTTCAATTCTTCGCTTGCTGTATAGCCTTTTGTCAAAACTATAGTAGCCTTAACGACCTGACCTCTTACAGGATCGGGAGCTGCTGTTACTGCACATTCCAAAACCGACGGATGCATCATAAGAGCGCTTTCTACTTCAAAAGGACCGATTCTATATCCTGAACACTTTATAACATCGTCATTTCTGCCGACAAACCAATAATATCCTTCGGCATCACGCCACGCTGTGTCACCTGTATTATAGGAATCATTAACAAAAGCTCTTGCGTTTGCCGCTTCATCCTCTTGGTAGCCTTGGAAAAGACCTGCAGGATAATGCTTCGAAAGGTTCTTTACAACAATAGAACCAACAATACCGTCTTCACAGCTATTTCCGTTTTCATCAACAATATCGATATCGAAATCGGGAGAAGGCTTACCTGTAGAGCCGGGTTTAATGGGAACACCGTCAAAGTTAGCCAAAATAACGGGAGTTTCGGTTTGACCAAAGCCTTCGGTCAAGGTAAGACCGGTCAATTCTTTAAATTTGTAGAAAACTTCGGGATTTAAAGGCTCTCCTGCGATACAGCAATGCTTAATAGATGAGAAGTCATAAGTGCTTATGTCTTCCTTAATAAGGAAACGGAAAATTGTAGGAGGAGCGCAGAATGTGGTGAGTTTGATCTCTTGAATCAATTCCAAAGTATTTTTTGCATTAAACTTTTCATTATCATAGGCAACTATTACAGCACCGCAGATCCATTGACCGTATATTTTGCCCCATGCAAACTTAGCCCATCCTGAATCTGACATAGTTAAATGAAGCTTGCCTTCCTCAACATGCTGCCAATATTTTGCAGTAAGTATATGACCAACAGGATACGCAAAATTGTGCAATATCATCTTGGGCATACCTGTTGTGCCCGAAGAAAAATACAAAAGCATGGGATCAGTTACTTCATTAGGTATACGTTCAAGAGAATCGCTGTATTCCTGATAAACATTTCTGAAATCTATAAATCCATCGGGAATGTTTTCGCCCACCAAAGCCACATTTTCAAGTGTGGAGCATTCGGAAATAGATTCATCAATAGCCTTGATGATATGCTCATCATCCACCGCAACGATCATTTTAACATGTGCAGCGTCGCAACGATAAACAATATCTTTTTTTGTCAACTGGAATGTAGCAGGAATACAAACCGCGCCGATTTTACAAAGACCAAGAATACATATCCATGCTTCAGGCCTCTGTTTAAGCATAAGCATAACACGGTTGCCCTTTTTGATTCCCTTTGACAAAAAGAAATTTGCAGCCTTGTTGGAAAGGAGACGCAATTCCTCGAATGTATAGGAACGACGAACACCGTCATCAGTACAATACAACAACGCCTGCTTATTCTTATCATGTTCAGCCCAACCGTCAACTATATCATAAGCAAAGTTGAATCCTTCGGGAACATTTACTTTGTAATTTTCTTTAAAATCCTCATAAGAATTAAAATCGATTCTCGGTAAAAACTTTTCTAACATAACAGCATCCTAAATTCTTTTTAGATAACACGAATCGTTTTGATCTTCTGATCTTCAAGCGGCTTGTCCGAGTAATCTGTAGCAACGGAAGCAATTTCGTCAACAACATCAATACCTTCGGTAACCTTACCGAAAGCCGCATATTGACCGTCAAGGAATGTGCTGTCGGCATGGCAAATGAAAAATTGACTTCCTGCAGAATCAAATTCCGCAGAACGAGCCATAGAAATAACGCCTCTCTTATGAGAAATGTCATTCTTTACGCCGTTTGCGGTAAATTCGCCCCTAATTTGATAACCTGGACCGCCGATGCCTACACCCATAGGATCGCCGCCCTGAATCATAAATCCCGAAATGACACGGTGGAAAATCAAACCGTCATAAAAATTCTTATTTGCAAGGTCTACAAAATTTTTCACGGTAATAGGCGCTTTATCGGAATAAAGCTCAAGCTTCATCACTCCGCCGTTTTCCATGACTATTTCTACGTTAACAATATTTTCCATAAGATTTCCCTCCGTAAAATTCAAAAATTGTTTCCATAATTGAGAAAAAGCCGAACACCGTTACAGTGTTCGGCTTTTTGGTGATCCATCGGAGAATCGAACTCCGGACACCATGATTAAAAGTCATGTGCTCTACCGGCTGAGCTAATGGATCGTATCTGCAACCGCCCGAATAGAATACCAAAAAATATCCAAATTGTCAATAGCAAATTCAATATTTTTAAAATATTTTTCGCTGTTTTTTTGTTTAATATTCCATTTCACAGCAAAATATCTTAAAAGCAGGCTATGAAACCATAACTCCATAGCCTGCTCAGCAAAAAACTTAGTAAAATCTGAAATTCGCTATAACCCTGCCTAATACAACAACTTCCCTGCTGTAAATAGGCTCCATGGTGTGATTAGCAGGCTGAAGCCTGATCCTTCCGTTATCACGGTAAAATTTCTTCACAGTAGCCTCATCGTCGATCATTGCAACAACGATTTCTCCGTCATCGGCATATTGTCTGCTTTCAACAACAACAATATCACCGTCGAGAATACCCGCATCTATCATACTTTCGCCCATAACGCGTAAAGCAAAAAGATTAGCCTTTCCTCGCGCCATGGTTGCAGGAAAATCCACATAACCGTCATAATTCTGCACCGCTAAAATCGGAACGCCGGCGGTAACTTTACCGAGTATCGGCACTCTTTTCATTATACCGACCTCGTTATCTCCGTTACCTTCCACGCTCAATGCACGGCTCTTGCCCGAAGATTTGCGTATATATCCTTTTGTTTCAAGCTTACGCAAATATTCATGAACCGATGAAGTAGATTTGATTCCCGTAGCTGCACAAATATCTCTTACAGAGGGAGCATATCCATTCTTTTTTAAACATTCATTTATATATTCATAAACAGCTTTTTCTTTGGGAGTTAGTTCAACCATTATTTTTGCTCCTTTCAGTATCTCGCTTATTGAGTGCAATCATCAAAAGCTCCTTAGCTCTTGAATGTCTGCCCGAAAGATACAAATAACCGTAAAGACATTCCAGTCCGGTGGCGCGACGGTATTCAACTGCCTCAGCGCTTTTAGAATGGTGAGTATTCCTCGCGTTTCTGCCATGTTTATAAAACCAAAGCTCGGTTTCATCAAGCTCGGACATCATTATACCGATAAGCTCGCTTTGAGAAACTGCCGTAATAATGGTTTTGATACTTTCATTTAGACGAGAAACAACACAGTCTCCGTCACCGATCATATATTCTCTCGCAATAGTTTCATAAAACGAATCCCCCATATATGCCAAAACGAGAGGATTATAATTACGTTTTATATATTCTGTGCTTTTTTCCATTTAACACCCTGGGGAGTATCTTCAAGAATGATACCCTTTTCGCGCAATTCATTACGAATGGCATCAGCTTCAGCGTAATTCTTTGCTTTCTTGGCAGCAGTACGCTTTTCGATCATTTCTTCAATATATGCAGTATCTTCATCGGCATCATCTTTTCCAAAACCGAGAAGTTCGCAAAGAGGAATGTAGATTTTTTCAAGAACAGACATATATTCGGAAGAAATTCCGTTAGCAATGGCGATATTAATATCTCTGGTCATTTCGAACAAATAACCAATCGCATCTGCGGTGTTAAGGTCATCTTCCATAGCCTCGATAAAGCTAGCCTGCTTCGCTTCGAGGAAAGCGATACTTTCTTTTTCGCGTTCGCTAAGCTCTGTACTGAGATTTTTAGATGCAAATTCAATATTACCCAAGCAATTATTAAGTCTTTCTACAGCAGCAGATGCCTGAGAAAGGATATCATCGCTATAGTTGATAGGACTTCTGTAATGCGAAGACAGCAAGAAGAAACGCACAGCCTTATATCCATATTTACCGGCAGCATCACGAACAAGGAAAAAGTTTCCTGCGGATTTACTCATCTTCTTATTGTCTACATTAATATGTCCGTTGTGAAGCCAAAATCTTGCCAATGTGCATCCTGTAGCACATTCACTTTGAGCGATCTCGTTTTCGTGGTGAGGAAATATCAAATCCACCCCGCCGCCATGAATATCAATTTCGGTGCCAAGATATTTATTAACCATAGCCGAGCATTCTATATGCCAACCGGGTCTTCCTTCGCCCCAAGGAGATTGCCAAGAAATCTCGCTTTCTTCCTTTTTGCCCTTCCAAAGCGCAAAGTCAAAGGGATGCTTTTTGGTTTCATTAACGTCGATACGCACGCCAGCTTCAAGCTCATCCATATTATAATGAGAAAGCTTACCATATTCGGAATCGCTTTGGGAATCAAAATAAACATCATTTCCCGATACATAAGCATGACCTGCATCTATAAGTTTTTGGACGATTTCGATGATTTTATCGATATTTTCAGTAGCTCTGGGATGAATAGTTGCATCGTGTACACCAAGTCCGCGTGCATCTGTGAAATATTCTTTAATATACTTTTCCGCGATTTCGGGAACAGTCGTATCGTTCTCCTTCGCAGCACGAATCAGCTTATCATCGACATCAGTGAAGTTCTGAACAAAAGTAACATTATTTCCGCGATATTCAAGATATCGGCGAAGCATATCGAAAACAACAAAACAACGAGCATTACCGATATGAAAATAGTTGTATACAGTAGGACCGCAAACATACATTCTTACTTTATTGTCTTTTATTATAAATTCTTCTTTTTGTCTTGTAAGAGTATTAAAAAGCTTCATAATATCCCCTTATTTGTTAGTATTAATAAATTTCCAATAGGTCTTTATATAGTTTACACCCGAAACAATAGTAAAAATCAATGCCGCTATAACCGAAGCAAGAGTTAACCAGCCGTGGAAAAACGGTAAGATAACAGGTTCAAGAATAACAGCAGAAACCGCAACTATCTGTGTAACGGTTTTAATTTTCCCAAGATAGCTTGCCGCGATCACAATACCGTCTGTGTTAGCAACAACTAAACGCATGGAAGTAACCGCCAATTCACGGAAAACCACCACTATCGCAGTCCAGAAGAAAATGTGCTTGATTATTTCCACGGAAATAGTAGTTGTAAATCCAACAGCCCCATAATCAAATATGTAGTCGGAAAAACAAATCGCAAACATAGCACCCAAAATCAAAAATTTATCTGCTAACGGATCCATAAATTTTCCGAAATCGGTTACCAAATTCCTTGATCTGGCAAGATAACCGTCAAGAAAATCGGTAATCGAAGCAAGAATAAACAACACCGCAGAAATAACCCTGCTAACGTTGGGTGCATCAAACATATCGTAAACCAAGAAGAACACGAAAAATGGAATTACGATAATACGTCCTAATGTTAATTTGTTTGGGAGATTCATACTATTTCCTCCGTTAAATGTTTTCTCAGCAAACCTTGCCGAAAAGATCGTAATCAAGAATTTCTGTAATTTTTATATTTACAAATTCTCCGTCGCGAACACGTTTAGGTGCGGTAAAATAGATTTTACCGTCAATATCAGGTGCATCGGCATAAGAACGTCCAAAAAAGCATTCCGAAACCTGATCATATCCTTCACAGATAACCTTAAGTGTTTTGTCTATGAATTTTGTATTAAAATCGTTGTGTATACGGTTCTGATCGCTCATGATAGCTTCACAACGCTTTTTCTTTGTGTTAGCTGAAATCTGCTTCGGCATATCATAAGCAGGGGTTCCCTCTTCTCTCGAATATTCAAATACCCCGAGTCTTTCAAATTTTGTTTCTTTAATGAAGCTTCTCAGCTCATTAAACTGCTTTTCTGTTTCACCCGGGAAACCTACGATAACCGTACTGCGGATAACCATATCGGGAACTTCATTTCGAAGCTTGGCAATTACTTCCTTAATGCTTGCAGTTGTGTCTCTGCGGTTCATGTTTTTCAAAATATCATCATTAATATGCTGAATCGGCATGTCGATATATTTCAAAAGCTTATCATTGGTTTTAAATTCGTTTATTAATCCGTCTGTAATTCTATCGGGATAGCAATAAAGGACTCTTATCCATTCGATACCTTCAATTTCTGAAAGTGCGGAAATAAGGCTATCCAAAGCATATGTGCCGTAAATATCCTCGCCATACCGTGTGGTATCCTGAGCAACAAGGCAAATCTCCTTAATACCCAGGGAAGCAAGATTTTCAACTTCCTCAATTATGTCAGTCATATTTCTGCTTCGGAATTTACCGCGTATATCGGGAATGACACAATAGGTACAACGGTTATCGCACCCCTCCGCAATTTGAACATAAGCAAAATGCTCGGGTGTTGTGACAATTCTTTCGCCGCCGAGAGGGGTCTCATCAACATTCTTAAAGCTGCTGAAGGTTCCTCCGTTATATGCAACCTCAACAGCCTCGCATATATCATCAATGGAGCCTGTACCGATAATACAGTTGACTTCGGGAAGTTCCTTTAAGAATTCCTCTTTATAACGCTGTGGCAAACAACCTGCAACAACAATTCCCTTTAATGTATGATTCTTTTTCAACCAAGCAATATCAAGTATATTATCGATTGCCTCCTGCTTGGCGCTTTCAATAAACGCGCAAGTGTTGATAACTATAACATCAGCATCAACATCTTCGGCAACGATCTCCATACCATGGTCAACCAGCTTGGCAAGCATAACCTCTGTGTTTATAAGATTCTTGGGACAACCCAAGGAAACAAACCCAACCTTAATAGGCAAAATTATCACTCACTTTCAAAATTTCTTAAAAAATCACCAACATCGGTGCCCGAAAATCCGGCTCTCAATGCACCGGCATAGACCTTTTGGCGATATTTAATATCATCCAACTTGGAAATATCATATTTCTTTCGTATGAATTCCTCAATTCTTTCAGATTGATCCTCGTATTCATACTTTGCTAAAGCATTCTCGATATTCTCCCGAGAAATACCCCGTTTAAATAACTCGTTTCGTATCCTACCCAAACCCATATTTTTAAATTCATAAAAGGTTTCAGCATATCTTTCTGCCAAACGGGCATCGTTTACATATCCGCGTTCTACAAACAATTCTGCCACATCAGCCGAAAGCTCTTTTGAAAACCTTCTGCACAGCTTATCTCTCAATTGCTTTTCTGAAAGATCGCCATAGGACAAGAAATCAAATGCCTTTTTAATGCAAGAAAGACGCTCATCCGCTTCAACAAGAGAGGCTAATTGGTCTTCATCAATACTTTCGCCCTCTTCAATTTCCAAATTATCCAAATCTCGAACGGTTATTCTATACCGTTCTCCACCGCAAAGGACAATGGCCTCATTGCTGTTATCATCTCTGCGGATATCAGTTATATAATACATAAATTATTCTTCGTCAAAATATTCTTCTGCGCTGATAGTTTCAAATTCTGCTTCAACACCGTTTCCGGTATAATGAGCAAGAATTTTTGCAGAAAGCTCGTCAGCCAACTCAACATTTTCTTCAAGAAGCATTCTGACCTTATCTTTACCTTGACCAAGCTTTTCTCCATTATAGGAAAGCCAAGAGCCGCTTTTGTCGATAACACCGCAATTGATACCAAGCTCGATAATTTCGCTTTCCTTGGAAATGCCCTTGCCGTAAAGAATATCAAATTCTGCAGTACGGAAAGGAGGTGCAACCTTATTCTTAACAACCTTTACCTTAACATGGTTGCCCACAATTTCGCTTCCGTTTTTGATCTGCTCGGATTTACGAACATCCAAACGCACAGATGCATAGAATTTAAGAGCGCGACCGCCTGTTGTTGTTTCGGGGTTACCGTAAATAACACCAACCTTTTCACGAAGCTGATTGATAAAGATAACGATACAGCTTGATTTTGCAATTGCGCCCGAAAGCTTACGAAGAGCTTGGGACATCAAACGAGCATGCAAGCCTACATGAGAATCGCCCATATCTCCGTCAATTTCATTCTTGGGTACAAGTGCAGCAACAGAGTCAACTACAACGACCTCAACAGCTCCGGAACGAACCAATGCTTCTGTTATTTCCAAAGCCTGTTCACCATAGTCAGGCTGAGCTACCAAAAGCGAATCTGTATCAACACCTAATGCATGAGCATAAACAGGGTCGAGAGCGTGTTCAGCATCTATAAATGCCGCTTCGCCGCCTGTTTTCTGCACTTCTGCAATAATATGTAATGCCAATGTAGTTTTACCCGAGGATTCGGGACCATAGATTTCTATAATTCTTCCTTTGGGAACACCGCCGATACCCAAAGCAACGTCAAGGGACAATGAACCAGTAGGAACGCTCTTTACCTCCATTCCCGCATTCTCGCCGAGACGCATAATAGAGCCTTTGCCGCATTGTTTTTCTATTTGAGCAAGCGCTGTTTCAAGCGCAAGTTTCTTGCTGTCTTTTGTATCTTTTGTCGCCATATTTATACCTCCGTGCGAACCTTTGTTCTAATTATGATACCATATATAGTCGAAAATGTCAATTATTATATTTGTAAAAGTATTACTTATTTGTAAAGTTTCAAGGAAATATTTGAACATCAGAAAACAATAAAAGGTCCCAAAACGAGACCTTTAAAATTAAAAATTTTTATCAAATAATTAACTTTTATTGGAATTGATACGTTAGCATCGCACGATTATATATTTATCCATACTCACCGTGAGTACGATATTTTAAAAACACTATTGAAATTTAAGAATAATAATGGTATAATATATGCAACAACAAACAAATTCAATGTGAAGGAGATTTATTTACGCCTAATATTAAACCCGTATCAGACCTTCGAAACTATAACGAAGTCCTTAAAGATATTGCCGTGGGCGAACCTGTCTTTTTAACAAAAAACGGTCGCGGTCGATATGTCATTATCGATATAGAAGAATTTGAAAAGCTTCAAGGAAAACTAAAACTTTTAAGTGAGCTTTCCAAGGGAGAAAAATCAGCCAAAGATAAGGGATTCATTGATATATCAAAAGTTGATGCCGAATTGTTAACAAACAGAAATTAAAACGAGGAACCAAATTTGTAAGGAGTATTAATAATGGCGACTACCATAAGTATAAAGATCAATAAGGATTTATCCACAGAGTTTAAAGAATGCTGTGATAAAAGAGGATATGCCGTATCTAAGGCTTTAACGATATTTGCAAACAACTATATCAAAAGCGGTGTTTTACCATTCCCATTGGACTTCGAAAAGCAGTTTCCTAATGAAAATACCAAGAAAACCTGCATTTATATCGACGAAAATACAAAATCCGATTTTGCGAAGAAATGTAAAGAGAATAACTTGGATATGAATAAAATAATACGTTTCTTTATGGATTACTGCGTTTCCAATAATTGCCTTCCCCTGTAGGTACAAAAACGATCAGAATTTGGATTTACTAATGAAATACTTAACATATACACCAACGAGTACATTTTGTCAAGAACATCCAAAAAATACAAAAAGTAAACTTATATAAAAATCAGAAAACTCTGGAAGCGGCAATTTCCAGAGTTTTCACTTTATCTCGTTTCATTTACTATCTCCGTATTGGCAAGTGTAGTTGGCTACTACATATGCAAGTGGTTGGGCGGAGACCAATGACAGCACCAACCGACGGTCTGGTCAGCCGCAAATGACAAGAAAACCCACAGAGTGCCAGCTCTGTGGGTTTTCGTTTTATGTATTGACTTGGCACTCGTTTCATTTAGCCTACTAGAAGTATAGCATTATTTTTTTATTTTGTCAATATGTTTTAATCGCATTATTTTACATCAATCATAAGTGCCATCAGATGTTATCAAAGCAAAAAACCACTCTCCGTTTGCTTTAAATGAACCAATAGTAATATACTCTGTCGTTTCTGCTCCTACATAACTCCAATGGTCTTTACTTTCATAACAGCCTTTAGCCACGGAATAAGCCAGAGAATCTATAGAGGTTTTATATTTGTATCCATGGGTAATAGCTTCTCCACACACAGGTTGATAATACGGTTCTGTCATATTACCCGTATATGATATCTCGCCAGTATCCCAATCATAATGAGCGTCCGGAACTGGTAAAACATACTCGCCAAATTTTAGTTCAGTTGCCAATTCACGTTCGTCATGTGAATCATGCGCAAAATTAATAGAAATCTGCTCCGCCCTGCCTTGAGCGAACAAATACGTTTTTCCATTCAAAAGCGTTCCAGCTTCGCTAACTCCATCCAAACTTCTAAAATAATTCAAATAATAAAGAATGCGTTCCTCGATCAATGCTTCTTTATCCATTGAAGGGAAAACATAATATTTTGCCTCAGGGTCTTCAAGCTTCGCTATAGCTTCTTCGTCCAATTTCGCACCGCAACGGGTACAAGATTTACGCTTTAATCCCGTGGATGAAACGGTAGCTTCGGTTATAACAACCCATTCCCCTTCCTGGTGACCGAGAGCAGAAACATATTCCCTATTCTCGCTCTTACCACAAGAACACTTGTAGATAGAATAGCCTTGCTCAGTACAAGTAGGAGCCACGGCAGAACTCTTAACGTAATTGCAGACGTGCGGAGCTTCGAGCTTCGCTATAACTTCTTCGTCCAATTTCACACCGCAACGGGCACAAGTTTTACGCTTCAAGCCTGTGGATGAAACGGTAGCTTCGGTTATAACAACCCATTCCCCTTCCTGGTGACCGAGAGCAGAAACGTATTCCCTATTCTCGCTCTTGCCGCAGGAACACTTGTAAACCGAATATCCTTTTTGGGTGCAATTTGCAGAAACAGAAGATGTTTTTACAAAATTGCAAGTATGAACCTCAACAGAGGGTTCTTCGGAAGAAACGTCTTCTTCCAAGCTTGATTCTTCCGATGTCGATTCCCCAGGGAGAACGTCTTCCGACGTTGTTTTCTCAAAGCTTACTTCTTCGGAGCTTTCGTACTCACCGTGAGTACGATCATCAAAAGACGAATTTGCGCTGTTTTCAGAAAAATCGGAAGAAAATACACTTTCATTTAAACTCGAAACTCCGCTTGTTATCTCGGTTTTGCTTGTTCCGTCGGGAACGTCGGAGCAGGCCGCGAGAGCCAATAACAACATAAGTGCCGAAAGAACAAAAACAACCGGCTTTATATGACTTTTTCTCGATTCGATTTTCATATTATCCTCGCTTTCTCCGTACTCACCGTGAGTACGATATTAAACTTGACATTTTTATAATTCCTGCTATAATATAGATAGAATAAGGCAGACCGATAGACGGTTAGCCCAAATTGTGATTAAAAAAATAACCGCGACTTTTCCGTGATGTTCTTAACGGAGAATTGATGGGTGGTATGTAACCGGAAGGTGTAAAA
>CAZYRT010000039.1:0-13871 GCA_964650045.1 uncultured Ruminococcus sp.
TCGAACCCACGACCTCCGCCGTGACAGGGCGGCGTTCTAACCAACTGAACTACCGAACCGTGTTAGTTTCCTCAGCGCGCTTGATTATAATATCACATCTTTTTCCATTTTGCAATACCTTTTTGAAAAAAAGTTGAATTTTTTTTAAAAAATTTTTCCAACCTTGGATTTGCCCTTGATTTTCAACGGGTTTCACGAAATCATTTTCGAAAAAAATTTACTGTGCAGACTCCCGCTCTGATATAATTTCATCAAGAATGTCGCAAGCCTTTATTACAAAACGGACACAAGGGCGTATTTTATAATATTCAGGCGTTCTTTTTGCAGGGTCGGGAGAATGGATATCGGCAATTCCCTTTAAAAGGTCATTACAAATATATGTGCCGTAATCCTTTTTAAATTCATCAGCAATATAGCGGATGAGAGCATAATGCTCGGCTTTTGCCTTGTGATCGTTAACATCAGCAGGACCCCAAAGTATGCCTGCAACAGCGAAAGCGCCTGTAACTGCACCGCAGACCTCCCGCAATTTACCCATACCGCCGCCGAAGGAGGAAGAAACCTTCAAAGCAATTTCCTTATCCATACCCGTTTTGTCGCAAAACGCAACAAAAACAGCCTGAGCGCAATTATAGCCCGATGCAAATAGGGATTCGGCAACAGCACTATGGTTCATATCCTACCTCATTAAGCGAACAAAACAAATTTCCTTTTAATTTTACTATTAAAACATTACTCTGTCAAGAATAATATCCGATTAAAAGGAAAAAATTATTATGAGGTGGAGCAATGACCATTATAGTTATCCGTGCACTCATATTATATATTTTAATGACACTTATGATGAAGCTTATGGGAAAACGTCAGATAGGCGAAATGCAGTTATCCGAGCTTATTACAACTGTTTTGCTGTCCGAGCTTGCAGTGCTTCCGGTAACCGACACAGATGTACCTCTGCTTCACGGTATAATGCCTTTGATAATGATATCCTCTATTGAAGTCATCGTTTCCTTTGCAAGCAGGAAAAGCAGGAAATTTTTGATTTTCCTTAACGGTAACCCTATTACATTATATGAAAAAGGAAAATTTGTTGACAAAAATCTTACCAAGGCAAGGATCTCCACCGAGGATGTCGAGGCGCAGGCGCGGATAAACGGATTTGAAAACCTTAACGAAGTCAGCAAGGTTATTTTGGAAAGAACCGGAAAAATGAGTATTCTTCCAAAGAAAAGCGCTACACCCAACCAATCGGGTGAATGAGGTTTATACGAGAGGATGTTTTGACACCTTTTTGGAAATATAAATAATCAGATTATTGTGCGATTTAAAAAAAGCAAGACCCCACGCGGGTAAAAGCTTTAAACTAAAAAATAACTACATCGCGGGAACTAAAAAATTTTGCCGAGCTTTTGTAAAAGCTCGCGCGGGGATTAAGAAAAATGGAAAATTTTGTGTTGGCAATTGTGCTTTTGAGTATTGTTGTTGTGTTCACCGGAGTGAACTCTGTTGTTATCTGTAATATATGCGAGGAAATAATAAGCCTTGCCGAGAACGGGTATTATGAGGATGCCTGCAGAAAATGGGAGGAAAGCTCGGGATATATCGCCATTTTCGTGCGAGATGCGGAAATCGATGTGGTGAATGCAGAGGCAAAGGAATTAAAGTCAAGCATCCCCTTTGAGGATGCAGAGGCAGAAGCAGGCAAAATGAGATTCATAGACGCTGTTACAGAAATAATTTACAGCGAAAAACCAAGCTTTCAGGATATTTTCTGATTGACAGACGGAAAGAAAAGGTATATTATATATAAAGACAGTTATCCGAGGGAATGTTTCTTGATTCCTTTTTGTTTCACTTCCCTGCCTCGGAAAAATCTGCCTTGATCTAATATTATAATATGCAAAAAAATGTCGAAAGGGTAATAATTCCCATGAAAAAAATAAAACTTTCTCCCTCTGCGCTTTCCTGCGATTTCGCAAATGCAGGGGTTCAGATACAGCAAGCCAAGGAAGGCGGAGCAGAATATTTGCACCTTGATGTTATGGACGGTATTTTCGTGCCTAACATTTCCTTCGGTCAGCCTGTTGTGAAATCTATCGGCAGATCCACCGATTTGGTTTTGGATGTTCATTTGATGATAACCGAGCCTATCCGCTACATAAAGGATTTTGTTGATGCAGGCTCGGATATTATAACCATACACGTTGAAGCAACCGACAAGGTTGAGGAAACCTTGAAGCTTATTAAGGAATACGGCAAAAAAGCAGGTTTGTCTATTAAGCCCAAAACTCCCGTTGAGGATATTATTCCCTATCTTCACCTTTGCGACCTTGTTTTGGTTATGACGGTTGAGCCGGGATTCGGCGGACAGAAATTTATGGCTGATATGATGCCCAAGGTGCGCCAATTAAAAGAATATGCCGAAACCAACGATCTTGATTACGAAATAAGCATTGACGGCGGTGTTTCTGTAGATAACGCAAAGCTTTGTGTTGAAAACGGCGCAAACGTTCTTGTTGCAGGAAGCAGCGTTCTCGGCAAGAGCGATATTAAGAGCGCGGCGGTTGCTTTGCTTGACGCGGCGAGAGGTTGACGAGATGGCGAAAAAGTTAAATAAGAAGGACAAATTCCTTTACATAGGAATAGGTTTGTTTTTTGCCGCATTGGTTATTTTGGGTGTTATTGTTGCGTTGCTTGTTAATGACGGAGACGGCGACACATCCTCTGTTCCCTCTGTACCTGTGGAAAGTGTAACCGAATCCTCGGAAATAAGCTCCCAAGAGGAAAGCAGCGAAATTAATACCGACAGCTCTGTTCAGGATGAAACAAGCGAGACTGTTTCTCAGGAAGAAAGCAGTGTTGAGCCTATAAAAACAGGCTGGATAGAAGAAAACGGCAAAAAATATTACTATGACCAAAACGGAAATGCCACAATAGGCAAATCCGAAATAGACGGCAAGATATTCATTTTCGGCGCAGACGGAGCAATGATCGTTTCCGAGGGCTGGGTCAACTATGCAGGTGACCATTATTATCTTAATGCAGACGGAAGCGCCTACCTAGGCTGGCTTGAAGATGCCGAGGACGGACACAAATATTACCTTCAGGCAGACGGTTCTGCCGCACAAGGCGAATTGGAGATAGAGGGCAAAAAATATTTCTTTACCGAATCGGGCAAGAATTTTATTATGGTAAATCCTTGGAACCCTATTCCCGAGGATTATGACCCCGAATTGGTAAGAGTTTCATCCTCCTATGCAGGTAACGAAAAATCCGAGATAAATGCAAATGTTGCTTTGGATAAGATGATGACAGATTGCCTTAACGCAGGCTATAATGTTTATGTTGCCGATGCCTACCGTACAAACGATGACCAGGCATGGCTTTTCAACCGCAGGGTTAATTCCTATATAAATCAGGGCTATTCCCAAGAGGATGCCTATAACCTTGCTAAGGAATGGAGCGCCATCCCCGGAACAAGCGAGCATGAATTGGGCTTGGCTTTTGATATTATCGATACCTGGATATGGGACCTTGTTGAGGAGCAAGAAACCCTTGAGGGTCAGCAATGGCTTATGGAAAACTGCTGGAAATACGGCTTTATTCTCAGATACCCCAAGGATAAAAAGGACGAAACAGGCATTAATTACGAGCCTTGGCATTACCGTTATTTCGGTATTGAAATAGCAAAGGAGATTTACGATTCGGGTCTTACGGTTGAAGGATATATAAAGAGCTTGACGGATGTACCCGTTTTGGAAGAAAACCAAGAATCAATCGAAGTAAGCGAATAATTATTAGGAGGACAAAATTGTCCTCCTTTTTTAGTTCCCGCGATGTAGTTCATTCAAATTGAAAGCACTCATTCGCGTGAACTGTAACTTAACTAAATTGTTACAATTAATATAGCAGAGACGATTTGTTATGACTAAAACCCACGCGGAATATGTGTATGCATACATGTGAGCACGTCGCGGGCGCTAAAATAAATTCATTGAATCTTAATGATTTTATATCTTTTAAATTCAGTATGCAGGATGTATAATAGAAGCAGAAAACGACAAGGGAGATAATTATGTATAACATTTTGATATGCGACGATGACAGAGATATTGTAAACGCGCTGAAAATATATTTGACAGACAAGGATTATGAGCTTTTTCAAGCCTTTGACGGAATGGAGGCTCTTGATGTTTTGAGCAAGCAGGATATACACCTTGTTTTAATGGACATAATGATGCCGAAAATGGACGGTATATCGGCAATGGTGAAGATAAGGGAGATAAGCAACGTTCCCATTATACTTATAACCGCAAAAAGCGAGGACAGCGATATTATTCTGGGCTTGAATGTCGGCGCAGACGATTATATCACAAAGCCATTTAACCCAATCGAGGTCACCGCAAGGGTGAAATCCCAATTGAGAAGATATATGCAATTGGGCGCAGGCAGACTTGAGCCAAAGACAATTTCGGTGGGAGGCATTGAATTGGATGACAGCGCAAAGACGGTTACAAGAGATGGCATTCTTCTTTCGCTGACACCCACCGAATATGAAATATTAAAATTACTTATGCTGAACCAAGGAAGGGTCTATTCTCCCAAGGAGATATACAGAGAAATATGGAGAGAAAGCCCTGCAACCACCGACAACACTATTGCGGTACACATAAGACATTTACGTGAAAAAATCGAGATAAACCCTGCTGAGCCAAGATATTTAAAGGCTGTTTGGGGACACGGATATATGATGAGAGGAGATAAATAATGAAAGAGAAAAATCGTTCATCGGGGACAAAGATATTCTGCATCGTTTCCTGTGCGGCAGCCTTAGCTTTAACAGTTGCCTGCCTTATGAAAGGAGATAAAAAATGAAAAAAAGACGTTATTCCTTAGGGGTAAAGATAATTTGCTTTGTTTTGTGTATACTTTGCCTCCTTGTAACGGCGTCAGGTCTTATTGTAGGCGCATTTTTCGGCAGAGAAAACATCTACCGCCAAAGCTCGGAGGAAAGCATATATATTGAGAGAGTATCGAGCAAGGTTTATGAGGACGCACAGCTTCTCCGTTGGCTGACATTGGAGCAAAAAGGCAATTACACCGGCTCGGTTTACAAAGAATATTATGACCCAAGCCTGAGCAACCTTCGTTATGAGATTTATATTCCCCACAACGGCATCAATCTCCGTTACAGCAACATTGATGACACAAACGGTCAGCCCTCGCCTCAATGGGATTACAGCTATGACTGCAACATGACAAATTACAGTCTGACAAGCTCGGATTCGCCTGATGAATTTGTCACAGGGCATTTGAAGATAAACATTTACATCGACAGAAGCTTTCCCATAAGCGACTATTATTCTGTTAATTACACCTTTGTTCATTGGGCTTATGCTTTGCGTTATTGGGTGTTTGTTATCGGCGGAGCAGCCCTTTTAATAAGCGTTATTACCTTTATAATCCTTATGTGCATTGCAGGCAAAACACCCGACGGTGTTATAACACAAGGCGCAATAATCAATCGTGTTCCCTTTGACATTATTCTTGCTATTGCAATAAGCATATTGATAACTTGTCTTATTGGGCTTGATTGGGCTACGGGGCATAGCTATAACGATTGGGAGCCTATTGTGGGATTGTTGATTTTTATAGCTGTCGGCGGAACAACGGTTATTTCCCTGCTTATGAGCTTTTTCTCACGTTTGCGTCAACGAAACCTTTGGAAAAGCACGGTTACTCGAAGGGTTTTGAAATTCATGGCAAGGGTCTTTAAATCGGCAATAAAATGGATGGCATCAATATTCAGGTCAATTCCCTTAATATGGAAATCGCTCCTTATTTTCGCGGTTTTGTCCTTTGCTTCCATGATTATTAACGATTTTTATTACCGTAATTCTAGTTATCATCTATATATCCTTATTTGGTTTTTGAAAAATATAATCCTTTTTGCGGCGGTTATATATATTATCATGATATTACGCAAGCTTCAAAAGGGGGCGGAGTCTTTGGCGAAAGGTGACCTTGAATACCAAACCGACACAAAATTTATGATTTGGGATTTCAAGACCCATGGCGAAAGCCTTAATTCTATCGGAAAAGGTATGGAAAAGGCTGTTGAAGAAAGGTTAAAGAGCGAGCGCACCAAGGCAGAATTAATAACAAACGTTTCCCATGACATTAAAACACCTCTTACTTCCATAATAAACTATGCAACCTTGATTTCCGAGGACGAATGCGAAAACCCAAAGCACAAGGAATATTCCGAGGTTTTGGTTCGCAAATCCGAGCATCTGAAAAGGCTTTTGGAGGATCTTGTGGAGATTTCCAAGGCTTCATCGGGCAATCTTGAAGTAGATTTACGTCCCTGCGAGGCAGGCGTGCTTTTGAACCAAACAGCAGGCGAGTTCCAAGAAAAATGCGACATCGCAGGCTTGAAGCTTATTACAACCATATCCGACGAGGAATTAAGGATTCTTGCCGACAGCAGGCGTATCTGGAGAGTATTTGAGAATCTGATGAACAACATCTGCAAGTATTCTCTCCCCAATTCCAGAGTTTACCTTTCCTTGGAAAAGGAAGGAAGCGACGTTCTCTTTATTTTCCGCAACACCTCGAAAGAGCCCTTGAACGTCTCCCCCGATGAATTGACCGAAAGGTTTGTTCGCGGTGAGGAATCACGCACCACCGAGGGAAACGGGCTTGGTTTGTCTATCGCAAAAAGCTTGGTCGAGCTCCAAAACGGCAAAATGGATATTATTATCGACGGCGATTTATTTAAAGTAGTCCTCCGTTTTCCTTCTTTTGGTTCCCGCGATTGACTTTGTTCAAATCGAAATAACAATTACCACCGTAGGGGCTGGGCTCTGCTCTGCCCGTGAAAAAACGAAAGAGATAGGACATAATCCTATCTCTTTCGTTTTATTTCCTTACGGGTCATTCGTGAATGACCCCTACAATATTAATTGTAACAATTCAATTAAACTACAACCCACGTGGATGAGCGCTTGCGATTTGAAATGACTACATCGCGGGAATTAAAAAACGGGAATTAAAAGATTTCGACTTTTACTGCTTTTGCGAGAGGATCTTCGGAGGTGAAGATAAATTCGTTATCGCCTGTAAGAATACCGATTTCACGGTAATCCATGAATATCTTGCCCTCGGTACCGCCTACAACAAAGCCTGCGGCGCTCTTTGTGTTAACGTTAAGAGCAACGCTTGTCTGAGAAAGAACAGGTGTGTCGGAGATAAAGGACGCACGAAGGATAGCCTTGCGTGTAATGTCGGAAGTCAGTTTAACCGTTCCGTCAACAACATCGCCAACGATAACAGGCTCCTTGCCTTCGCATTCTGCCTTAAGGTCACGCATACCGTAGCCCGAACGCATTGCCATATAGGAAAGGCTGTCCACGGTAAAGTTCAAAAGGTTGATTGCGCACATCTGAAGCTCGCCGCGTGTAATCTTGCCCTCTGCAAGAGCAGATTCAAGGTTGTCCTCACGGGTAACGGCATCGGGAGAAACCATGTAAATATCGTTTCTTGCATGAACCATTGCCGCAAGGTTGTCAACACCGCCGCCTTCGCCGTTTGCGTTGTTAACCTTTGCCCACCAGTCGGTCATAACAAAGCCTGTGAAGCCGAAATCGTTACGGAGCAATCTTACGGTAAGGTCATAGTTGGAAGCCGCCCATTTGCCGTTGATGGGGTTATAGGATGTCATAACCGAACGGACGGGGCTTTCGTTTACGCAGATGTCAAAGGGCTTGGAATAGATTTCACGGATAGCTCTTTCGCTGATGACTGAATCAACACCGTAGCGGTTGGTTTCCTGATTGTTTGCCATAAAGTGCTTTACAGCGCCGCTTACGCCTGCGGCATCAAGACCGCGGCATATCGCAGCGGCAAGCTTACCCGAAAGTAGAGGGTCCTCGGAGAAATATTCAAAGTTTCTGCCGCAGAGAGGGTCGCGGTGGATGTTTGTGCTGGGGCCGAGAAGAATATCGATGCCATTGGAAGCCAATTCGTTACCGCAAAGATGATACATATCTGTAAGAAGCTGTTCATCCCAGGTTGCGGCAAGGCAGGTTGCGGCAGGATAGCAGATTCTCTTTTCGTTGTTTACAGAACGGATACCCGAGGGGCCGTCGATACAGGAAACAACGGGAAGCCCCAAAGCCTTGAGAGAAGGAGTTATCCCCACAAATGCGGCAGCGTTACCGGGAGCCGCCTTGGGAGAAGCCATACCCTCTGCGCGAACCATGTGAATAAGGTCCTTGTCGCTGAATCGCGCGACAAATTCCTCCATTGTGATATTTCCGTCAACAACATCGGCAAGAGTTTTGCCGTCCTTTTCGATTTGAGGATATGTTTCGGGAATGGGTTCATCCTTGGGGATATAGGTAGGAACGGGCTCATAAGCCATGATACCCGATTTATTAACGATTCTGTCAAAGGGAACAACAGGAGCCAACGCAGATTCGCAGGTCTTGAGAACAATGTCCTCTTTAACGGTAAAGGAGCAGGATTCGACATTATCCGAAGCATTTTTGCCAACGTTGATAACATATTCCCCTGCTTCGAGAACCCAGCTGTAGCGGTCGCCTGTTACACCCGAATCGTCATAAGAGGAGATAGAATAATCGTCGAAATTAAGCTCAACTGTTGCGCTTTCGCCGGGAGCGAGAAGGGGAGTTTTCGCAAAAGCGGCAAGAACCTTCTTGGGCTTGCCTATTTTGCCCACGGGAAGGTTAACATAGCATTGAACAACTTCTCTGCCTGCAACAGAGCCAAGGTTGCTTACAACAGCGCGGATCTTGGTTTTGCCCTCGTTGCGGTGGATATCAATAAAGAAGATTCCAAATTCTGTATAGGAAAGACCGTAGCCAAAGGGATAGAGAATTTTATCAGACGCAAATGTGTTGAAATAACGGTAGCCTACATAAACATCCTCTTGGTAAAGCAGACGGTCGGTCGTGCCGTAATTTTTAAAGCCGGGATAATCCTCACGCTTTCTTGCAATGGTGTCGGGCAATCTGCCGCAGGGGTTCTGTTCGCCCATTAATACCTTTGCCGCCGCAATACCGCCCATCATACCGCCTGTCCAAAGCATAACGATAGAATCGGGGTCGGAATTGATGATCTCTTCAAATTCGATAACGCCGCAAACGTTAAGAAGCACGATAAACTTCTTAAAGCTTTTACGGATAAGATTAAGGTTGGAGATTTCGATATCCGTAAGACAGAAGCCGCCCTTTTCAAATTTAAGGTCGCAGTCCTCGCCTGCTGTACGGGTGATTATATAAATAGCTGTGTCATTTCTCTGAGAAGCCGAAGCAACAAAAGCTTCTTCAAGCAAAGGCTCCTTCTGAGAAGCAGGATGAGCCCAAAGACCCAATCCTTCATAGGGATTTTCCTTAACGAAGGCATCGTAAAATTCCTCTACTTCGCTATCAAGCTGTGCGCCGAGATCACGGAGAGAATCGAAAACGTTTGTAACATAAGGAGGCTCAACTCTGCCGCCCGAGCCTGTACCGAGGAGAAGATAATCCTTTTGCATTCTGCCGAAAAAGGCTATCCTTTCTTCCTTGGTCAAGGGGAGAGCCTTATTCTTGTTTTCAAGAAGGGTAATACCCTCTAAAGCACCGCGGAGAGAAAAAGCCGCACCGTCATCGGGATTGAATTGAAGCTTACCTGTGAGATAATCAAATGCGTTTTGTGTATTCATTTCAGTCACCTCAAAAAATTTAGGTCATATTTGTTTTATAATAACAGAATACGAAAGAATAGTCAACAGAAAGAGAAAGAAAAAAAGAGGCGGCTTACCTCTTTTTTTACAGATAGCTATTTCAATTTAGACTTTTTCAAAAGGAGAGAATTTGTCACGACCGAAACTGAGGAAAACGCCATTGCGCCTCCTGCGATCACAGGGCTTAAAAGACCGAACGCGGCGAGAGGGATTCCCACGGTATTATAGAAAAATGCCCAGAAAAGGTTCTGTTTTATCTTCCTCATAGTTGCCTTGGAAAGAGAGATCGCCTGAGAAACAGCCGAAATACCGCCTCCCACAAGAACAATATCACCCGATTCCATGGCTATGTCGGTTCCGCTTCCTACAGCAAATCCGATATCGGCAGAGGTTAGGGCAGGCGCATCGTTGATACCGTCGCCAACCATTCCTACAACACCGTAAACAGATCGAAGCTCCTTCAGCTTTGCCACCTTACCCTCGGGAAGAACATTGGCGATGACCTCATCGATACCGACCTTTTCTGCAACAGCATTTGCGGCAGAAAGGTTATCACCTGTTACAAGAACGGTTTTAATTCCCAATGACTTTAATTTAGCGATAGCTTGGGCAGAATCCTCTCTCACAGGGTCTGAAACACCGATTGCAAGGGCAGGAAGATTATCTATCGCCGCCACAACAACGGTATTCCCCTGTTTTTCAAGGAGAGAGACAGATTCGGGAAGAGCTTGGTCACATTTTTCCTCTATCCAAGAGGGCTTACCAACCAAAACCTCTTTACCTTCCACGGAAGCGGAAATACCGCAACCCGTTACAGATTGGAAATTATCGCATTTGGGCAATTGTCCCTTATACTCATTAACGATGACCGAAGCCAAGGGATGCTCGGAATATGCTTCTGCGGCTGCAGCATATTTAAGCGTTTCATCTGCATCGCCGTTAATTGACAGGATTTCTGTCACACGGGGATCGCCCTCTGTAACGGTTCCCGTTTTGTCCAAAATCAACGCCTTTATCTTACAGGAATGCTCCAAAGCATCGGCATTTTTTATTAAAATACCCATGGATGCACCTCTGCCTATACCCACCATTAATGCTGTCGGTGTAGCAAGACCGAGAGAACAGGGGCAGGCTATTACAAGAACTGCAACTGCGCTGTCCAATGCGTTTGAAACGCTTTTTGTGACAAAATATGTGACGATAAATGTCACAAGAGAAATCAGAGTAACGCCGGGCACAAAGACAGCCGAAACCTTGTCTGCTGTATTTTGGATATGCGCCTTTGAGGATTGAGCATCCTCAACCAATCGGATTATACCTGAGAGGACGGTATCGCTGCCGACACCCTCTGCGCGGAATTTAAAGGAGGTTTTTCCGTTAACGGTTCCCCCGAAAACCTTGTCGCCCATTCGTTTGGAAACGGGCATACTTTCGCCCGTAAGCATGGATTCGTCCATATATCCGTTTCCTTCTATAAGTGTTCCGTCAGCAGGAACGGCTTCGCCGGGACGTACCATTATAATGTCGCCCAAAACTATTTGAGAAGCAGGGATGACCTCTTCCCTTCCGTCACGGATAACTGTTGCGGTCTTGGGCGCAAGGTCCATAAGCTTTTCGATAGCCTCGCTTGTTTTGGCTCTGGCGCGGGATTCCAGCATTTTGCCAAGCAAAACAAGGGTGATTATCATAGCAGAGCTTTCGAAATAAAAGGTATCTCCCCCGATTATCACCATATAAACGCTATATGCAAAAGAGGCTGTTGTTCCCAATGCAACAAGAAGATCCATGCTTGGGCTTTTGTTTTTAAGAGAATTAACAGCCCCCCGATAGAATCGGAAGCCTGCCACAAACTGAACGGGAGAGGCAAATATAAATTGCAATAATCCGTTATGCATAAATGGAGAATGATGACCGAGCATCATCTGACCCATCATAACAAAGAAAGGGAGAGAAAACAAAGCCGAGAAAACAAACATTATAACCGAATGCTTAAATTCTCTTCTCCTTGCGACCCTCACATCCTCCAAAACAGAATAGCCGGCTTTTTTTATAGCTTTATGAAGCTTTTTTATATCAGTCAGCGAATCGTCGAAGGAAACATCTGCCCTGCCGTTGGCATAGGATACCGAGCAGGAGAGAACACCTTCCTCTGAATCAAGGGCATTTTCAACTGCGGCGGAGCAGCGCACACATGACATTCCGCCAACCTTTATGGTTACATCCTTTTTCATTTTACGTTAGAGGGAAAACCTGCCTTGGTAACAGCGCTTGCAATATCGACAGGAGAAATTTTAGAAGGAAAATAGGAAACTTCTGCAGAAGCATTTTCCAAGGAAACGGAGAATTTCTTAACACCCTTCAATGCCTTGAGTGTTGCTTCAACCTTGCCCTTGCAATGGTTGCAATGCATTCCTTCAACAGAAATAACAGTATTTTCAGATTTTTCAAAAAGCATGATATACCTCCGATTGAGTTTTTACTTATATAATATTAACGTAAAAGAGCCGAAAATTCAAGTCTTCGGCTCTAAAATTACGTTTTTATGAGGTAGAATAATGAAGGTTTTAATTAGTTTTCCTCGTTCTTTTTATCGTCATCGGAATGGCAGCCGCAACCGCAACCGCAGGAGGTCTTTCCCGATTTTTTATCCTTTATCAATTTAAAGATAATCAAACCGATAACCAACAAGAGAACAGCAGAAGCGATTATTGTTGAAGCATTTGAAATTATCCAATCCATAAATAAACACTCCTTTAATTAAAGATTATTTCGCGCCGTGACCGTTATCGCCCTGATTGCCGCATCCGCAGCCCTTTTTTGCGCATTGCTCGGCATAAGGACAGCCGATACATTTCACGCCGCGTTTCTTCGCCTTTACGATATAGGTGATAACTCCGCCTAATATCGCCACAAGAACGATTGCCGCAATAATATCAACAGGGGACATAGGATCACTCCTCTTTAAAATTAGTTAGAAGCCTTTTTGTTGGAATATTCCTTCTTCATCTTTGCGTTGGATCTCATAGCGAGACCGACAACCAAAGCGATTATAGCAATTACAGCAATAAGACCTGCTGCAAAGCCGTTACCAACACCGTTGCCGGAAGCGATTGTACCGATCTGGTACACAAGGAAGGAAAGAACATAGGCGATAGCGAACTGAAGTCCGATGCCTGCAAAGAGCCATTTCTTGCTCTTGATTTCGGAGTTCATTGCACCGATAGCCGCAAAGCAGGGAGGTGTGAACAAATTGAATATCAAATATGCAAGACCTGCCGCCGCGGTGATACCGAGAACTGCTTCGCCGTTACCCATTTGGAGAAGCTCGAAATCCTCGTTTACAGCTAATGCGGTAAATACTGCACCCAATGTACCAACAACCTCTTCCTTAGCGATAAAGCCGGTTACTGCCGCAGCAGCCAACTGCCACATACCGAATCCGAGAGGAATGAGAATGAATGCGAAGGGGGTTGCAATATCGTGAAGGATAGAAGATTCGGGGTCAGCTACAGGCTCTGCCTCAAGCTCATTTTCTTCAGCATAGCTTTCGGAGATAACATAGGCAGATTCATCGCTTTCGATGCCCATGCCCTTAAGTGTTTCTACATCAGCTTCGTAAACTACAATACCATCGAAGTCAACGGTTTCGGAAGTGATGCCCTCAAGCTTTTCGTCAGCTACAACGAAAGCATCAACACCTTCAACTTCTTCGGTGCCTGCTTCTTCGTCAGCCTCAACAGCTTCAACGATAACAGCGGTGCCGTAATCCATTTCAGCAGGCTGGAAGGTCCAGGTATAGTTTAGCATAATTGTAACGACAGCGTTACAAAGAAGGATGATAGTACCCGCTTTAACGATGTAAGACCAGCCGCGGGCGCACATAGATTTGAATGCGTTCCAAACAGAAGGAACCTTATACTCGGGAAGCTCGATGATAAAGAAGGATTTTCTGTATTTATAGCCGGAGATCCATTTAATAAGCAATGCGCCGAGGAACACAAGGATAAGTCCGAGGAAATACATTGCAGGGGAAACCCAAGAGGATTCGGGGAAGAACAAGCCTGCGAGAAGTGCGATAACGGGAATCTTTGCACCGCAGGGGATGAAAGGTGTGAGCATTGCG
>CAZYRT010000040.1:0-12812 GCA_964650045.1 uncultured Ruminococcus sp.
TGCAAGAAGCACGGCATCAACGCAATCGTTATCATCGGCGGCGACGACTCCAACACCAATGCGGCTGTTTTGGCTGAATACTTTGCTGCAAACAACGCAGGTGTTCAGGTTATCGGCTGTCCCAAGACTATCGACGGTGACCTTAAGAACGAGGATATCGAATGCTCCTTTGGCTTCGATACTGCGGCTAAGACATATAGCGAGATCATCGGTAACATCGAGCGTGATGCTAACTCTGCAAAGAAATATTGGCACTTTGTTAAGGTTATGGGTCGTTCCGCTTCTCACGTTGCTCTTGAATGTGCTCTTCAGACCCGTCCCAACATCTGCCTTATCGGTGAAGAAGTTGCCGCTAAGAAGATGTCTATGGCACAAATCGCTGACTATATCGCAGATTCTGTTGCTGCACGTTCTGCAAAGGGCATGAACTTCGGTGTTGCGATCATTCCCGAAGGTATCGTTGAATTTGTTCCCGAATTCTCTGTGCTTATCGCTGAAATCAACGAGCTTCTCGCAGGCGAAAAGACTGAAGTATTCAATGCTCTCCCCACTTGGGCAGATAAATATGCATTTATCGAAGCAGGCTTGACAAAGGAATCTATGGCTGTTTTCGCTATCCTTCCCGAATCTATCCAGCAGCAGCTCTTCCTTGAACGCGATCCTCACGGTAACGTTCAGGTTTCTCTTATCGAATCTGAAAAGCTCTTCTCCGCACTGGTTGCTGATAACCTTAAGGCTCGTAAGGCAGCAGGCACCTTCAATGGTAAGTTCTCTGCACTTCACCACTTCTTGGGTTATGAAGGACGTTGCGCATTCCCCTCTAACTTCGATGCAGACTACTGCTATTCTCTCGGTTATAATGCATTCATGCTTATTCAATACGGCTACACAGGCTACCTTTCCAAGGTTTCCAACCTCAGCAATCCTGCAGAGGAATGGATTGCAGGCGGTATGCCTATGACCAAGATGATGAACATCGAAAGAAGACACGGTAAAGACAAGCCCGTTATCCGCAAGGCTTTGGTTGAATTGGACGGCAATCCCTTCAAGTATTTCGCTGAACACAGAGCAGAATGGGCAGAAAACACCTGCTTCGTTTATCCCGGCGCTATCCAGTATTTTGGACCTACCGAGGTTTGCGACGCAACTACAATCACCTTGGCTCTTGAGCAGGGCAAATAATTTGTTACTTTAACTGTAATATATTAACACAAACCTCCGAGTTTTTCTCGGAGGTTTGCTTTTTCTTGAAAATACATGATGAATCTGCTATAGCATAAAAGAATTGAACCCGTAATGCCTACGGCGGTCATTTTTGGTATAAATTCCGTTTTTTCTCCTCGAAACTTCCTCGCCGTAGGGTCGTTTGAAAATGAACTTTTTGTTCAGAACGAATAATACGAGTGAAGGAATACGTCGTTATTTCGAGAGAGTATTATGATGTTATGGGCGAAAAGAGCTTTTCAAACCATTGCGTGTTCGATTCTATTATGCTATACTATCATAAACGAATTTTAGGGGTTATAAGCCATGGATGACAGAATTAAGCAAATAAGAGAAAAAGAAAAAATATCCCATATAAAAATGTATTCCGATGATGAGCTATACAAAACCGAAACCTGGCTGAAAAAGCCTATTAAAACCGTTCTTGATATATTGCCGTTCTTTAAGGAATATAAAAAACTAAATGCGTTAGACCTTGGGTGCGGTATAGGCAGAAACAGCATATCCATTGCAAAGGAATATAAAGACATCCAATGCAGGGTTGAATGTGTTGATATTTTGGACTTGGCAATTGAAAAATTGTATTTATATGCAAAAGAATTTGGTGTTGAAGAAAATATTCTCGGAATCATAAGCTCAATTGACAGCTTTGAAATCAAAGAAAACCGATATGACTTGATTATTGGAGTATCTTCGCTGGAGCATATCGCTTCCAAGGAAATGTTTATTGATAAATTACAAGAAATCAAAAACGGTATTTGCCAAAATGGAATTGTCTGTATGGTTATTAATTCTCAGGTAAAGGAATATGACAAAGCCAACGGAAAAGAATTGCAGGCGCAATTTGAGGTTAATTTAGAAACCGACGAATTGCTGGACATTCTAAATGAAAAATTCGGTCAATGGACAATATTGAAGCAAACGGTTCAGGGACAGCAATACGATATTCCCAGAGAAAATGGAGTTAATTTGCTTACTACAAATGTTGTTACGTTTGTGGCAAGAAAATAAACTAAAGATTTGAGTCTTAATACTTGCAATACTGTGAGTTTTGTGTAAAATAGAGATATGAATATTATTGAAAAGGTGTAATATGAATTTCAAAAAGCCTTCAATAAAAAGTGTTGCTGAGTATGCTATTACTGCAATTATTCTTGTTGCAACTCTAATTATGTTTTTGGGAATAGGTTCACGAGAATACTCATTTGCTGTTCTCGAAACCTCTAATATAAGCTATGTCAGCGGCAGAGTGACAAAGGTTGTGTCCGAGGACCTTTCCGACAGCAACGAAAACAGCTATACAACGGGCAGACAGGAATTGCTTGTTGAGATTTTAGAGGGGGAAACAAAGGGCGATATTGTTGAGATAACAAGCTTCATTACTCCGACCTATCAGGTGATTTTAGAGGAGGGAAGCGAGGTTATCGTCCGCGCTGATATTCCCCAAGGGCTGGAGCCTTATTATACAATTTATTCCTATAACCGCACATTGCCGGTTATGTTGATAATTGCATTTTTTCTGCTTTTGATCTTGGCGGTTGGCAGGAAAAAAGGATTTATGAGCTGTGTAGGTCTGCTTTTCACTCTTGCTATGGTGATATGCTATCTTTTGCCTAGGCTTTATGAGGGTGAGCCGCCCTTTATTACAATATTTATAACGGTGGTTTTAAGTGCTTCGGCAAGCTGTTTTTGCATCAGCGGAATATCAAAACGTACATATTTTAACCTTTTAAGTGTTATAATAGGAAGCTTTTCTGCTACCTTCCTTTATTGGATATTCACTATTATGCTGAATATTACCGATGCGACTCTGCCCGAAGCCGAGAATCTTCTTTTGGTATCCTATTCTACCGACCTTAGCTTGACGGGAATCCTTTTCGCAGGTGTGACTATAAGCGCTTTGGGTGCTGTTATGGATGTGGCGGTTTCGTTGGGGGCTTCTCTTTGGGAAATAAAAACTCTTGACCCTAAGATAACATCAAAGGAATTGTTCCGTTCAGGCATGAATATCGGCAGAGAAATGATCGGTACCATGACCAACACATTGATACTTGCTTTTGCAGGCGGAACTCTTGCATCCTTGCTTATATTCATTTCCTACGGTATTCAGTTTGACCAGCTTATATCCTCGGATTTTATGGCATTGGAGCTTGCCACGGGAATCGCAGGCAGCTCGGCCGTTGTGTTAACTGTGCCTATAAGCGCTTTGGTTTGCGCTTTTGGGTTGGGTATAGAAAATAAAAAGAAAAGAGGGAACTTAAAATGAAAAAGAATTTGTCCTTGATTTTGGCTTTGCTGATGCTTGTCACAGCTTTTCTTACATGGGGCTGTTCCGATGAGCAGGCAGTATCACAGCCCGAATCTGATGTTTTGTCGGATATTTCCGATAATTCTGTTGAGGAAGATACCTATTTCCGAGAAGAATTGCAGATCGTTGACCTTAATTCGGTTTGGAAATATCTTGATGACGGTACCGACCCTTCTCCTAAGGATGACCGTACATCCTGGACTAATTTGGATTTTGACGATTCCGCATGGAAAACCAACGAGGGTATAGAAGCGATATTCGGCGCAAAATCGGGAAAGCTTGAAGATTTGGGTGATGGCTTTATCCCCAAAGTGTTGATTACTCATTATCAAGCAAACGGAAATTGCGTGCCTACCTATTTCTTCCGTAAGGAATTTGAATTGG
Source organism: uncultured Ruminococcus sp. (assembly GCA_964650045.1). Classification (GTDB taxonomy): domain Bacteria; phylum Bacillota; class Clostridia; order Oscillospirales; family CAG-382; genus Coliplasma. Next base: position 3,917 of record CAZYRT010000040.1, read on the forward strand.
AAAAGCTTCCTTCTCCTTCCTTGAGCCTTGTTTGCACTATTCTTTATGACGATGCGGCGATAGTTTATTTAAACGGTACCCGTATTGCGGCATTTGATGAACCCGAAGGCGGATTTTCTACCAATCTTTCCTTCGGCGGCTCGGGACAGGGAGTACCTAAAGAGGTTACCTTCTCTGTTGATTCCTCATTACTTCAGGTTGGTAAAAATGTTATTTCTGTTGAGGTGCATAACCAAAGATACAACAGCTCGGACGTTTATTTTTCCATGACCGATTTATCGGTTAAATTGCCTGATATTCAGAACCTTTCCATGAATGTTGGCGAAAATGAATCTATGCGTAATTTCACATGGTATTTTAATTCTCAGGAATCGGGTACTGTTCAGTATGCTATCCGCAACGGCGATGAATTTCCCGAGGATTATGCTGAATCTGCTTCCGAAACAACAGCTCATACAAATACATATATTCATAAAGCGACCATTAAGGGTCTTTTGCCCGACAAGGAATATGTTTACCGTATAGTTAACGGCGACAGCATTTCCGAAAACTATTATTTTGAAACCGACCCTATTGATTCCTTTAACTTTATTTTCGTTGGCGACCCTCAGATCGGCGCATCCTGGGGCGGTCAGGACGATGCAGGCGAATGGGGCAAAACTCTTTCTCTTGCAATGGAAATGTTCCCCGATACATCCTTGTTGGTCTCTGCAGGTGACCAAGTTGAGATTTGCACAGACGAGGCTAATTACAGCGGCTTCCTTTCTTCCGATATTTTAAACAGTCTGGCTATTGCAACCACAGTAGGCAACCATGATACCGATGCAAACCTTTATTCGCAGCATTTTAATAACCCCAATACACAAATCAACGGAGACACCTACGGCACAACTGCCGCAGGCGGAGATTATTGGTATTCCTATAACAACGCATTGTTTATTCATTTGAATGCTAATAACACAAGCGTTGCCGAGCATAAGGCATTTATCCAATCTGCGCTTTTGGAAAATCTTGATGTTCAATGGAAAATAGTTGTTATGCACCATGCTATGTTCGGTGCAGGAACTTATTTTACCGAAACGGTTATCGAAAATATCCGTAATCTTTTCGCTCCCATGATGGAAGAATTTGACATTGATGTTGTACTCAATGGTCACGAACATATTTATTCCCGTGCTTATATGATCGAGGACGGCTTCACTCCCTATATGGCAGAGGGGGTTCAATCCTCGGTACATGACCCTAAGGGCATCCTTTATGTAACAGGCTCCAGCTCATCGGGCTCTAAATATTATGACCTTCACGATGATGCAAGCGTTCCCCATGCGGCTGTAAAGGAAAAGAATGTTACAACCTTCTCTAATGTAGAAATAACAGACACATCCTTTAAAATAACGACCTACCGTGTTAAAGACAAATCGGTTCTTGATACATTTGAAATAACAAAAACGCCTGTTTCCACAGAACAAAAATATCCCGAATGGACCAAGGATATGACAGAAACAATCATTGCAGATGATTTTGTAATGGAAGTCGGCACAAGCTATGCAGGCGGCGCTGTTAAGGGTAAGACCTATGGCGGTGAGGAATTTGTTATCGGAATAAAGGATACGAGCATCAATGTTGTTTCCGACAACGGTTCTGTTGAATTAAAGGACGGCGGACTAGTTGCAATTAAAGAGGGAACCGCAACAGTTTCCTTCAGCTATGTTGCAGAAATGCCCTATGGAAGCACTTATGTTCTCAAAACCGAGCCTGTGACTGTAACAGTTGCTTCGGGAGACAAAGCTGCGTTGAATGTATTGATAACCGCAAGCGAGAATATTTCTAAAGCCGATTATTCGGAAGAACGTTATAACGAGATTGAAAATCTTCTCGGTGATGCAACCGCGCTGTCTCGAAATGCAGGTGCAGACAAAAAATCAATTTCGGATATGTGCGCTTCCTTGTCAAATGCGATTCTTGATCATTGTGTTGATGAATCGGTAAGCGAGGATTGCAAATATACAACGACCGAGCCTAATTATCACAGCTTTTCCGACAGCTTTGTTGATGACTGCAAACGTCTTGCAGACGGTAAGAAGAGCAACAATGACCCCACAGTAAACAGCTATGCCGCATGGAATAATTCGGAAAATCCTGTTGTTATAACCTTTGATTTAGGCGAAAATGCAAGGTCTAATGTTTATAATGTTTATTCGGTAGGCGGTTTCTGGGGAATAAAGAACTGTAAGGATATTAAGATCTACGGTTCTGATGACGGAACCAACTATGAGCCTGTTGGCGGGGCGGCAGTTGCGACCTCAATGGGCAACGGAAACGATGTGGACGGAACTGCCAGTGAACTTAATGTTGTAACCGTAATATCCGACACTGTTGTTGATTACCGTTATATTAAATTTGAAATTTCGGTAAACGGCAATTTCCTTTGGATAGACGAGGTTGAAGCCAAGCTGGTTATCGGCACTCCTATGGAAGAATAAGCGTTTATTTCCGAAAGAGCATCAATTAAATCAACACAAAACACCTCTGATTTTTTAAAAGTCAGAGGTGTTTTTCAGTTGCTTTGGTAATCGGAAGATTTCTTTCTCTAATCAATCATACTGCATTTCTCCCCGGTGTTGACTTCTCTTTTCGTTTGTGCTATATTTATAGCCGGAAAGAGCCTTTCTTTGCAATTTTTTGGGGTGATTTTTATATCCGTTACAAAGTTTGATTAGTCAATGTGCAGGCTTCGGAGGTATCTTATGAAGAGGCTTTTCAAAGAGTATTTTTTACATATATCAGTTCTTATCATAGGCGCAATAGTATTTGCGGGCGGTTGCTTTCAAAACAGTCTTTGGTTTGATGATGCATATACAGTAGGTCTTGTAAGCAATGATTTTTTTGATGTTATAAAATGGGCAACCTTTGACGTTCATCCTCATTTATATTATGTAATGCTCAAGCTTTTTACTATGGTTTTCGGCAATTCGCTACCTGTTATGAGACTGTTTTCGGCTATCGGAGCAATTCTTTTCGCCTCCCTCGGGCTTACACATATAAGACGTGATTTCGGTAAAGAAATCGGTTTTTGGTTTAGTTTTGTTGCAGTCTTTACCGCTTCTACCCTTAATTATGCGTTGCAGATCAGAATGTATACCTGGGCGGCGTATTTTGTTATGCTTACGGCGATATATGCCTATCGCTTTTTTACACAGCCCGATCAGAAAAGAAACCGAGTTCTGTTTCTGGTGTTTTCCATTGCCGCTGCATATACTCATTATTTTGGGTTGTTCGCTTCTGCTGCCATCAATCTTGTGTTGATCTACGAGACGAAGAAGCAAAAACTCGATGCCAAATCTTGGTTTAAAAATGCCGCAATACAGATTGGAGCATATATTCCCGGAGCATTGGTTTTCCTATTGCAGATATCTCTCGGCGGCGCCACCTGGATAAAGGTGGAATGGCCGGACCTTGGATTTGACCTGAGCTCATATCATTTGTTGGGCGATGTGCTGAAAGTTTTTGTGGAGAGAACAGAAAACGATTATATCAATCCCTTATATTCGATCAACGGATTTTTCTTCTTCGCTCTGTATTGTGTTGCCGGGCTTATTCTTTATTATTTTGTAAAGAAAGACCGATTTACGAATAACGAGATACGAGCCCTTGCTTCATCGTGTAAGGTGTATTACGGAATAATCGGCGCCACGCTTATTATTTCCCTTTTCAGAGCAGTATATTATATACGATACACTGTTGTTATTCAAGGATTTTTGTTTTTTATGATCGCCTTGCTGATTTCGAAGCTTCGCTTTAAACCGACAAAAGCGATTGCGGCGGCGTTTCTTATCGCAGTTTTCTCGGTGCAGACGGCTTATTATTACGATCTTATGTATAGCGAAACTTCCCATACGATCGAGGATACCTTTGACCCATTGATAACGGCAGAGGACGATTTCCTTATCGATGATGCAAGTGTTTATGTCATGACCGTTATGTATCCCGAAAACACGGTATGCTATTACAATAAAAACGATTGGCGTGTTGAAGATACCTATTGTGCATTCGGAAGAGATGCTTATGTGGTGAATACCCTTTCCGAAGTCAAATCCCTTTCCGATCGTGTGTGGACAATGGGCAGGGGCGATTGCTATGAATATCTTTTGGAAAACGGTTATAGTGAAGTATCTTCCTATGATATTCATCTTGAGTTTCATAATTACAATTGGGAGATTATTCTTTTGAAAAAGCCGGAATGATGCTGGGTTATAATGTAAAAAAGCCTTGGGAGGTTACCATGAGAAAAATAATTTCAGTAATGTTGATCGTTTTTATGATATTGGGCAACATGACATTCTTGACTGCTAATGCAAGTACAAGCGTTCCCACGGCGGATGATCTCTGCGGTTATGAGAATGTATGCCTTACATATACTTTCCGCACATCGGGTCTGGATAACGGCAGACATTATTCCGATGACCTTATGCCATATACCGCTTATCTTGATACAAACGGTAACATAAAAGACTTTTTCTTTGACAGCTATTTGTTTTTGCCATGTATGGACTATGGTCCTTCGGGCGCAAGAATGCATGTGGATGTGAACAATCCCACCAAATCCCAAGACTGGACAGCTTATGTAGATGACACCTTCGCCTACGGTGCCAATGTGGATGCATTAGAGGAAGCCTATGGGAATACCAAGGCGGCATTAAACGATACCGAAAGTAAGGCAGGAGTTTTCTTTACTATTTTATATCCCTGCAGAAATGCCTATAGTTTTGGCGCATTGGGTGGAAAATCACTTAATTTTTCAAAAGACGAAGACAGAAAATATGCTATAAAATGGATGATAGATGAGCAAATCAGCCGATTTGAACAGGCGGGATATAAAAATCTCGATTTGGTTGGCTTCTATTGGTTGGAAGAATTTCTTGTTGAGGAGAATGATGTTCAACTGCTTCAATATACTTCGGAGTATCTCCATTCAAAGGGCTTGAAATTTATATGGATTCCTTGGTATCAATCCAATGGACATACCCGTTGGGAGGAATTAGGATTCGATGTTGCGTGTATGCAACCAAATCTTATGTGGATGGGTTATTCCGACCCTAACCGTATAATAACGAGTGTTTCCATTTCCGAGGAATACGGAATGGGTATGGAGCTTGAAATTGATTCAAGGGTCACACAGGATGAATATTTTAACCGTTATTTAGATTATCTTGAAGGCGGCATGAATTCTTCTATGATGAATTCGGTTAAGATGTATTATCAAGACGGCAAGCCTGCTGTGTATTATACAGCCTGTCATTCTTCAAACCAACGCTTGCGGCAGGTCTATGACCTTACATATAAATATGCCAAGGGTATTTTGACTCAAGCTGATATCAATGCTGTACGTCCTGAAGGTGTCGGTAATAATTATGTGAGCGATATAGATTTGGATAATCTTATTTCCGATGATGTTGATTGGATTTCTATAGGCAAGGAATATTATGGATGTCAATCCTTTGTTGACGGAAACGGAATGCCGTATCAAAATGTTGACGGAAAAGAATTGACTGACGGAAAATTAGCTTATGAGGAATTGAGCACAGATTGGCACGCTTTTCATATATCGATAACCGATGGTAACGGGAAAATGAGCGCCACCATTGATTTGGGCGAGATACGCACCGATCTAACACATTTTTATGCCCATTTTGACAACCGTTTGAAATACGGAATCGGCGCACCCGTAGAAATCAAGATAAGTATTTCCAATGATGCCCAAACCTATTATCCCTTGGCTTCGCCCACGTTGATTCTCGATTCTACCGATTCCTGTATAAAATACGAATCGGATCAGCCTGTTACTGCAAGGTTTGTAAAATTGGAATTTTACGTGGTAGACCGCTATTTCGTTTTCTGCTCCGAATTTTTGGTAGGAGTGAAAAAGGATTATATAGAGGGCGACGTGAACAATGACGGCAGATTGACAGCCACGGATTACCTTATGCTGAAGCAAATCGTTTTTAATGCTGTTGATATAACCGAAATCGCAGATCAAACCACAGCAATGGATAGATGCGACCAAAACGGTGACGGTAAAATCACGGCGACAGATTATTTTATTCTGAAAAAATCCATATTCTCTTAAGTTAGTATGTAAAACGCTAAAAAGAAAAATCCGAGGTACTGATATGAACCCTCGGATTTTTCTTTTTTAATTATTCAAATATTTTCCTGCATAGCTTGCGTAGATAGGTTCAAATTCGGGATTGTTTTTCTTGAATGCACGAACGGAACGGTGAAGCTCCAATGCTTCCTCGGAAGACTCAAGAACACATCCTGCTATATTAGAGCAATGGTCGGAGATTCTTTCCAAGTCTGTGAGAACATCTGCCCATACAAAGCCCAACTCAATGCTGCAAACACCCTGCTGAAGTCTCAACGTGTGGTTGGAACGCAAACGTTCCTTTAATTCATCGATAATCTGCTCCAAAGGCTCAATAGCGGTTGCTGTCTTTACATCATTGTTTTCAAAAGCATTGCAGGCAAGGGATAGTATTTCTGCTGTTGCATCGGATATAATGCCCAATTCATTTTTTGCATTCTTGGAAAATTCAAGATTTTTGCTTGCCATTTCCTGAGCCGATTTTGCTAATCCTGCAGTATGGTCGGAGATTCTTTCTAAATCCCCGATCGTTTTAAGAAGCTTTGCCGCTGTTGCGCTGTCACGGTCATTCAGCTTTGATGCGCTTAATTTAACAAGATAATTACCGATTATATCCTCGTAATGGTCACTTTTATCCTCGGACGCCATAATTTTATCGAATTTCTCAGAAGAAAACTCAGAAAGGCATTGAATGCTTTCTCCCAAAGTCTCCATAGCATCCTTTGCCATATCGCAGGCGAGAGTGTGACAACGCTCCAACGCAACCGCAGGGGTAGCAAGAAGTCTTTCGTCAAGCTCTTCGATCTTATCGGGTGCCGATGTTTCGGGAACCAATTTGTAAGCGAGCTTTTCAAGGAGAGACGACATGGGAAGAAGCAATGCTGTGCAGGCAATATTAAATGCCGAGTGGCAAACTGCGATACCCGCAAGAGTTGCGGATTCATCGAATATTGCGGGAGAGATAACCGCATCGATGATTGCGTACACACTTAGCCAAACTATAGTACCGATGATGTTAAAGGAAAGGTGAACTAGGGCAGCGCGCTTTGCATTGCGGTTTGTACCAAAGGAGGAAAGAATAGCGGTGATACAGGTACCTATATTCTGCCCCATGATAATGGGAATAGCCGCACCGTAGGAAACTGCTCCTGTTTCGGCAAATGCCTGAAGAATACCAACAGAAGCCGAGGATGATTGAATAATAGCGGTAAGAACTGCGCCTACGATAACACCGAGAATGGGGTTCTTGAACATTACAAAGAGGTTTCTGAAAGCTTCGTTTTCTTCGAGAACCGAAACTGCATCAGTCATGGTGTCCATGCCGAACATCAAAACAGCAAAGCCGAGAAGTATCATTCCGATATCTTTTTTCTTGCTGTTCTTACAGAACATATAAAGAATAATGCCGATAAGTGCGAGTATGGGAGTGAAGGATGTAGGCTTAAGTAATTTTACAAATAAATTTCCTGAATCTATTCCTCCGAGAGAAAGTATCCAAGCGGTAACGGTTGTACCTACATTGGCACCCATGATAACGTTGATAGCCTGACGCAAGGACATTAAACCCGAGTTAACAAAGCCGACTACCATAACAGTTGTGGCAGATGAGCTTTGAATAACTGCAGTCACACCCAAGCCGGTTAAAAAGCCCGAGATCTTGTTGCCTGTCAGCTTGCCGAGCCAAACCTGAAGCTTGCTTCCTGCTCTGCGCTCCAAGGCATCGCCCATTATGTTCATACCGAACAAAAACAGACATAAGCCTCCGATAAGTGTTAAGACATTAAAAATACTCATAAATCGTTCTCCTGAAAATTGACATTATATAACAATCTTACAATATCAGCTTCGTGTCAAATCCAATATCATATTCATGTAAAATCTATGTAAAACCTAATGGTTGCAACGCAACTAATCCCATATACATTTTATCATACAAATAGCAAAGAAACAGTAAAAGCTGTCGCAAAATGTAATTTGCAACAGCTTTTGCTAACATATATTATTCATCGATTCGGTATCCCACGCCGATCTCATTTATGATATATTTTGCTTCTCCGGGTGTTACACCGAATTTTTTGCGGATGTTTGCCATATTTACCTGTAATTTTTTGATGCTTCCTTCGTCAGCTCGGTCACCCCATATCGTTTTGATTATTGTAGAATAGGTGATCATTTTTCCGCAGTGAGCCGAAAGAAAGGCAAGAATATTGTATTCTGTCTGGGTAAGCTTGATTTCGTTTCCTTCAATAAACACTCTTCTTGCATCGTAATCGATAGAAAGGTCTCTGAGAACGAATTTTCCTCCGGGACGCTTGCCTTCGTCGGAGCTGTGGCGGTAATTACGCAAAGCGGCTCTCGCTCTGGCGAGAAGTTCTGCTGTGCCAAAGGGCTTTGTTACATAGTCGTTGGCTCCCGAATCCAGAGCTATAACCTTGTCATTCTCGTTGGAACGGGCAGAAAGAACGATTATGGGAGTAAGGAATTTTTTGCGTATATGCTTAATTATCGGTATTCCGTCTCCGTCGGGAAGCCCTAAATCAAGAATGACCAAATCGGGTATATGGGAATCAAACATAATTTTCGCTTCCGAGCATTTTTGAGCAAGGATAACCTGATAACCGTTGGTTTCCAGCATGGTGGAAACAAGGGAGCGGATGTTTGCTTCATCTTCAATCAAAAGAATTTTATATTTATTGTTCATATTTATGACCATTCCTTTCCGCTGCGCTACAAGGCACAAAACAGCATGAA
>CAZYRT010000041.1:0-11274 GCA_964650045.1 uncultured Ruminococcus sp.
GGGCTCGAACCTGTGACCTCCTGCTTGTAAGGCAGATGCTCTCCCAGCTGAGCTAAACCCCCGTATTCAGCGCTGCAGTGACCTGCAACGCTATGTATCTTATCACACTTAAAGTGATTTGTCAATACCTTTTTTGAATTTTTTTAAAAATTTTTTTCGGAACGTTTTTATGCCCTTTTATTCAAAGATAAAGCTTTCGCGAATTGACTGAAGGGCAGGGGAAACACCGTCATGATATTCCTCGGGTGCAACAAGAGTCACAAGGAACACTTCGCCCAAACGGCAGCAGATGATCTGCTCGGAAACATAGGTTCTTCCGTTCATCTTGCCGGAATACTTAACCTTGTAGGCAATCGTTCCGCCTAATTCGGTTTCAGCAGTATCAAGCTCCTTGTATTCCTCAAAAAGCTTTTCGTGCTCGGGCTTTTGCTCCTCCCAATATTGCTTTGCAAGCTGGTTGGAGTCGGAAAGAGTATAAACAAGAGTTGTAATAGTTGCATATTCGGCAACAGCATCGCTTTCGTTGCAGTCCTTCTGAAGCTCGATAACTCCGTTGTTTCTAATCATGTCCCATTCTTCGGGATAGGTGAAGGAATAATAAACAGCTTCGTTACCTGCCTGTCTGCCGCCAAGCTTTTTGCCGTCCTCTGCGATAAGCTCCTCGTTGCTTCCGCAGGCAAAAAGGGAAAGGGTGCTGATTATTGCCAAAAGTATAACCCAAAATCTTTTCATTGTAATTACCTCGTTTTGTCCTTAACGCTCAAAATGATTTCATAATCCTTGCATTTATAGCAAACCTTGTCGATTTCTTTACCCGCATCTATTTTTACTGTAACATAGCCCTCTTCGTCCTTTTCCAAAGGGGTACCGTTGTCAACAGTAGTGTAAAGAGTGATGTAAATATCGTCGGTTTTATGGAAAAAGTCATAACTGACGATCTCCTGATTATCGATCTTCATTTTGAATTTGCCTTCAAAATATCTGTCATTGTAGAGATATTTTTCCTTGCTTTCAAAATCCTCGTATTTTATGGGAATACCATGGTTGTAATAAGCGTGGTAGATGCCTGCCGCTATGGCGAATAGAAGCAAAAACGACACGGCGATCAAAATATAACGCCTCATAAATCTATCTCCTTAAATATTCGTCTTTATATTATAACACCCTTTTTACAAAAACGCAATCCCCCAAATTTGTAATTTTGTTTTAACTATATGTAACAAAATTTCTTATTTTTCGTCATAGTGTATCTTTTAATTGGATATTTTATATGTTATACTTAAAATGCCTGGTTATACGGACGGTGAAAAATATGGAAAGATATTCGGAAATTACATTGAAAAATCCTCGTGAGATCATTCTCTTGCGAGGCTCGGGCTGTAAATGGAGAAAATGCGCTTTTTGCGATTATCATTTTGATTTTTCCTTGGATGAAAAGGAAAATTATAAGCTCAATATCTCTGTTATCCAAAAGATAACGGGAAAACATAAAAAGCTTGAGGTTATCAATTCGGGAAGCTTTTGCGATCTTGATGACCTTACAATGGAAGCGATAATCTCAAAATGTTCCGAAAAGGATATAAATGAGATACATTTTGAATGTCATTGGATGCACAAAAACGAAATTCCCTCTCTCAGAGCCCGTTTTGCTCAAAAGGGAATCGATGTAAAAATAAAGATAGGTGTAGAAACCTTTGACAGAGATTTTCGTGAAAACATCCTTGTAAAGGGTATCGATGAATCCGCCCCTGAAATAATTTCCCGTGACTTTGATGAGGTCTGCCTTCTTTTCGGAATAAAAGGGCAGACTGCAGATTCCATGATAAAGGATATCCAAATCGGATTACAGTATTTTGAAAGAGTATGTGTCAACATTATGTGTGAAAATTCCACGGATATTTCTCCCGACAGGGAGGTTATTTCGGAATTTGTCTCCCGTGTAATGCCTCTTTATATTGATTCCCAACGGGTGGATATACTTATTGAAAACACCGATTTCGGTGTAGGAGATTGAAATGACCAATGAATTATTGCTGATAATATCGACCGTTTTTTTATATTCATCAGTTGTTTTATTTTACCGTTTTTTGGGAAAAACGGGTATATATTGCTGGACGGTTCTTGCCACAATTGCCGCTAATATTGAGGTAACGATCGTTGTTGATGCTTTCGGCATGGAGCAGACTCTCGGTAATATACTTTTTGCATCCACCTTCCTTGCCACGGATATTCTTTCGGAAAATGAGGGCAGGAAATCGGCAAACAAAGCGGTCTATATCGGCATTGCCACGTCGGTGATATTTATTCTTATATCCCAAAGCTGGATGCTTTATACACCCAATTCCAATGATATTGCCCATGAATCCATAAAATCGGTTTTTGCGAATACACCGCGATTGATGATAAGCAGCGTTGTTGTTTATGCGTTGGTTCAGCTTTTTGATGTTTTTGCCTACCATTTTATTTGGGACAAGACAACTAAGCTTTGCAAGGATTCCAAAAAATTCCTTTGGCTTCGTAACAATGCGGCAACCATGCTTTCCCAGCTTGTTAACAGCGTTCTCTATACCTATGCTGCATTCTGGGGAGTCTATTCACAGGAAACACTCTTTAATATAATCATATCATCCATGATTATTTATATTTTCACAAGTCTTCTTGATACACCTGCGGTGTATATTGCAAGAAGGATCTCGCCCAAGGCTGGAAAGGAATAAAAAATGACAGCTAATTTACATACAGAACAAAACCCTTTAGGTATTGAGAAGGTTTCGGCTCTTCTCCGCCGTTTTGCAACACCCAGCGTTATCGCTATGATAGTCAGCTCCCTTTACAATATTGTTGACCAGATATTTATCGGTCAGTTTGTGGGAACTTTGGGCAATGCGGCAACAAATATCGCCTTTCCCGTTACAACCATTTGTATAGCAATCTCGGTTCTTTGCGGTGTCGGCGGCTCCTCTTGCTTTTCTATAGAGCTTGGCAGAGGTCATAAAGAGGAATCCAAAAACTGTATCGGTACTGCACTTATAACAGCAGGGGTTCTTTCGACTCTTTATGCCGTTATAGCTATCGTATTTGTACGACAAATGCTTTCACTTTTCGGCGGAAGCGGCGAGACCTTGAATTATGCGGTAGATTATTGTAAGGTTCTTGGTTTCGGTATCCCCTTCCTTGTGTTGGGCAATGTAATTAGTAATTTTATCCGTGCAGACGGCAGTCCCAAATTTTCAATGACCTGCATGATAGTGGGCGCGGTAATCAACATCGGCTTGGACGCTATCCTCGTTCCCATGGGCGGTGTTGAATGGGGTATGGAGGGCGCGGCTCTCGCCACCATTATTTCTCAGATAATCTCCTTTGTTTTCGCGGCAACATATCTCAGAAAATTCAAAACAGTTGATTTTAAGCTGAGAGAAGCAAGATTCGGCTTCAAGCGTGCAATTAAAATATGCTCCCTTGGTATGAGCAACTGTGTGAATCAGCTTGCCATCCTTGTGGTTCAGGTTACAATGAACAACCAGCTTGATACCTATGCTGCGATTGAATATTCCGAGGAGCTTCGCCATATACCTCAGGCGGCTTTCGGTGTTGTAATGAAGGTCAATTCCATTCTCATCTCCTTCTTTGTGGGAATGGCACAGGGTTCTCAGCCGATAGTCGGCTATAATTACGGAGCTAAAAAGCATTGGCGCTCCAAGGAGACCTTTATGCTTTCGGCAACAGTATGCTTCCTTGTGGCAACAGTTGGCTTCCTTTTCTTCCAATTCTGCCCTCAGGTGGTTATCGCCATATTCGGTTCGGGCGAAGCGGCATATAATGAATTTGCCGAAAAAACCATGAGGATCTTCCTTTCCATGATAATGCTCAACGGTGTGCAGATGACCATTTCTAATTATTTCTCTGCTATCGGAAAGCCTGTTATGGGTATTATCCTTTCTCTTGTGCGTCAGATTCTTCTGATCGTTCCTCTTATGATAATCCTTCCTCTGTTTATGGGTCTTGACGGTGTCCTTTATGCCGCACCCATCACAGACCTTGTTGCCTTTATCTTGGCGATGATTCTTATAATAATCGAATTTCGCAGAGAGGGATATAAAAAGCCTCAAGAATAATACGACAATAAACAAGAATAATACGAGGGAAGGAATACGTCGCTATTCCAAGGGAGTATTATGATGTTATGGGTGAAAAGCGCTTTTCAAACCATTATGTGTTCGATTGTTTTATACTAATAGAAACGACCGTTGAGTTAAAACCAACGGTCGTTTTGTTATTTATGAAAGAATAAGTCTCTTTGTTAAGAAATAGTCGGTCGCGGTTATCTTGCCGTCGCCGTTGCAATCGCATCTGAGCATTGCTGTTTCCTGATTGGGAAGGTCGGCTATGTCAAGAGTGCCGAAAACGATCTTTTTCACCATAAGATAATCGGCTGCTGTGTATTTGCCGTCGTCGTTAGCGTCACCCTTTAAATAGTCGGGCTCATCAATAGAAGTCTCGGTTCCGTGAACCTCGATTTCGTTTACATAAGCGAAAAATCCGTTTAAGGTAATTTCTATTTTAATTGAGTCTGTTTGAACATCTTCAACAGAAAGAGCAGTCCAATAAATAACCGTATCCTCGTTATTGATGCCGAAATTACCTATTGAAGTATATTCACCGTCAATCAGCGCAAATGCCTCGATTTTTGTGGGAGCATAAACACCCATACCTGCACCTGCGTTGGAGAGATGAAGCCTTAATTTTGTAATATCGCAAACCTTGCCCAGATCTACCGTAAATGTACCGATGCCGTTTTCAACGTTTTTGTAGGCGGAATAGAGGAACCAGCTATCGTTGGAGGAGCTGAATTCATCTGCGGCAATACCGTCTGTAAGGTCAGCCTTGTAGGAGGTTCCCCATTCGGGTTCTGCCACAGGCTCGTTTGTTACCGAAATGCTGTAATCTGATCCTCTGATAAGGTTATCCAAGGGAATTTTATCCTTGTCAAGGGAGGTGTCCTTTTCTACGGAGAGAACAATATTATCGCAAATAAGCTTGCCGTCATAATAAAGCTTCAAATTTTCGTAAATGCCGATTTGGGGAGAAACCGAGCTTCCGTCGCTGTTCTTGATCATCGACAAAGTTACATCAACTGTTTCCAGAGCTCCTTCATCCGAGGCAATACAGATTTTGATTCCGATAGGCTCGTTCTCGGTAATGTTGTCTAAGACAGTTACATTGGTATCAGAGCAATATATATAGGTGCCTAAGCTAATTGTTTCCTCTGTAAACAAATAAACTCTTTCGGTTGCAACCGTGTCCAAAGAGCTGTAAAACCCTTCGGAGAATTTAAGATAATAACGGTCATAGGTGTTTTTGTCCTTTAAGGTATAAACACCAAATTCGTTTGATGCCACTCTCCAAGCGGTATAATCTGCCTCGGTATCGGTAACGGTCTGGAGATCGTCACCGTTGGCTGCAGACAAATAGCGGTCGGTGGATAAATTCTTCAAGTCACCGATAACGGCTGCATAACCGAAATCCTCATCATGGGTAAAAAGCCATTTCAAGCTGTTGTCTGTATCGGGGATATAAACTCCGTCATATCCGTTTTGGATTTGAATTTCACCGTAGGAGAGGCTTCCGTCCGAGTTGGATTTAAGAGCAAACGCCTGTCCTGCTGTGTTTTTGGTTGCGATAATTGTATTTTTGCCGTCAACAAACTGTGTTACAGGCTTGTAAATAGCTATGTTGCTCCGGGCTATCTCTGTTCCGTTGGTCTGATATATTTCAAAGGAGCCTAAAGCAAGAGTTTTGATAATTAATTTTCCGTCTTGGTCAAAAAATGCCGAGGTATCTCCGGTTTTTGAGGATTTTATAAATACAGGCTTTGAAAGGTCAAAGGAATCGGGAATTTTGATTTTCACTAAAGCCGACTCTCCGGTTGCATATCCTGCTGTGGCAATATCATATCCCGTGTATGCTGAATAAAAATCGGGTTGCGGATTGGTTGAGCTTAAATCGACCGTTAACTGAGTCAAATTGGGGTTTATTACCTCAACACCGTTTTTGTATATACCGTTTCCTATGTAATCTGTACCCGAATATTCTGTATTAAGATAATCATCGGTAGTTCCGTAAAATTCCGCTGTTTCGGAAAGACTTGATGCCCATGCGCCTTTTGTTTTAAGAGCGATCTGTCCACCTGCGCTGTAACGCTTTACCGAAACGGTTTCGTCGTTGATTTCGAAAACAGTCATGGAAATAGCATTGTTCAAGCAATAGGGCGAGCTTACATATCCATAATTAAGATAAGTAAAATTAAGAGTATACTTATTGGGAGTTGCGGTTTTGTTGCCGAGCTGGCTGATAAAAATCTCGTCGCCCTTAGTTAAATAAACGGTTGTGCCGCCCAAATAATCATCATAAACATTGTTGTGGTTGTGTCCGTACATGAATATAATGTTTAATTTATCGCCGTATTCATTAAGTACATCAAAAAGATATTGGGCATACATACCGTCCCCGTCATTATATGTACGCTTGGAATACGCCAAGGAAAGGTGAGATGCAATGAAAACAGGTTTTTTGTAGCCGTTATCGCTTTTTTCTTTAAGGTAAGCCTTTAAATTATCTGCGGTATTTTTAACAGTAGCTTCATCATCGTTATACCACATATAATCATCCTCATGGATAACAAAAACACCGTAATGTTCGCTGTCGTTTGCGCCGCTGGGGCTTAATCCAACCGAATCGGCAGGGTCATGGTTGCCTTGAACAAAGACCATGTTGCTGTCATCCAAATCCGAATATTCCGATTTGACAGCATCCTTCAAAACAGCGATTTCTTCATCCATGGCGTTATAATCGGTATTATAATCGCCTCCGAAAAGAAAACCGTATAAATTATTATATCCGTCCTGCTTCATAGCCGAAATTATGGATTTTACATTAGCGGCACCGTCTTGGGGTGTGTCAGCTTGAAAATCGCTTCCCGCTATAACGATGATCGGTTCGGACGTTTCTGTTGCTGCTGCCGAAGAAAAGGGAAGGATACTCAAAAGCATAGTCAATATGATAACTATGGATATTGTTTTATGTGTAAGCCTGTTTGTCATGAATGTCTCCTTCGTCAAAATAAGATCCCCTTTTTGCAAGCTTGAAACCATTTTTTCAAGAGACTGCAGTAAGGGGATCTATATCAAAATCTAATAGCTGTATTAATTAAAAATTACGATAGAATTAGTCTCTTTACCATGAAATAGTCGGTTGCGGTTATCTTGCCGTCGCCGTTGCAATCGCATCTCAGCATAGCTGTTTCCTGATTGGGAAGGTCGGTTACGTCAAGAGTATCGAAAACGATCTTTTTTACCATAAGATAATCGGCTGCTGTGTATTTACCGTCGTTGTTAACGTCGCCCTTTAAATATGTAGGCTCTTCAACGGGAACCTCGGTTCCGTGTACTTCGATTTCGTTTACATAAGCAAATGAACCGTCCAAGTTAAATTCTATTATAATCGAATCGGTCTGAACATCGTTAACTTCAAGAGCTGTCCAATACATAGAAGTATCCTCGCGGTTGAGGGCAAAGGTGCCTATGGAAACATATTCGCCGTTTACCGATGCAAAGGCTTCAACAGTCTTGGGAGGTTTAACACCCATGCTTGCGCCCACATTTGCAAGGTGGAGACGAAGCTTTGTAATATCGCAGACCTTGCCCAGATCTACTGTAAATGTGCCCTTGCCGTTTTCAACATTTTTGTAGGTTGAGTAAATAAACCAGCTGTCGTTGCTTGCGTTAAATTCCTCTGCGGCGATACCGTCTGTAAGGTCAGCCTTGTAGGATGTATTCCATTCGGGGTCTGCAACAGGCTCGTTCGTTACCGAAATGTTGTAATCCAATCCTCTTATAAGGTTATCCAAGGGGGCATTATCGCCGTCAAGAGAGGGAGAATATGTGCCGTAAACCTTGATTTCATTAACATAAGAGCAGGGGGAATTTACAGCAAAATCAATTCTTACCTGAGTAGCCTCAACATCGATAGGCAATTCTGTGGTATAAACAGCATCGGCACCTGTGTTAAGAGTGAAGGTACCAACGGAAACAAAATCCGTGTTGTCGGTTCTTACAAATGCTTCCACCTCGGAAGGCGCAGAAACACCGTATCCTGCTTGGTTAGCAAGGTTCAAGGCAATGGAGCTTAATTTATATTTGCTTACAAGGTCGATGGTAACGCTTGCGATACCGTTTTTTGTGTGGGTTCCGTTCCAGAGAGCGAACCAATTGTCGTTGGCAGAATCAAATTTATCGTATGCCACACCGTCTGTGAGAAGGGCGCCGTAGGAAACCGAGCCGTCCTCGTTTTTAATGGCTGTGTTGGTGTTGGTAATGGTATAATTCTTGTTTAATGCTACATTTTCGGCAACAACAGGCGTTCTTCCTTCGGGTTCATATCTGAACATCCAAACACATTCTGTGTGGTATTCTGTGCCCGTTGTAATTGTGGGGGCTGTATATTCGCCTAAAGGATATTTTGTGAAATAAAGCTTGTTGCTGGAACTCATATCCCAGAATGCTGTTCTGTAATTGTTTATCTGACCTTCGAGTGAATCCTGAAGGGTATTAACTCTTACATCAAATTGATATTGGGAATTGTTCTTGCCGTATATTAATGCTCTTGTAGCATAATTACCTGAATTATGGCTGCCCGAATAATTGGAGTTTTCTTCAGGTGTGATGATGGATTTGATAAATCCGCCGTTGCGGTCATACATATCGCAGTAAAGACCGTAATTCTTGCTGACAGGGAACATACAGGTATAGGATTGATAATGGGTAGCATTGTTAACATATTCATAGTCAACATTAAGCTTTATTTGAGGACCTGTAATGGTATATTTTCTGGTTACATGAGCATAAACATCGCTTTCGGTCCAGCCTGTAAGCTCGTCACCCTTAACAACAGAACTTCCGTCAAGGTCGGACATATTCAAAAGCTTGGTCTTTTCGATGATGTGGATAATATTGCAGGTTGCAGATTGACCTGCCGAAAGCTCAAGCTTTTCACCTGTTTCACCGTTGTAAAGCTCAAGAGAAACCAAAGCCTCGTTGCCGTGGTTACCGCCCGACCAAACGGTTTTGCCGTTTTTGTCGTTAACACGGTAAACATATTCCCAATCGGTATAGCCTTCTACAAATTGATGTTTGGTTCCGTTGCCGTCAACAAGATACATCATACCCAGATTAAAGGTACCCCATTGGGTCTCCTGAAGGGTATAATAAAGCTTGCCTGCATCAGTCGTGCATTCAAAAAGGTATTCCGAAACATAGTCATAAGTGCTTGCGGTGGATTTTCTTGTTACCTTGGTGGAATAGCTTGTTATATCAGCAGGGGCGCCTGTGTTCTCAATAGTGTTGTAATCGGTGTAGCCCCAATAGCTGTTTACCGCCGAGGCGGTAAAGGGAAACGCGGAGAAAAGCATCAACGCTGTTAATGCCAATGTAAAAAATCTTTTTGTTTTTTTCATAATAGTTCACTCCTTTGCATTACATTATACTAAATCCAAAAGCATTTTACAATCCGCATTTAAGTTAACATTTTTGCATTTCTTTTGTGAATAATGCACAAAACCCTTTTGGGAATTTCGGTTCAGTTGCTTTTTTGTGCCAAAATTGAAAAAGTGTTAAAAAATTGTTGACAAAATGCGACGTTTGGTGTATTATTCATGTGAAGGTTAGCGAAAGCTAACTTTGTGATTACGTTATGAAATTCGGGAGAATTTGACATGACACTTCTAAACGCGGAAGAGGGAATTGAATATATCGTTGCGCGAATCGAAAGCGATGATGAAGAGCTTAATGCGTTTTTGTTTTCTCTCGGCTGTTACAGCGGTGAGCCTATTACAGTAATATCCCACCGTAAAAGCGGATGTGTCATTTCCATAAAAGACGGCAGATATAATATTGATAACAATTTGGCAGAAGCCATTATCATTAAATAGAAAAAATAGTCTTCGGATTATTTTTTTTGAAGGACAGTTAGCCTTGACTAACTTGATATTTACAGCAAAACTGTTAATATAAAAGAAATTCCATTTAAGGAGGAATAAATAATGAGAATTGCTTTAGCGGGCAATCCTAACAGCGGTAAAACGACCATGTATAATGCTCTTACCGGTAGTAATGAAAAGGTAGGCAACTGGGCAGGTGTTACCGTTGACAAAAAAGAACGTCCTATTAAAAAAAGCTTTTACAGCGGAAATGAGGAATTGATCGCGGTTGACCTTCCGGGTGCTTATTCAATGTCTCCCTTTACATCCGAGGAAAGCATTACAAGCGCTTATGTTAAGAACTCCGATCCCGATGCTATCATCAATATCGTGGATGCGACCAACCTTAGCAGAAGCCTGTTCTTCACAACTCAGCTTTTGGAGCTTGGTATTCCTGTTGTTGTTGCTTTGAATAAGGCAGACATCAACAAGAAAAAGGAAACAGTTATTGATACCTCTGTTCTTTCCGAAAAGCTCGGCTGTCCTGTTGTTGATACCGTTTCTCTCAACGGAGAAGGCTTGGATAAGCTGGTTTCCGCGGCTGTAGCAGCTATAGGCAAGGGTCAGAAGGCGCCCTATTCCCAAAAGGATGTGGATATGAGCAGCAAGGCTGCTGTTGAAGCTTCTGACAGAAAGCGTTTTGAATTTGTAAACAAAATCGTTGCTTCTGTTGAAAAACGTAAGGTTCGCACAAATGAAAAGAACGTGCAGGACAAGATCGATGCCGTTCTTACCAATAAATGGGCAGGTATTCCTATATTTGCCGTTGTAATGTGGTTTGTTTTCTGGGTTTCTCAGGTTGCTGTGGGTCCCTTCCTTGCAGAAGGCGGTGTGATCGCAGGACAAGAGATCCCCGGTCTTGTAACCTTCATCGAAATGTTCGGTGAATGGGTGGGCGGTCTTTTGGAAAATGCTTCTCCCATCCTCCGGACTATCATCGTTGACGGTATAATCGGCGGTGTCGGCGCAGTAATCGGCTTCCTTCCCTTGGTAATGGTAATGTATTTCTTGCTTGCACTTTTGGAAGACTGCGGTTATATGTCCCGTGTTTCGGTCGTTCTTGACCCTATTTTCAAGAGAGTAGGTCTTTCGGGCAAATCGGTTATTCCTCTTGTTATCGGTACAGGATGCGCTATCCCCGTTATCATGGCTTTCCGTACTATCCGCGTTGAACGTGAACGCAGAGCTACCGCAATGCTCACTCCCTTCATCCCCTTCGGTGCAATGATTCCCGTTATCGC
>CAZYRT010000042.1:0-10890 GCA_964650045.1 uncultured Ruminococcus sp.
CTCCTTAACAGCAAGATCCTTCAAAACATTCCATGCTTCGATGGAAGCAGGGTGGTTGTCATTCTTGTATTCGTCAGAAGTCCACCAAACAGTATCCTTGGAGTTTTCATCCATAACGATATACTTATCTTTGGGGGAACGTCCGGTGTAGATACCGGTCATAACGTTAACTGCGCCAAGTTCGCTTACCTGACCCTTTTCATAGCCTTCCAATTCAGGCTTGGTTTCTTCAGCAAAAAGCACTTCGTAAGAAGGGTTGTGTACTATTTCAGTAGTACCGGAAATGCCGTATTTGCTCAAATCGAGTTTTGCCATTTGTTTATACCTCTTTCTTGATAGTTTGATTCCTTAATCTGGAATCATTTATATTTTTTTCCATTCAAAAACATAATACAACATCTTGGGGAAAAAATCAATATGCAATTACACAATTCTTGAAAAATTTTTTCCTTTTCCCATGTTGCTAATACATAATTTCCTTTTTAAAGATAAAGCAATCTCCCATTGTTTCCGGCATGATTTCTTTCGGACTTGGGTTCCGATAAATGTCTGTAAAGCTTGATCATGGTTCCTTCCGTCAGATAGAATACAGCGTTTGGATTCATTGCCCAAACGCTGTGTTCTTTGTTTATCATTATTCGGTTATATAAGTCAAAGGCATTTGATATTCATGCTCATAGATTCTTTTCCAGCATTCAAAATTATCATCCAGCATTTTTTGAACTCTGTCCTTATATTTCAATTCCTTTTGAGGATAGATAGCTTCGCCGATATGTATGGTATATTCTTGAACATAAAATCCGTCCTCACCCATAATATCGCTGTCCTTCATGGTAATGAAGCAGGGAAGTATGGGAACATCGTTTTTCACCGCAAATATAAATGCACCTGTTTTCAAGGGCTTTGGCTTGCGGTAATTCCACCACATACTTTGCTCGGGATAAACCAAAACAAAGTTGCCCTCCTGTAATATTTGGTTGGTCGCCTTAACAAACTTTGTCAATGTTTTTTGATTAGAGGACAAAGGCAGAGTATTGCAATTCCTCATAAGAAATCCGTAAAAACCGGGGAATGAAGTATAGTTTCCTTCGCGGATAACTCTGTAAAAGGTTCTGTCCTTGTGCTTGGAAGCCTCATAAGCTATCTGTATGGCAAAGCTGTCAAAGGCATTAAAGTGATTGCAGGTAATAACTGCGCCTGTTTCAAGGCTATCAAAATTTTCAATACCTTTAATGTCCTTGATAATAAGCTTTTTGTCCTTTATAAGCCCTTCAACAAATTCTCTTGCGATTTTGTATGCAAGCTTGGTCTTCATCCTTTCGCTTGCGCTTTTGCGGATATATTCAATTTCATCGGGCATGAGAACTCTTCCGGGAGGGTCATCCTCCACATCCTCATCAAATCGTCCCGCTCTTTCGTATTCCTCGATTTTTTGCAGAACGGCAACTCTGTCCTGAGCCCTTTTTCTCTTGTTGATAATATTAAGATAATTGTCTTCCTTCTCGGTTTCGGCAACAGCAAGCTTTACCAAATTTTTCATAACAATATCATCGTTTGCTTTCTGCTCATCGGTATATTCGTTTAATTCCTTTAAAAGCTCATTGTAGACTGATGTCTCCTTAGCATAGCTCCAGAATATATCGCCGTGCTTGCAATCCTCATAATGCCACGGCTTACTTGTCATAATGTAATGCAATATCTTGGCTTCCTGAATAGGATAACCTATGTTACAGTAAACCTCGGTGTTCCACCTTTGGTCAAGCCAATAAACATGGTCCTTGCAGATAAGATTAAGATAATCCTCGTCCTGTGTTACCACAAAATTATAGGTGTGGAGATATTCAATAAACCTATCAAGAACAAATTTTATTCTGAATTGCTCGCAGTTGATAACCAAAATTCCTGCATTAAAGAAATTGTATCTTGAAATACCAACGACCTTTTCGGCATAAGTGCCGTATTCATTCACCTGTATCATTGCCTGCTCATGGCATCCGCCTACATAAGCATCCTTAATATCCTCTTCATAGAGTCTGCTGATGTCCCCTTGAATGACAGTATCGCTGTCGATATATAAAGCCTTGCTTAATTCCGGGAACATTTCGGCAATGAAAAGTCTGTAATATGTGGTTTTGGAATAATAATCTCTGATAGGAAGCTTTTCGGAAATAGAAACAAGATAATCTGTTACATCCTCAAAGGTTATGCGGAAATTTTCATTTTCAAGGTCAAAAACCTTTTTCTTCATTTCCTCGCTTATGTCTGTGTGAAGTATATAAATATGATAATTATAATCCTTGGAGGCATTTTTCATCATAGAATATATTGACACAATAGTATATTTAACAAAATTATCATCGCAGGCATAAAAAATAGGAATAACCTTTTTGCTCATAATTCAACCCCTCTTGAATTTTTCTTTAAGATAAATATATTCAAATAATATATCGTCAAATTCGTAATAACCGAATACTTTGTGAATCTCGCTTACCTGCCATTGCTTGATGTTTGATGTGTGAGGATAGGGAAGCCAAAAAAGCCTTTTGGAAAAATGTCTTACAACAGTATGCTTGTGCAAAAATTTTTGGTCATTGAACCTTTGCTTAAGAAGCTTCTTTTTTGTTGTTGAGCGAATTATTGCACTTTGGTCGGCAAATGTAAGCTTTTTTGTTTTAATAAGCTTTCTTGCCTTTTCGAAAAGCCCCGTTTTCTTTATCTCACTCATATTCAAAAGCAAAACACCGGCATTGATGTAATCGGGCTTTACAAGATATTTTCCGTAATGGTCTCTTGCTGCCGCATATTCATATCCTTCTATATCAATATCATAAAGCAAATGAATGTCACGGTTCAACATAATATCCGCATCAAGATAAAGAAGCTTATTCGGAACACCCTCTATCATATCCGCAAAAAGTCTTATCAATGTATAAGGAGAACAATAAGCCCCCTCGTTTGGGCATCCGCTGAATTGCTTATTATAAATATCCGTTACATCCATCAATATAACTTGGTTTTCGCTGTTATATTCCTTGATAACTGCTTCAAAGAAGGATATCTGCTCCTGTGTGATCGGCTTGTAATCCTCTTTTATATGGGAAACATCCATAGTGAAAATATAAAAACGG
Organism: uncultured Ruminococcus sp.; assembly: GCA_964650045.1. Taxonomy (GTDB): domain Bacteria; phylum Bacillota; class Clostridia; order Oscillospirales; family CAG-382; genus Coliplasma. The sequence goes on from CAZYRT010000042.1 coordinate 3,129, forward strand.
AAGGGTATTTTGCTTTCTGTGCGCTTCATTATAGACAAGCTGCAGCTTAAAATTCCGTCAAATATTTTGCTGTTTCCGCAAAATAAAACATTAACCATATTATTTTTCTTCTCTTTTTCTGTATTCTATCATTACAATATCGGATTTTTTTGCATTTTCTGTCATAGAAGCGAAAACCCTGTCTCTTAAATCCTTTCTTTGCTCTCTAATGGAAAGCTCCTTGTTTGGATAAAAAGGACCTTCAATATATGTGACGATTCGCGGTTCCTTTCGGAATTTCCGCTTTTGATATGTGTTTACAAAGGAAAATACAGGTGAATCCAATTTAATGGGATATTGAAAGGACGTATCAGAAAAATTTCGTATTTTGGTGTAATAGGGCCATATATGGGCTTCGGGATATATGACGATTGCGTTCCCTTCATTAAAACGTCTTTCAATGGCCTTCGTAAAATTCTTATATGCATTCATATCGTCGGGTAAGGGTATCGCTCCCAGAGAGGGAGTTATCCTGCCCAAAAAAGGCATTGACACATTGTTCGGATGCACTATACAATAATCACTTTTAGGGAAATTTATCATAGTGGGAATTAATGCATCGCCAATATCCTGAGTATGGTTTCCGTAAAGAAAATATCCTTTCTTTTCAAACCCCTTGAATTTCTCTCTGCCGATGACCTTATGACCGAATTTGACCTTCGTATACAAAAAAGCCAACGGCGTTGCAACAATCCTATACCAGAAAAAACGGGTAAAGCGTTTGAAAATCGAATCGAAGCAATAAATATAATTACCATCGATTCTTTTGGGAGTTATCTGAGCAACAGAAAATTCGTCTGTTTCTTCATTTGAATAATAAATAATCTTTCGCTTGTCCGATTTTGCCGCCTTCTTTCCTGTAACAAGAGTTATTATTCCAACCGAATTGGGTTCGATTCTTTACGGTTGTAGATTCATCCATATATTCTTCCCGATATTCTCCCTGAATATTTTATTTTCCGACACAGTTTTTTTCAACCTACCGCAGGTTTTCAAAGCTATAATCTCGGTAGAATCGCCATTCTACTATTGGTAGAGTATACTAAGCTCATTTTACTAATAATTTGTTAACTGAGTATTAACATTTCCTCAACATTTGTTGATTATTTTATTTTAATCCCCGCGGTGTACTCGGTTCAAATCGTTAACTCTCTTCCGCGGGAGCTATGCTTTGAGCAAAGCTTGCTAAATATAAAAACCGTTTCTGTTCAGGAAACGGTTTTTATGTATCAATAAATCATTTTAATTTCTCCAACGCTTCAAAGGCTCCTTCCATAGCCTCCTCCTTGGAACTGTAAACCTCCTTACCGAAAGCATTATCCAACGAATATTTCCAATTATCTCGCTTGTTGTTGTAATATATAACCACAAGATGACCGTCTATCTTTAAATAGCTGTTATTATTCTTGGATATCTTCCAATTTCGATTTTTGAAATTTTCCTTTCTCGCCTGTCTGCTTTTAAATTCCAGCTCTCGCTTTTTGGCATTTTCGATATCACCCTCCATTTTACCTGCACATATACATCCAACACCCAAGGGACGGTATTGGGGATGCTCCATGTGATGAACATAACGTATGATTTGGTGTCCGCACATTTCACAAACACCGCAAGGAACACCCAAATCGGTAACTCCGGTGCAAATCCAACCGCTTTTTGGAACATCATCTCTTTTCCAAAGGTTCTCATAGTCATCCAAATCAGGCTTTCGAATCTCTTTGGGTTCTTGAACCGTCTGATTCTCCTGCTTCTTTTCAACTTTTTTCAAAAATACCTTTTGCTCCACAGGAACATACTCATCTTTTTTTATGTCTTCTTGCTTATTCGGATTTTCATTTGCAAAAGGAATTATGTCTTCTTTTTCCTCAAAAATTTCTTTCACGATCCTTGGCTTCTGTGTTTCCTGCACTCTGTTGAAAAAGTCTGCCGAAATATCTCGTTCACTTGGAAGCTTATCAAATTTTATACGGTAACTGCTTCCGTTTTTGCCCAATCCGACAATAGTGCCGTCACCGAATGCAGGATGCAAAACTCGGTCTCCGATTCCTTTAACCTCGGATTTGATTATTTCTCCTCCCAAGCTTCTTGCAAAATCGTCTGCGCTGTCTTGCAATTCCTTAGAAATAGTACCGACTCTTATATAATTTTCCTCGCCGATTTCCTTTAAAAAACGTGAAGGAAGCTTTTGCTTTCCGTTTTGTGTATATCCCTCGCTGTCCGACAAATAAAGCCTTTTTTCTGCTCTTGTTATCGCCACATAGCAAAGACGCCTTTCCTCCTCCAAACCCATTTCCTTCCGTTCCTCGATAGTTTTTGCAGAAGGGAAGATACCTTCGGAAAATCCGATTATAAACACATTTGGAAATTCCAAACCCTTTGATGCGTGAATGGTCATAAGCTTTACCATATCACATTCTTCTTCTCCGTCCTCCTCAGACTGAAGGGAGATTTGATTAATAAATTCCCGTAATGAAACCTCCTCACCGAAATTTCTTTCAAATTCGCTTGCAATCCTTTTAAATTCCGAAAGGTTATCAAACCTTTCCATATCTCCAAGCTCACGGATATATTTTTCATAACCGCTTTCTCCGCATACCCTTTCAACAATATCCGAAAGGGAAGCGGTTTTATATGTTCCCCTCAATCCTTCTATCATTTCAACAAATTCTCTGCCTGCGCTTTTTCCGAGAATGCTGTCATCAAGATTAGATTTCAAGGTATCAAATAATGATTGACCGTCCTTTTGCAATTGAATCAGCCTCTGCATCTTAACTCTGCCGAAACGCCTTCGGGGAGTGTTTATAATACGTTTAAAGGAAACATCATCGTCAAAGGCTATCAACCTTAAATAAGCCATTATGTCTTGAATCTCCATGCGTTGATAGAATTTCACGCCGCCGAATATCTCATAAGGTATACCGCATTCAGTGAACTTCTTTTCGATGATTCTCGATAAAAATCCCGAACGGTAGATGACTGCAAAATCCGAAAAATCACATTTATCGCTTCTTTTGATCTCCTGAATAAGGTCAGCGATCTTATCAGCTTCGGCATATTCATTCTTCATGTGATAATGAAATACAAATTCACCGTTTCCGCTTTTTGTAAAAAGCTCCTTTTTAAGCCTGTATTTGTTCTTATCAATTAATGTGTTGGCGCATTTAAGAATTTGAGGTGTGGAACGGTAATTTTGGTTAAGAAAAACTGTGTTTGTAGGAATATGGCTTTTATCAAAATCTACAAGAAGACGAACATCCGAGCCTCGCCATTCATAAATATTCTGGTCGGGGTCACCGACAATCATCAAATTATGATGCTTTCCCGACAAAAGGTCTATTAATTCCATTTCATTGCCCGAGCTGTCCTGAAATTCATCTACCTGAATATAATTGAGCTTGTCCTGCCATTTTTCCAAAACCTCGGGACACCTTCTGAAAATATCCAAGGTGAAATAAAGAAGATCATCGAAATCCATAGCATAGATCTGCTTTTGCTTCTGCAAATATTCTTCCAGGATCTTTTTGTCAATGCTGTCTGGGTTTTCAATAATAGGGCAATAATCGGTGCAGCACATTTTGCTTACATATCCTCGGTTCAATGATTTGTAAATACCAATCTGCTTCATAACCTTTTCAAAGCTTGCATGGTCAAGCTTCAATTCAAACTTTTGGTATATCTCGCCTAAAATCGCCTTTTGGTCACCCTTGTCGATTATACGGAACTCCTTGGGATAGAATATCTTTTCAATATCCTCTCGCAATACTCTTACACAAAAGCCGTGATATGTGCATATCAAGGATGTATCATATTGATTCCCGATAAAAGACCTTATCCTTCGCTTCATCTCACCTGCCGCTTTGTTTGTAAAGGTAACACAAAGTATATTAGCAGGATCGATTCCGTAATCCTTAACAAGATATGCATATCTACTTACCAAAAGCTTTGTTTTTCCGCTTCCTGCCCCGGCAATAACCCGAAGAAAGCCTTCGGTTTCATAAACCGCTTCAAGCTGCTTTTCGTTTAATGATGTTAAATATTCCATAAGCTTTTCCTTTCGGCTATATTTCTTCATTATCGATCCTAACAAAACCGATGTCCGATAATCGTCCCATTGACAAACTTTTATGTATATTTATTTTAATTTATGGCAAGAAAAACATCAATAAACCTGTGTTTGAATAATTAAATCTAAAAATCAAAAAGGTTGCATAAATTGCAACCTAAGTTAGAATATTGAAATCAAACGAAACATTCCGTTTTAATTCTCCAAATCAATGCAAATTGATTTGGCATTAAAAGTTTTTGAAGAAAGGGTTTGGGGAAGGAACTTTTTTCAAAAAGTTTCTTCCCCAAAATACTCTTTTTAAATCAACGTATGAAATGTGTAGGGGTTTTAATTTCCTTTTCAGGCAATCCGAATTTGTCCTTGCCCAATTGAATGGCATTCATCAAAAACACCATATTTTTCGCCAAGGTTCTCATGGTCTGCAGACCTTCAATGTCCATTTCGGCTTCACCTTCGGTTAAACCGTGAACGCTGTTCCAATATTGGCTTGAAACAATGGGCATATTGGAAATGGTGAAATATTTGTTCAGCTCGTCAAAGGTAGATGAAGCTCCGCCTCTGCGGCAGATGACCACACTTGCGCCAACCTTCATGGTCTTGTCGAACTGTGTGCTTTCGAAAAGCCTGTCAAGGAAGGAAATGAGGGTACCGTTGGCAGAAGCAAAGTAAACGGGACTTGCGATAACCAATCCATCGCATTCCTTCAGCTTTTCCGCCGCCTTGTTAACTTCATCGTCAAAAACGCATTTTCCTGTTTTCTGACAGCAGTCGCAGGCGATGCAACCGCGGATGTTCATACTGCCCACAGGCAGAATTTCATAATCAACTCCAGCCTCTCGGAAAATCGAAGCCATTTCCTCCAAAGCTCTGGCGGTATTACCGTTTTTTCTGGGGCTTCCGTTTAAAATTAAAACCTTCATTAAAAATTAACCTTCGCTAACTTCGCTTGTTTCCTCAGCAGGTCTTTCTGCTGTGGTGATAGTAACAGACTTAATAACAGGCTGCTTGGAGAAAGCGATGGTACCGTTTCCGTCAAGAGGCTTTGCATCGTTGCAAATGCTGTCAACAACCTCCATACCGCTTAAAACATAACCGAATGCGGCATAATCACCGTCAAGGTGAGAGCTGGTTTTGTGCACAATAAAGAATTGAGAGCTTGCGCTATTCATATCATTAGACCTTGCCATAGAAATAACACCTCTCACATGAGAAATAGTGTTATTCCAGCCATTAGAAGAAAATTCGCCCTTGATTTTTTGGTCGCTTCCGCCTGTGCCGTCTGCATCAGGGTCGCCCCCTTGAATCATAAAGTTATTAATGATTCTATGGAAGGTCAAGCCGTCATAAAAACCGCTTTTTGCAAGACCTACAAAGTTTTTAACAGTAAGGGGAGCCTGCTTTTGGTCAAGCTCAACAACAATAGTGCCGTAATTTTCAACCTCAATGTTTGCGTAATAAATAAGGTTATCCTCGATTGTCACATCAACAGTTATACCTGTAACTCTGCTTACAGCAGATTCGGCTTTGGATTTATCCTCCTGTTCTTCACTACAGCCTGCAAACGCTGTTACAGAAAGAACTAAAACCATTAATAATGCTAAAATTCTTTTCATTTTATACCTCGCTGTATATTATTTAGCTTATTATACTTTATACAAAAGATTTTTTCAATAGCAAAATAAAAAAGCCGTCATTATTGCAACAACTCTAATTTAAAGTTTTTGAAAAAAGGGTACGGGGAAGAAACTTTTTAGAAAAAGTTTCTTCCCCGAAAAATATTTTGTTTGGATAAATTATCAGCCCATCAATGTGATCATCAATTGGCAGGCAAGTACGATAAGCACCAAAGCGATAGGATATGTAGAAGCATAAGCGCCTGCAACGTCATCGGTCTTTGCACTTCTGATCAAAGCGCCCAAGGCAGGTGTGGAAGTCATACCGCCTGTAATGGAACCGAGAGAGTTGAGGAGAGGAAGCTTCATAAGATATTTTGCAAGCAAGAGACCTACGACCATAGGAGCAATAGTCATCAATGCGCCGCCGATGAAGCCCCAAGCAACGATTGCACCGCCGAACTTGCTAACCTGTTCAACCAAAGCAACGCCGCCATGGAAACCAGCGCCGAGAAGGAACATCATAAGACCGAATTCTCTCAAAACCTTAAGAGTAGTGTGGGGAATTTCAAGAGAAACCTTGCCGATATGTCCAAAGTGACCGAACACAAGGCACATAATTAGAACGCCGCCGGTTGTACCCAAGCTGAAGCAGGGACCGTTGTAGCCTTCTGCAGAAAGGGGAATGGTAATAGAACCGAGGATGAGACCTGCAACTATTGCAAGACCAAAGGGCATAAGACCCAATTCTTCGCACTTGAAGAGATTAGCAGGAAGCTTTCTCTCTTCATTGCTGTCGGATTTAAGAAGATCTCTTTCCTTGTCCATGTCAGCCTTAAGGAACTTAGGCATAAGCTGAACAAAGAGTACAACGCCGATAACACCGAAGGGATATGCAATAGCATGACCCAAGGTAATAAGAGCCTCAAGAGCGTTCTGGTCGGGAGTACCTGCAACAGCATCCTTAGCGGCAGAGAAGCCGGGAGTGGATGTGAGCGCACCGGAAAGAACGCCGGACCAATATTCGGGGCCGTATTCGGGGGTAAGAAGTGTGCAGATAACCGCTACAGCAGTACCCGAAAGAATAATTACAACGCCGAGAACGATATAGGTCTTAAAGTTCTTTGCAAGGTCCTTAAAGAAGTTGGGACCTGCAATAAAGCCAACCGCACCAACGAAAAGGATAAGACCGACATTTTGGAGGGTGGACTTAAAGGTTGTAACGATAGAATCGCTCTCCCCTTCAATGTGGAAGTTGCCCAAAAGGGGAACATCAGCGAAATCGAGAGTGCAAACCCAGCCTACAAGTATAGCAACAAGGAATACACCTGCTGTACCAAGGGAAACGCCTTTGATTTCAATACCGCCGAGAAGATATCCCAGCGCAACGATAACAAATACAAGAGTAAATGTTACAAATGTTTTGGAGAAATTGAAGATATGAGCCGATCCGAAGATGCCCTCTTCATCTCCGCCGGTTACCGCATAGACACACCATGCGGCAACAGCAACTACAAGAAGAACCGCAATGGTGATACCAAGAGCCTTCTTGCTTTTTTTTGTATTATTCATTTTATGGAAATCCTCTTAAACTTAACCGTTTACCTTTCTAGCATAGTCAGGGAGGAGCTTGGGAGACTTAACATCGGTTTCGATGCCTGCATCTGCGATTTCCTTCTCGAATTTAGCAACGTGGTCGATGGTGAGCTTGCCGAGAGTTACGTTCTTGCAAGCCGCGCCTGCGCTCTTACCTGCGATTCTGCCGAATACGATGATATCGAGCAAGGAGTTACCCATCAATCTGTTCTTACCGTGGATACCGCCGACAGCTTCGCCTGCAACAAACAAGTTCTTGATGTTTGTAGTCATACCGTCGGGAGTGATGTCAAGACCGCCGTTCTGATAGTGAAGTGTAGGATAAACAAGAATGGGCTCCTTACGGATGTCGATACCGAACTGACCGAACATTCTCATCATAGCGGGGATTCTCTTTTCGATAGTGCCTTCGCCGCCGATCTTTTCGATCATAGGAGTATCAAGCCAT
>CAZYRT010000043.1:0-10787 GCA_964650045.1 uncultured Ruminococcus sp.
GCATAGCAGAAATAGGGGTTGCAGGTTGCATCGGGGTTACGAAGCTCAAATCTGCGCTTGTCGGGGGATTTGGCATAGGCAGGAATGCGGATGACCGCGCTTCGGTTTGAAGTAGCATAGCCAACGGTAACGGGAGCTTCGAATCCGGGAACAAGACGTTTGAAGGAATTGGTGCTGGGGTTGGTTATAGCGCAAAGAGACGCGATGTGCTTCAAAAGGCCGCCCATAAAGTAATGTGCGGTTTCGCTTAATCTTGCATAACCGTTATCGTCGGAGAAAACAGGTTCTCCGTCCTTGAAAAGAAGCATGTGGACGTGCATGCCGCTGCCTGCTTCGCCGTAAATAGGCTTGGGCATAAAGGTTGCGGTCTTGCCGTATTTAAGAGCAGTATTGTGAATGATATATTTAATCATCATGGTTGCATCAGCCATGTGGACAACCTCGCCTAATTGGGGCTCGATCTCAAACTGACCTGATGCTGCAACCTCGGGATGATGGTAATTTATTTCGATGCCTGCATCCTTCATGTGAAGGCACATTTCGCTTCTGCATTCATAGGAAACATCAAAGGGCTTGGCGATGTGGTAATTCTTCTGCTTCTGCACAACAACGCCCTTGCCTTCAACATTGCTGTTCCAATAGGATTGCTTTGCATCAACAGAAGCGCCGATATGCTTTCCGCTTACATCCCATGCAACCTCATCAAACAGATAAAATTCAAATTCGGGAAGAATCTTCATGGTGTCCGCAACACCGGTGGATTTCATATATTCGACAGCGGCGCGGATGATATTTCTGGGATATTGAGCAAGGGGACGGTTTTCTTCCTTGCCGATTATCATGGCATTGCCTGTCATGGAGAGGGTGGGAATATCGCAAAAAGGGTCAACCAATGCTGTGTCGGGGTCGGGAATAAACACCATGTCGCTCTTCTCAACAACAGCATAACCGTAGTTGGAAGCGTCAAAGCCTATACCGCTTTTCAATGTGTCCTCGGAAAAGTTTTCTGCAGGAATGGTTACATGGCGGTATTGACCGTTAATGTCAACCATTTTAAAGTCAACCATTTTGATTCCGTTTTCACGGATTATGTCGAGAATATCCTGAATGCTTTTTGCCATAGCTTGTTTCTCCTTGTTTTTTTAAAGCTTCTTGGGTTTAGTATAATATATTCTTCCCAAAATTGCAAGAGCATACTGTCAAAGAAGAACAGATGCCCAAACTGATATTAAAGCATCATATATGCCATGTGCGATTCTATAAAATCTAATAGTGCTTTCTTTTCAATGCCATAAGCATCAAACTGAGCGTTTTCAATAGAGTTTAACGAAATATTGTTGTGATTCTCGCCCCGCAATAGCGGGGCTTTCCAATCACGATAAAAAACGCTCTCTCAATACCGAAGTTTATCGGCAAAAACACAATTGCCAATCCTGAAAAACATATTGATATTTTGCCGATGAAGTGGTATAGTAAGAACGATAAAACTTTTCGGGAGGCAACTATGGAATATATATCCGTTGCGAAAATGGCTGAAAAATGGGGAGTTTCCGGACGGAGTGTGCGTAATTACTGCGCTCAAGGTAGAATTCCTAATGCAAAACTTATCGGCAAAACTTGGTACATTCCCGACGATGCCGAAAAGCCGGAACGTGCAAACAAAAAAAGCAATAAGCCTACTTTGTTGCAAATTTTGAGGGAACAGAAAGTCGCCAAGACAACAGGCGGCATCTATCATAAAATTCAAATCGACCTGACCTATAACTCTAATCATATTGAGGGAAGTCGGCTCACCCACGACCAAACACGGTATATCTTTGAGACCAACACGATTGGCTTTGAAAACGATTCTGTGAACGTAGACGACGTTATCGAAACTGCCAATCACTTTCGCTGTATCGATATGATAATCAATCAGGCAAGCTCTGCATTGACCGAAAAGCTCATAAAGGAACTGCATTACGTTTTGAAAATCGGAACAAGCGACAGTCGTAAGGACTGGTTTGCGGTTGGCGAGTATAAGAAATTACCAAACGAGGTTGGGGGAAATGATGCCACTCTTCCTGAAAATGTTGCCGATGAGATGCGAAAGCTGTTGGCGGATTACAATGATTTGGCAACCAAGACCTTTGAGGATATTGTAGCGTTTCACGTGGCGTTTGAACGTATCCATCCTTTCCAAGACGGAAACGGTCGTGTCGGTCGTCTGATTCTCTTTAAGGAATGCCTGAAGCATAACATCGTGCCTTTCATTATCGAGGATAATTTGAAAATGTTTTACTACCGTGGTCTTAAAGAGTGGGACCGTGAAAAAGGGTTCCTTGTGGATACCTGCCTTGCCGCCCAAGACCGTTTTAAGACGTATTTGGACTATTTTAGAATTCATTATTAGGACTTTGAAAAATGCAGATGTTTATCGCCCCGCTTTTTTGCGGGGCTTTTTCTTGTGCAACCCCTATGAAAACCCTTGATTTTGCTTGATTATTCCGCACCTTGACTCCTAACCTTCCCAAAAGGTGATTTTGCAACCCCTCTTATGAAAAGCCCGAAAACTTTTGAACGGTCGGCGTTGCCGTCCGAAGTGAGCCGAGTCGGGAGCGTGTGCAACCCCGACTCTTATTCCTGCTACTAAATAATCTCCGTTATTTTCGCAGTTTTTCTTGTATTTCTTGCTTTCTGCTTCCCATCATTGCAAGTGTCATCTGTCTTTCAAACTGTCTGTCCATAACCTGCTGGATGGGAAGAATGGTTTAGAGCAAAGTGCCGTTTCTCGTTTCACCGCTTTTGGTAACGATCTGCGTACGCTCGGTAGTGATAAGTCCTTTTTGTGTTAAGCATTGCACGTATTTGCGAACGCTGTTTACACTTTTACCGATAGCGTGTCCGATGGTAGTGTAGCTGGGATGACATTGGTAGATCCTTCTGTCCTCGCATCGAAGCAGAAACGCATATACCAAAATATCGCCGTCAAGCGATATACGGTCAAATCAAAAAAGATATCGGAGAATATTGCGAAAGTTGTGTGAGCAAAAAGGCGTAGAAATAATAGAAGCAGAAGCTTGCACAGACCATATCCATATGCTTGTATGTATTCCACCGCATCTAAGTGCATCGGTCAATCCGTTTAGTCGGGTGTTGTCCTTCTTCACATAGTACATTTCGGTTATCTGCGAAGTGCTGTGTCAGAGTATGTCCGCCACCTGCTTGGGTGTTAGAGATAGGATAGTGACGTCGGGCTGCTTAACGCCGTTTACGAGGTTCGTTGCGTAACGAGTGCAACCCACGGGGTTCGACGCCTGCGCCGTCTAATAAGCGGTAATAGCGCCATCTGAATCGCTCGGGCTTGAGGAAGTTCCCCGTAATGTCGGGAATAAGAGGGAAGTCCTCGCCCAAGTATATCTCTGCACGCGCAACTTGCCCGTGGCGTATTGCTTCGCTGCATCTTCTTTTATCTTTGTGATTTCCTCGGGCGTGAAGATGGTAACCGTTTCCTTTTGGTTAGAATTTTTGTTTGTTCATTGTTTTGTCCTATACTACGTCTCTCATTTTTGCAAGAGAAACGTTATGTTTAGCTATGTGAACTCTGCTTTTTTCTCTAAAAACGGTACAATTAACTCCTAAACATATTCGGGATTCTATCACTATTCCATATAACTAAAAATTTGAATTATATGTAGATGTATGGTGAATAGTATTAATTAAGGATGTGAAAAATACATAGTAAGTGATCTTGTTGTTTGGAAAAAACGGAAATCGATTTCCTTAAAATCCGAGTTACTTCATCATACAATCGGCGTGAGGTGTCGAAATATGATGGACTTTATAGAAATGGGCAAATTATTGGCAGAACAAAGGCGCAAATCAAAATACACGCAGGAAATGGTTGCTGAGATAGTGGGTGTTACAGATAAGACCATAAGAAATATAGAATATGGAGTCACCGCCGCTGATATTGAAACGGTTCTAAAACTATGGGATTTATACAACCTGCCCAACGATGACCTTTTTGTTTATTATGCAAGAGATAGAGAAATGGAAAGAGCCATTGCGTTTTTTGAGAAAAAATTAGCGGTTAAGAAAATAACGGTGAATGTATAAACGTTAGCTATTTGATCATTTAGAAATCGATTGTTTATCTTTAATGTACATCGAAACAACGTCAAGTAATTCAGAAGGGATGGGACAATGCTGAAATTTGACACTTGTTTCTTCAATTATCCTATCGCACCTATCGCTCCAAACGTATGCGCAAACTGTTCTTACTGATCTTTCAACCGCAGTCCATGAACAACCGAAAAACTCAGCAACAGGCATATATACTTCTTTTACAACAGCCTCAAGCCTTGATTCGTTTTGTATAACTAAATATATTGCATAAGCGAATCGGGAAAACCCTTTTAAATGGCGTGCTATTCCTAAATGACGCAAATACCGTTCTATTTCTTCTATGGATATAACAAATTGAATATTATTCAAGAGCATTGACACCGCCTTTATGTATTTGTCAAAATTCGACATTGATAATACAATATGACAAATATCCTTTAAATTCAAGGAAAACGATTTCCTATTTAAAGGCAAAGCTCTAAGGTCAATGTGAAAGTGTGTTCTTCTGATATTATGTTCATTTCGCCGTCGTATTTTTTAGCAATCTTTTGTAGAGAGTACAAACCGAATCCGTGTGCAGAGCGATCCTTTTTTGTTGTTTCGATATGGTTATTATGTACGATAACCTTTTCTGCCACAGGATTTGTAATAGATATAAAAACAAAACCGCCGGAGCAATTAACCGATACGTTTATTGCCTTTTCTGTATCAATTGATATTTTCTCACAGGCTTCAATGGCGTTGTCCAAGGTGTTTCCGAAAATAATACATAAATCCGTGGGAGAAAAAACTGTTTGCGGTATTATTCCTTGGAATTCAATGGCTGTATTTGATGCCGTTGCCTTTTTCTGCTTTTCACTTAATATCGCATCCACAATACCGTTGCCGGTATTATACCTAACAATATTGTCGGTTGCTTGAATAAAATCATTTTGTCCGTTTTCAATCATTTCAAGGGCAATTTCGCAATCTCCGGAAGTTAACGCTTTAGTAATTCCGATACGAAGGTTTTTGAAATCGTGCTTAAACCGACGTAACTCCTTGTTGGATTCTGCAAGGGCAACATAATGGTCCGCTTGCGCTTGCAGCTCGCGCTCGAAGCTTTCGTTTTGCTTTTTTAAATAGGAGTTGGTAAGTACTGTGATGATTAAAATAGGGAATGTAGTACAAATAAACAATGAAAAGAAAATAAGTGCAATACGCACAGAAATGCTCCAAGAGGAATTGATGTACATTTCGGGATTTGAAAGAATCAATACCATTAATAACGCACTTGTACAAAGTGCAAATAAGGTTAGTAACTTAACTCTTTTTGGAACGATATATATGATTCTTTGAATTTTATATTGAAGGTTACTGTTGAAACAACAAAATGATAAACAAATAGCAACAAGTATATGAACGGTTAATTCCACAACGGTAATATTGGTTATAGATATCCGACTAAAGCTATTTACGGATACAATAATGATAGAATTGACGCTGTATACGAAAGCGTATATCGGAATTATTAGAAGAAGCTTAATTTTAGCTATTGATGCGTATATAAGAATGATTTGCAGAATATGCACAACTCCACAAAGAAGTGCAAAAGCATTTTTGTCGATTACAAAGGCTGAATAGAATAAACCTATTATGGCTAACACGTCAATTATTATGAAGTATTTTCTTGTTATTCTATATTGAAAAATTTTACAAGATATTGTCAAAATAATAAGTAAGTATAGCACCGTATCAAGAACCCAAATTATTTTATCCACCTATAACCTCACATAATGATTTTTCACGAAATTTCGATAGGTTCTTTTGAAACCGGGAGCATATTTTCTGCTAAGATATGCGGTTTCACCATTTATCATCAAAATATTATCGGATTCGACCTTGGAAACAAAATACATATTAATGGCAAAAGATTTATGAGTTCTGTAAAAACAGAATTCAGGGAGCAGACGTAATGTTCCGACTATTGTTTTAGAGCAAGGGATAATTTCGGTAGTTGTATGTATTTTGCAATATTTGTTGTCGCCTTCTATAAGAACGATATCTTTAAAAGGTATTGTTTTTTGACCGTCAAAATCATAAACCATAATTGGTGCCAGAGCCTTCTGTTGTGCAATATATGTGTCCAGCATCAAATATAATTTATCGCTGGATAGAGGCTTATCAAAGAATCTGTAAGTGTTTACTTCAAAAGCATCCTTTATAAAGAAATCGGAATAACTTGTAATAAAAACAATACTGCAAAGACTGTTTTTTAAACGAAGTCGCTTTGCAGTTTCAAGTCCGTCTATATCGGGCATTTGGTAGTCCATAAATACTATGTCAAAAACCAAATCGCAATCGAGAAAATCCTTTCCGTTTTCAAATTCATAAATATCAATTTGAATCTTTCTTTCGGTTTTATATGCGATAAGATAGTTATGAAGTTCTTTTCTGAATATTTTCTCGTCATCACAAATTGCAACCTGCATAATTTACCTCTTCCTCTGATTTTTGTGTGTCATACTCTAAATCTGATAAAAATTCAAAATTCTTTTTGTTATTGTTTAAAAAACAAAACAGAAAGGAATTGTAAAAAATGGTTTCTCATTTAATCTATTTGTTTCAAATGTGGTTCGGCTTTTAAATTTAAAAACTTGTAAAATAAAACCAAACTAATCCTCTAAAAATCAGTTTGGTTTTATTTTTTTATCAATACACGTCAAAACATCAATAAGAAGTTCCTTGTCTTTGTCGGACCACTCCTTGATGATCTCGTCAATTTCAGAAACGGCGGTGCCGTTTTCAATATTTCCGATATTGGAAACTAAAAGCGCTATATCAATATTCAGTATTTCAGCAATTTGATAAAGCCTTTGCAATGAAACTTTGGCATTGCCTCTTTCCACTTGGCTTACAAAACTCTCTGAAACCTCAAGCTTCTCAGCTAAAACGGCTTGCGTCATAGAAATATTCTTTCTGTGTTTGCTGATTCTTCTGCCAATAGCTTTATAATCTACCATATATTATCACCCAACAAATGTTTATTGTCAAGTTAAGAATACAATTATTATTGCTATTTTTGAAGAAAACTATTGGTTAATACTTAATTTATAGTTTAACTTTTGCGTTTTTTGTGATATTATATATTGCTGTACGCTCCAAAAAATATACCTTTTTCTCCAAGGTTGGTTTTGTTTTGATGTCAGATTTTGTACCATGTTTCCCGTTTGCTAAATAATATGTTCGTGAGGCGCTAATATGATAGGCGATATTACTGAAAACCAATCTTTTGAAACCGAGAGTGTTCTTCATTATCACGGTTGGGTTACCCGGCATCAGATACTATTTACGGTGTTATTAATTTTTGTTACAATCGATTGAGTTTTCGTGGGAGATGATCGCGGAAAAATATCTGTCGGGTAAAATGTATGATGCAGTTCGCGAAGATGACCGCTTCATTTGAATCTTAAATGAATTGAATAATATCAAGTTTGAGAATTGATATGCTTGTATAGCACACCGCCGAGGATTAACATTTCCTCGGCGGTGACTTTATATAGCCCGAAAACGGGTGAGAAAATATCTTGAAAATTTGGATGTTGTAAAAACAGTTTGCTAAACCATATATGGTTGTGGTATAATCAATTTGTGTAGTTTGGAGGTGTTGGTATGAAGGTTATTAAATGCGGCAATTGGAAAATCGAAGTTGATATAGATAAGACAAAGAAATACTATAATAATTTTGTCAAGGAAGACAGTCAAGCTTATAGAAATTTTGTTGAGAACCTTAAAACCTTAAACAAGGAATATGAGTTTTTCGATGGGTTCGGCATAAGCGCGGATTGTTGTACAAATATGTCTAATGTTGTGTATGATGACGGCGGTTCTCCTTACGGGGGCAGTTATTTTGTTTGCGGCAGATATTTGGAGCGACCCGATGAGCATCCGATAAGCGCAGATGAGGCATCCGAGAATTATGTTGACGAGCGCATTTATATCGGTATGCTCCGCTTTGATTTTCAGCGCGAGGATTCCTTGATTAAGCATATTCCCGATAATTTACTCGAGGGATTTATCTGTATAAACTTTTGGTGGGAGGATGCAAAATGGCTCTTGAATGAGGAACCTGAAAATTCATGGGATAATATATCGAAAAAGATAACAGAGGAATCGGTTATCAAATTTGCAAACTTCAAAAAGGATTTGATGAAATTTTTCGAGTTGCATAATATAAGGTTCACGGAATTGAGCAAGGGGCAGATTGAAGAATACCGAACCCGATGGCTTAGAGAGTATGCTTCTCAAAATGTTGATTTTTCGAAAATTAAAGCCGATTGCGGTTTCCGTCTTTGGCATATTTTCAGCTTTGATTATGCGCCCGATTATCTCCAGCACCACGCGGCGGAGCAAGCTTTTGATATTATAAGTAAGGATAAATGTATATTGATAACGAATGAATTTGATAATTTTGCTTTTGAAATTCACAATGGAGATGCCTTAAATTCAAAAGTCCTTCGTGACATAAGCGGATATTACGATTTGACTGTTAGTTCCTGTGATTTTTCGTGGACATATTCCAAAACCCATGAAGAAGAAATGAATATCGGTCCCTATTTTTACAAAAAGTGAAATCAAGCAGTTAAAAACAAAACACCACCGCCGGGGAATTAAACCCTAGCGGTGGTTTGTTATAATTAATTATTGCGCTTTATATTCTTGCAATACCGGTAGCGCGTGCGGCTTCTGCAACTGCTTTTGCAACAGCGGGACCTACACGTTCGTCAAATGCGGCAGGGATAATGTAATCCTCGTTAAGCTCCTCGTCGGAAATCAAATTAGCCAAAGCCATAGCCGCTGCCATCTTCATTTCCTCGTTAATGTCGCGAGCGCGAACATCAAATGTACCGCGGAAAATGCCGGGGAAAGCCAAAACGTTATTTATCTGGTTGGGGAAGTCGCTTCGACCTGTGGAAACAACTCTTGCTCCGCCTGCTTTTGCGTCATCGGGATAGATCTCGGGTGTGGGGTTTGCGCAAGCGAACACGATCGCATCCTTGTTCATGGTCTTAACCATTTCGGTTGTTAATGTGCCGGGAGCCGAAACGCCGACGAATATGTCTGCGCCCTTGATAACGTCAGCGAGGGAGCCTGCTTCCTTTTGAAGGTTGGTGACCTCTGCCATTTCCTTCTTGATCCAGTTAAGTCCGTCGCGTCCGGAATATATAGCACCTGTGCGGTCGGTCATAACTACATTCTTAAAGCCTGCGCTAAGCAAAAGCTTAACGATAGCGATAGCGGCTGCGCCTGCACCGGATGTAACGACCTTAACATCTTCCTTGTTCTTGCCAACTACTCTCAATGCGTTGATAAGCCCTGCCAAGGTGATGATAGCAGTACCGTGCTGGTCATCATGGAATATGGGAATATCGCATTTTTCTTTAAGCTTGCGTTCTATTTCAAAGCAACGGGGTGCGGCAATATCTTCAAGGTTAACACCGCCGAAGGAACCTGACATTAAGTATACCGTATTGACAAATTCGTCTACATCCTGTGTCTTGATGCAGAGCGGGAATGCATCAACATCGCCAAATGCCTTGAACAAAGCGCATTTGCCCTCCATAACGGGCATACCTGCTTCGGGGCCGATATCGCCCAAACCCAAAACAGCGGAACCGTCGGTGATTACAGCGCACAAATTATGACGGCGGGTAAGCTCATAGGATTTCTCAACATCCTTTTGAATCTCAAGACAAGGCTCTGCAACACCGGGAGTATATGCCAATGCAAGGTCTTCTTTGGTCTTACAGGGAACTCTGCTGATAACTTCGATTTTTCCGCCCCATTCGGAATGCTTTTTCAATGATTCTTTTGCGTAATCCATTTCTAATATCCTTTCAAAACTTGTCGTTTTGTTTTAATCGTACAAACGCACATTATATACTATTACGGTCAAAATAGCAATTATTTTTTGGAATTTTTTTCGGTTTTTTCGAAAAAATTTACCGTTTCTTTACTGTATCATCGTTCTTCTGTCGGAAAATGCTCAGGATATTGTTTTGTAACGCAAGTATCAGAAAAAAAGAAAATACTATTTACTTTTGTCACAAAATGAGTTATAATGGAGTGGATTAAGAATATTTAGTAATATAAGGAGCGTTATTTAATGAAAATTTCACCTCTTCAGATCGCGAGATACCAGTACACTCCCAAATTGCCCGGTATGCTCAGAAACGGTATTTCCGAAATCTGTGTTAAAAACGGCGGCGCAACCGAAAGTGTTGCAGACCAGGAAAAGATCAAGGCTTTGTTCCCCAACACCTATGGCAAGAATGAAATCACCTTCCAGAAGGGCGAGAACACTGCTGAAGCTAAAAAGCAGGTTGTCGGTGTTATCCTTTCCGGCGGTCAGGCTCCCGGCGGCCACAATGTTATCTGCGGCTTGTACGATGCATTGAAGGCAACCGATAAGGACAATGTACTTTACGGCTTCAAGGGCGGTCCTTCCGGTCTTTTGGAAGACGATTATATTATTTTTGATGACGATTATATCAATCAGTACCGCAACACCGGCGGCTTCGACATCATCGGCTCCGGCAGAACCAAGCTTGAAACCGAAGAACAGTTTGCTGTTGTAGCTGAGGTTTGCAAGAAGCACGGCATCAACGCAATCGTTATCATCGGCGGCGACGACTCCAACA
>CAZYRT010000044.1:0-10727 GCA_964650045.1 uncultured Ruminococcus sp.
GTTCTCGGTGTTGCAATCTATGCATCCTACCTCCTTTCCGGTATGTACGGCGTTGCTGCTGCTGCTATCGGTATGCTTTCCTTCGTTGCCACCACCGTTTCGGTTGACTCCTACGGTCCTATCTCCGACAACGCAGGCGGTATCGCAGAAATGTCTTACCTCGATCCCTCCGTTCGTGAGATCACCGATGAGCTCGATGCTGTTGGTAACACAACCGCTGCTATCGGTAAGGGCTTCGCAATCGGCTCCGCTGCTCTTGCAACCCTTTCTATGATGACTTCCTACATCTTCGCCTATACTCCCGCACCTGAAGTTCCCAACTATGCAGAAGGCGCTCTTGATAAGATCGCTCTTAACGTTATCGAACCTGCAGTTCTCGTTGGTGCAATCGTTGGCGCTGCACTTCCCTTCATGTTCTCCGGTATGCTTATCGAAGCTGTTGCTAAGGCAGCCAGAAAGATGGTTGAAGAAGTTCGCCGTCAGTTCAGAGAAATCAAGGGTCTTATGGAAGGCAAGGTTCTTCCCGACTACAAGACCTGTATCGAAATCTCCTCTCAGGGCGCTTTGAAGGAAATGCGTGTTCCCGCTATCTTCTGTATCGCATTCCCCGTTGTTTGCGGTTTTGTATTCGGTGCTGAATTTGTCGGCGGCGTTCTCGTTGGTGCAACAATTTCCGCTATCATGTTGGCTCTCTTCTGCGGTAACGCAGGCGGCGCTTGGGACAACGGTAAGAAATATATCGAAGTCGGCGGTGTCGAAGGTCAGAAGAAGGGCGGCGATGCTCACAGTGCTGCTGTTGTTGGTGACACTGTAGGCGACCCCTTGAAGGATACTGTCGGTCCTTCTCTCGACATTCTCATTAAGATCATGAGCACTATCTCTCTCGTTACTGTTGCAGCTTTCGCTGACAATAACTTACTCAGCTTGCTCGGTCTTTAATCTGAATCAATAAAAGCAATTTCGGATGCGGTGGTTAATTCCACCGCATTCTTTTTTCATAAAAAACAAAACTGCCACTTGATTATTTTTCTAATCGGTGATACAACTATTGATAATCGAAACCGCTATACTTTCGGAGGTCAAAACAAATGATAATCGACTTTCATACACACATATTTCCCGATGCATTAGCTCCCAAAGCTATTGCTTCACTTCAAGCAACGGCAAAGCTCCCCGTTATGTTCGACGGCACGGCAGAAGGCTTGCTGAACTTAATGAAGCAGGAAAACGTGGATAAATCCATCATACTAAATACCGTAACCAATGTTAAGCAAACTCAAAAGGTCAATACCTTCGCTTCGGAAACCGATAAAAAATATCAAGACCTTATACCCTTCTGCTCTCTCCACCCTTTGTGCGATGAGCCTTTTGAAACATTAAAGGCATTAAAGGAATCGGGCTTTAAGGGAATCAAGCTCCACCCCGACTATGTGGGAATAGAATTTGACGACGAAAAAACAGAGCCTTTGCTGAAAGCTATCGAAGAATTGGAAATGCCTGTTGTCATCCACGCAGGCTATGACCCCGTTTCTCCCGAAAAGATCCATGCATCCTGTGATTCTATTTTAAAGGTTTTGGAAAAATTCCCCAATCTCATTCTTATTGCGGCACATCTGGGCGGTGTCAACTGTTGGGATGAGGTTGCCGAAAAGCTCTGCGGCAAAAATCTTTATCTTGATACAGCATTTTGCTGTGAAAGAATCGGAATAACGGTAGAACAGGGAAAGAAAATCTTCCGGAAGCATCCCCACGACAAAATACTTTTCGGCTCGGATGCACCTTGGGCAAAGCCTTCGGAAATCTTAGACTTTCTCAACAAGCTCGGTCTGAGTCAAGATTCATTGGAATTGATACTTCATAAAAATGCCGAAAGGCTTCTCGGATCGTAATATCATTTGTTTTTTATATATTCCACAAAACAAAAGGTTCGAATTTGTGATTTTTAACAAATAGCGAAATGGCACTTGATTATTTGACAAATCGGTGATATAATTATCAGTAACTAAAGCTGGAACATTCTGTCCGGAGGTTACTATGAAAAAAATTCTTTGTCTCATGCTTTGTCTCATGTTCTGCGTCGGCACTCTTGCGGGCTGCGGCGGATTGAAAGAAGACGAAAAGGGTGCAAACATCCGTATGTTTCTTTCTGACTATCCTTATACCCTCGACCCTGCCGTCATTCAGCTCAACAGCGATGTCGAACAGATCCTTTCTTTGATTTTCGAACCCCTCACAACTATCGATGAAAAGGGCAAGGTTCAGGAAGGTCTTGCTACCGAATGGTATTACGATTACGATGAAATTTATCAAGAACACAAGATGTATTTCGAATTGAAGGAAACATATTGGAGCGATAACCGTAAGGTAAGCGCAGATGACGTTATCTACGCTTGGAGAAGAATCCTTTCTCCCGAAATGGACAGCCCTTACGCTTCCCTTCTCTATGCTATCAAGGGCGCAAGAGATGTTAAATCCGGTGTAGGCACTATCGACGACTTGGGTCTTGCCGCTGTTGACGATACTCTTCTTGAGGTTACCTTTGAAGATGAATATTTCGCAGGCGAATATGTTTGCGATCTTTTCGCCCAGCAGGTTTCCAATATCCACTTGGCTCCCTGCCGCGAAGACGTTGTTACACGTTGCGAAAAGAACAATGAAGACTGGGCAGGAAGCTCTGCAAATATCGTTTGTAACGGTAAATTCAGAATCCAAACAATGGATATGCCCCGTAAGGCAAACGAAGGCGAAGATGACTTTAACTCCAACTTCACCTGCAAGCTTGTTCTCGAACGTAACGCATATTATATGCGCGAAGAGGATGACGATGTAGATGAATATGTCAATCCTTACCGTATCACCTGCTATTATTTTGAAGGTCAGAAGGATTTCTATGAATCCGAACTCGGCAATACTCAGGAAATCTTCCAGGCAAACCGTTTCAACAGCGGAGAGATTTTCTATCTCAGCTCCTTCGAAAAGCAGACATACGAATATTACAAGAACTCCAAGGATTACGACCTGGAAACGTCCAAAACCACCAACGGATATGCATTCTACTTCAACACAGAAAACGAAATTCTTTCCGATGCTAACGTTCGTAACGCTCTTTCTGCCGCACTCGACAGAAACGTTATAGCAACCGAGGTTACCGGCACAGGCGAAATTGCCGCAACCGGTTATGTTCCCAACGGCGTGTTTGATACAACATATAAGACCGATTTCCGTGAAGTTGGCGGCGCATATTACAACACAACTTCCGACATGACCAAGGCAGAGGAATATCTCTCCAAGGCAGCTAAGAAATCCGGCACTCTTACAATTACCTATCTCATTCCTCAGAATGCTACTACAATCAAGCAGTATGGCAGAGATATCGCATACAACAATGTATATGAAGCAATTGCAAGTAAAGCAGGCGAATATTGGGAATCTCTCGGTTTTGATATTCAATACCGCGGTCTCAATCCCGAAGATTATCAGGCTGCTCTTATCGCAAGAGATTACGATATTATCGGTGTAAATATCAACAGCGGTTCCGCAGATGCGTTCAACTATCTCGCTCCCTTCGCCAAGGAATACAGCGGCACAAGTATTGTTGTAGACAACTCTGTTGCAACCAACGAAGAAATCTTCAACACTCACTACACCAATATCGACGATGCATCCTACAGTGAAATAATCACCAACGCATTGAAGGCAGATTCTCTTGAAAACAGAGCAAAGCTTCTCCATGATGCAGAAGCTAAGCTTATGGAGCTTTGCCCCGCAACAATGGTATTCTGGTACACCAACAGTTTTGTTGCAAGCGACGAAATCAGCGGTTATGATGTTAACAGTTGGTTCGGTTATACCGATTTTACCGACCTTAAGCTTAAGAATTGGCGCGATGTTAACTCCGAAGAAGCCGAAATAAGCGCACAGAGAAACGCTCAGTAATTCAGACTTGATATACAGAAAGCTGTCGCATTTCGCGACAGCTTTTTTATTTCTCCAACAACTGAAAAACCAAAGCAACCGAAAGAAGAATAACGCCGAAATTATATCCCGATATACAAATACAGCACAGTAAAAAAGACGCAAACAAAACAAACCCGAAAGCAGAAGCAAAAGAACATAACCGTTCGGCTTCTGCTTTTTTATTTGCCAAAAAACAATAAAGGGCTTTTCCTCCGTCAAGCTTTTTTATAGGCATCAGATTAAAAAGCCCTAATGTTAAATTGATAACTCCGCCGTAAAGAGCATATTCCGAACCGTTTATAGAAAACCAAACCCAAAAAACAGAGGCACACACCAAGGAAATCAAAGGTCCTGCCAAAGCGATAATACCGTCATGACGATAGGGTATCCCTTCGGGACAAACTATCAAAGCCCCCATGGGAAGAATATCCAGCCTTCTTATATTATATCCCAATGCTTTCATGGCAAAAAGATGCCCAAGCTCGTGTGCAAAAGCAGAAAACAGCACCAAGATAAAGGGCGTTGCTCCCTCAAGCCAAAGCATCAAAAGATATATGGGCAAAGCAAAAACCGATATACGCATACGCAGGCGCGGAAAAACAATAAACATAGCTTATCCTTTTGCTCCCAATCTCGACAGCAATCCAAAAAGACTTTTGGGCGTAACCTCATTTTGTGCAAAAACCGTCACAGCCTCATCGGGAGCAATAAATAGCATAAGTACCGAAACCGAAAGGGCGATGCAAAACCAAAGCTTTAATATATCCTTTGGCTTTTTTAAAAGCAAAAAAGGTTTTTTCATAAAAATATTCTCTCCTTTTATGTTGCGACAAAATATACCTCTGCCATAGGCTTATAATCTAAACATATCAGTTTTAATCAGCTTTGCAGGTGTTTTTATGTATAGCGAAGTAACGGTAATTTATGCCGATATACTGTTTTTAATAAATTTTTCTTTGGATTTTCTCTGTCTTTTCATAACAGGACGTATATTAAACTGCGGCGGCAGAGAAAAAAGACTTTTGGCAGGGGCGATTTTTGGTGCCATATATTCCTTTGTTCCCTATTTTTTCAATCTATCCGTTTTTGTTTCTCTGCCTTTGCATATAGCTTCGGCAGGCCTGATAATCTTTGTTTCCTTCGGAAAAAGAGAGATAAAGAAATTTCTTTTACTTTGGGGAACATTTATAGTCACCTCGGCATTGTTAGGCGGATTGATAACATCGCTCTACAGTCTCACGGGAGAATACCACCAAGGACCTTACAGAGAAACAGATATTATGACCTTTTGCCTTATATGTGTTGTTTCTGCATCCGTTGCTCTTGCTTACGGTCTTATCTGCCGAAAAAGGATAAATGTCACTTCGGCAGAAATCAGAGTTTACTGTAAAGATGACAAATTTGACATCCGACTTCTTGCCGACAGCGGAAACCTTGTAACAGAGCCATTCTCTGCCCTTCCTGTTATTATCGCGGCATCAAGCGCACTTCCCTATCCCTATGATTCTCCCGAATCGGATATATTCCCCTTTCATATTCGGGCAATACCCTTTAAAACCGCATCGGGAGGGGGATGTATTCTGGGGTTCCGTCCCGACAGAATCGAAATTCGGCTTTTAGGTAAAAAGCCCAAGGTCATCGATGCCTATATCGGTATCGACACCCAAAACAAAAGCTTTTCGGGCTATGACGGGATAATCCCTTTAAGCCTGTTTTAACAATATTAAGCAAGGAGATTGACCCAAATTGGTAGCAGAAAAAATCGATTCATTTATAAAATGGCTGAAGGAAGCATTGGGACTGGGGCAGGAGCTTTTTTACATAAACGGCCCCCAAACACTTCCTCCTCCGTTAAGTCAGGAAGAGGAAACGGCATTAATAGAAGAAGCACCCTATAATGAAGAAGCAAAGAAAACTCTTATTGAAAGAAACCTGAGATTGGTTGTATATATCGCAAGAAAATTCGAATCAAGCGCAGTCGGCATCGAAGATCTTATTTCTATAGGAACGATCGGCTTGATAAAGGCTATAAATACCTTTAAAAGCGACAAGCAGATAAAGCTTGCCACCTATGCCTCAAGATGTATCGAAAACGAGATTCTGATGTTCTTGCGTAAAAATACGGGAGCAAAAAACGAGCTTTCTCTTGATGAACCCTTAAATGTTGACTATGACGGCAACGAGCTTTTGTTAAGCGATGTTTTGGGAACCGAAAACGATTATGTTTACAAAAGTCTGGAAGAAACCGAAGACAAAAGGATGATAACGAGAGCTATAATGCAATTAGACCCGAGAGACCGACAGATAATCCAACTTCGTTACGGCATCAACCGCAACAACAGAGAGCTGACTCAAAAAGAGGTTGCTGACCTTTTGGGAATATCCCAAAGCTATATTTCAAGATTGGAAAAGAAAATAATCAACCAGCTCAAGGATTATCTTACAAAGGAAAATTATTGACTGTTTTGGAAAAAAGGTGTATAATAGAGCTTAATAAACGGAAAGGAGGTTTGAGTATTCTAAATTTCTTTAAAAAAGAAAAGCCCAAGGAAGAAATTAAAGCTCTCAACACTCTGCCAAAGGCTGTGGCATTTGTGGATTATGAGCATTGGTACATTTCCCTTAAAACCAACTATGGCTTGAAGCCTAATATCAAGGCTTGGTTTGAGGACCTTAATTCTAAATTCAATCTCGCAGAAGTGAGCTTCTTTGCCGACTTTTCTCACAAAAGCCTTGCCGATGAAATCGGTCGGATAAGACTTTTTTCCAACAAAATCATTGATACAAGAAGTCCGAACGGTGTTCAAAAGGATTTTACGGATTTTATAATTCTCGATAATATGTATCAGAAGGCTTTGTCCTCTGACGATATTGATGTCTTTATATTGTTTTCGGGAGACGGGCATTTCAGCTCGGTAACATCCTTCCTTAAGAATTTCTACCACAAAGAGGTGGTGGTCTACGGTATCAACGGATGCTTTTCCAATCAGCTCCGCGAAACCGCAACCGTTTCCTACATACTTCCCACAGAGCAGGATATTAACGAAAGCTTTTACGGCAATATTTTTAATTATCTTAAAACAAGTCCTGCCCCCACCTTTAACGATGCAATAGCCACAGCGACGAAAAAGAGCCGAGGCAAAGCCTCGAAACAGCAGATCACTGCCGCAATGAAAACTCTTATGAAAAATGACGTTATATCGGAAAGAACTATTGCCAACCAAAAGGGTAAAAAACAAAAAATGCTGTTCGTAGATTGGGAAAAAGCCGAAAAATATGTGTCCGATAACTAAAAGTTTTTCAAAAAACTATTGTAAACAGCCTGAAATTGTGATATAATAGTCACAGAAAGAATAGCAAATTATCAAGAGAGGGTCCAAAAAGCCCTCTCTTGAATCTTGATAGGAGGTTTTTATGGCAGACAAGAAAACCAATATTGCCGCAAAGGTAAGAAATGCTGTTGAGGATATTATAATCAACGCAGGCTATGATCTTTGGGATGTTGCTTATTATAAAGAAGGTCCCGAAATGATATTGGAAATTTCCATTGATAAAAAAGAAGGCATTTCCATTAACGATTGCTCTGCGGTTACAAAGCTCATTGAGCCTGTTATCGATGAATTGGATCCTATTGAAGAAGCATATTGCCTTCAGGTGGCAAGCGCAGGTACAGTGCGCCCCTTGAACAAGGAAGAGCATATCCGTTTCGCCTGCGATAACAGATTAAAGGCAAATATCGGTCTTTATGTTGCTGTTGACGGCAGCAAGGAATATGAAGGTATCATCGGTTCCTTCGACGGCGAATCCATCTCTCTCATAAGCGAAGGTGTTTCCCGTCAATTCAATTTAAAACAAATTTCAAAAATAAATGCCGAATTCGAAAGTGCAGAAATGCAGGATTCGGAAAATAAGGAGAACGAAAATGAATAAAGAACTGTTCGAAGCTCTTGATGTCCTTGAAAAGGAAAAAGGTATTTCAAAGGACTACATGATCGAAAAAATCGAAGCCGCATTGCTTTCTGCATTCAGAAAAGAAAACGGCGGTTATGAAAATGCAAGAGTTAAGCTTGACCCTGCAAAGCAGGATGTTAAGCTTTATAAGCAGCTTAATGTTGTAGAAGAGGTTCTTGACCCTCATACCGAAATTTCTCTTGACGATGCCCACAATAAATCCAAAAGATATAAATTGGGCGATGTTTATGAAATCGAATTAAAGACCAAAACCTTCGGCAGAATCGCTGCCCAAGCCGCAAAGCAGGTTATTATTCAAGGTATCCGCGAGGCTGAAAGAGGGAACATGATCCGCGAATACGAAGAAAAAAAGGAAGAAATCGTTTCCGCTGTTGTTGTAAGAGTTGATCCTACAACCGCAAATGCAACACTTGAAATCGGCAAAAACGAAATGGTTCTTTTCCGTAATGACCAAATACCCGGCGAAACCCTTTCGGTAGGCGACAGAATCAAGGTTTTCATCACCGAGATCAAAAAGGAATCCCGCGGTCCCAGCATCGTTCTTTCCCGAGTTCATCCCGGTTTGGTTTCAAGACTTTTCGAGCTTGAAGTTCCCGAAATCAAGGACGGCACAGTTGAAATAAAGAGAATCGCAAGAGAAGCAGGCAGCAGAACAAAGATCGCTGTTGTTTCCAACGATGAAAAGGTAGATGCTATCGGCTCCTGCATAGGTCCCAAGGGCGCAAGAAAGAACAATATCACAGCAGAGCTTTTCGGTGAAAAGCTTGATATAATCCCCTTCAGCGAAACCCCCGAGGAATTTATCAGCGCGGCTCTCGCTCCTGCAACAGTTGAATCGGTTACCAAGCTTCCCGATTCCGACAAGGCTTACAGAGTTATCGTTTCCGAAGATCAGCTTTCTCTCGCAATCGGCAAGGAAGGTCAGAATGCAAGACTTGCCGCAAGATTGACAGGCTGTAAGATCGATATCAAAAGCTCCGCGGCAGTAATCTCCGAATAATCTATAAAACGGAGGAAAAACCGTGGCGGAAAAGAAAACACCTATGAGAAAATGCATCGGGTGTAACGAAATGAAGGACAAAAAGCAATTGATCCGTATCGTCCGCAACAGCGAAGGCGAGATTTCTGTTGATCTTACAGGAAAGCTCAACGGCAGAGGAGCATATATCTGCAAAAGCATAAAATGCTTTGATGCTGCCGCAAAAGCAAAACGGATCGAAAAAGCCTTTAAAACCAAAATACCCGATGAAATCTATCCAAAGCTCCGCGAAAGCATTCCACAAGAGGATTAAGGAGGCTTGGATATGGAAAAGAATACCTTGGGTGTCATCGGTCTCGCCGCAAGGGCAAGAGGCATCGTTATCGGCACCAACCAAGTATTGGAAGCTATAAGAGGAGGCAAAGCCAAGCTTGTGCTTATCGCCTCGGATGTTTCCGATAATACTCGAAAAACACTTAAAGATAAAGCAAATTTCTATTCGGCAAATGCCGAAGAAATCGATATTACCACAGATGAGCTTGGAAAAGCAGTAGGACACAGCAATACTGCCGCCATCGCTTTTACGGATATTAATTTTGTTAACGCATACAGAAAAAGCATCCTTAAAAACGAAGGCAACGAGCAGAAAAGAGGGATTTGATTATGGCAACAACGAGTGAGAAATACAGAATCAACGCGCTTGCTAAGGATTTTAATATTAAAAGCAAGGACCTTATCACAGTCCTTGATAATGCAGGCTTGACAGGAAGGACCCACATGGCTGTTCTTGACGAAGCCGAATTAAGCATTATCTTCGAAACTCTCACCCAACAGAATCAGGTTGATATAACCGCGTTCTTCAAGGAATACGACGACAAAAAGAACGCTAAAAAGGAAGAAGTACGCAAGGCTCAGGAAGCCGCAAAGGAAGCTGCCGCAGAAGAAAAGCGCAAGAAGAAAGCAGCCGCAGGAGTTCAACAGCAGCCTCAAAAGAAGCGTTCCAGGGACGAGGTTCGTGTTGTAGATACCCGCGGTACCTCCAGCGTTGACCTTTCTAAATACGACGAAAAGATTCTTAAATATGATTCTGTTGTACCCGAAACACAAACAAGCGTACAGAAGATCAAAAAGAAGAATAAATATGACCAACAGTCTCAAAAGGGCAAAAAGCAATTTGACAAGAGACAGCAACAGCAGATGCAGCAACAGCAGAAGCCCAAGCCCAAGCCTGTTCAGCTTAAGATAACCGTTCCCGAAACCATTTCGGTTACCGAGCTTGCCTCCCGTATGAAAACAGCGGCGGCAGAGGTTATCAAAAAGCTTATGATGATGGGTATGATGGTTTCTGTAAACGAATCCATCGACTATGATACAGCCTACCTCATCGCTGACGAATTCGGCATCAAGGTTGAAAAGGAAATCGTAGTTACCTTGGAGGATAAGCTCTTTGACGAAAGCGAGGACAAGGAAGAAAACCTCGTTTCCCGCGCTCCCGTTATCGTCGTTATGGGTCACGTTGACCACGGTAAGACCTCCCTTTTGGACGCTATCCGCAACACTCATGTTACAGCAGGGGAAGCAGGCGGTATTACCCAGCACATCGGTGCTTACCGTGTTTCTGTAGGCGACAAGGATGTTACCTTCCTCGATACTCCCGGTCACGCGGCATTTACCGAAATGCGCGCACGCGGTGCAAACGTTACCGATATCGCTATCCTTGTTGTAGCAGCAGACGACGGTATCATGCCTCAGACCATTGAGGCTATCAACCACGCAAAGGCTGCAGGCATTGACATTGTGGTTGCAATCAATAAGATGG
>CAZYRT010000045.1:0-9794 GCA_964650045.1 uncultured Ruminococcus sp.
CATGCTGTTTTGTGCCTTGTAGCGCAGCGGAAAGGAATGGTCATAAATATGAAAAGTTGTGTAAGCACATATAGCTATTTTCGTCTTTATCAACAAGGAATTTATACCCATTTCGATGCAATTGATAAAACCAAGGAACTTGGCTGTGAGGGTATCGAGCTTGTTCTCGATGATAATGCTCCCGACGGAAGCAATCCCCGTGATTATGCTCTTAAACTAACCGAATATGCAAGAAATAAAGGACTTGATATTCCCATCTATACAATGGGCTCCAACTTTTTCATAGCAGACCCCGAAAGGGAAGTTGAGAGAGTTTGCAAGCACATTGATATCGCTTCCGAATGCGGAATCCCTCTGCTTCGCCACGATGTTACATACAGCTACTATCAAGGATATGACGGTATCAAATCCTATAAAAAGGTTATCGAAGCTGTAGCACCTCATATATCCAAGGTTGCAGATCATGCGAAGACAAAGAATGTAACCACTTGTACCGAAAACCATGGCAGACTGCTTCAGGATAGTGCAAGAATGCTTGAACTTTTCGATGCGGTTGATAATAAAAACTACGGATTTCTTTGTGACATCGGCAATTTCGGCGGTGTAGATGAAAACTGCGCAACTGCAGTTTCGGCTCTTCTGGAATTTGTGGTTCATGTTCACGCAAAGGACAATTTTACCCGTTCGGGAATGTCTTATAATCCGGGAAGAGGCTACAATCTTTCCAGAGGAGGTAATTACCGCCGCGCTACCATTTTCGGTCACGGTAATGTTCCTACCTTCCAAATTTTAAATGCGATCAAGCGAAGCGGTTATGACGGATATGTTTCAATCGAATTTGAAGGCATGGAGGATACCTTGGAGGCTATCTCTATCGGAACAGAAAATCTTCAGAGAATGATTGGCGATATAGAAGGGAAGTAACCCATGAAAATAATCAACGGCAACGTTTTGGACGGTGCCGACAATAACTTTAAAAAAATAAATATAACTGTTGAAAATGGCAGAATAACTGCATTGGATGAAAGTATTGGGGATAATGATATATTTGATGCTGAAGGAGATTATGTAATTCCGGGTTTTATTGATACTCATATACATGGCTGTGTGGGTGTTGAATTCGCTTCTCCTTCAGAGGACTTCTCTCCGGCTCAAAAATGGCTAGCATCCCAAGGCACAACAGGATTTGCGGCAACAGTTCGTTCTCTGCCTTTAGAAAGAATAATTGCGGCAGAGCATAATATTGTATGTGAATCCCAAAAGAATCCTTGCGGCGCAAAGGTTCTCGGTATCAATTTAGAAGGTCCTTTTATATCCTTTTCGAAAAGCGGTGTAATGAATCCTCCCGAAATTGAATGTAACAAAGAATCGGTTCGCCTTCTTTCCGAGGAAAGCAAAGGTCTTTTAAAGCTTATGACTATTGCTCCCGAAAGGGAAAATTCCTATGAGGTTGTAAAAGAAGCTGTTGCTTGTGGTATAAAACCCTCTATCGGTCATACAGACTCGGATTATGAAACATCAAGGGGAGCTATTTACGCAGGCACCTGTCGTGCAACCCATGTTTTCAATGCCATGCGTCCCTTTTCCCATAGAGAGACAGGTGTATTGGGTGCGGTGCTTACCGATGATCGGGTGAATTGCGAAATGATATGCGACCTTGTTCATCTTGATGAAGCAACCATAAAGCTTGTTTATCGAGCTAAGGGATATAAAAATATTACTTTAATAAGTGATGCAGGCTTTATGTCGGGACTTCCCGATGGTGAATATCGTGTTGATGACCGTGTGCGAATTGTTGAAAACGGAGTTTGCAAGAATAAAGCGGGAAGAATCGCAGGAAGCTGTGTTTCCATACTTGCAGGAGCAAGGAATCTTCTTTCCTTGGGTGTTCCCATGGAAGAAATTTCGGTTATGGCATCCCTTAACCCTGCAAAAGCTCTTGATGTAGATAGAGAAACAGGCTCTATTGAAATCGGAAAATATGCAGATTTAATAGTCTGCGATAATGAATTTAATATAAAAGCCGTGTTCGTAAACGGCAATAAGGTGTAATATGATATACAGAATAGGTGTAGATATCGGCGGTATGAGCGTAAAGCTTGGTGTTGTTGATGAAGAATTTAATGTACTTGAAAAAAGAAGCTTTCCTACAGGAAAAGAATGTACTCCCGACGATATCGTCAACGGAATTGTTGGCAATTGCAGATATTTTATGGAGAAATATGAAATCAAATCTGTAGGAATCGGTTGCCCCGGTACAGTTGACCCCGAAGCGGGAGTAGTTATTGCCGCAGGTAATTTGAGATTGAAAAATGAGCCTATTGCTCCCAGAATTTTCGAAAAGCTGAATATTCCCACATTCATTGAAAATGACGGAAGCTGTGCCCTTATCGGTGAACATAGCGCAGGCGCCTGCAAGGGCTCACGAGACTGTGTTATAATTACAATTGGAACGGGAATCGGCGGTGCAATCATTCTAAATGACCATTTGGTTCGCGGTTATAAGCTTGGTGCCGGTGAATTGGGACATTTTGTTTTTGACCGTAACGGTGAACAATGCACCTGCGGTTTAAAGGGCTGCTTTGAGCAGTATGCATCGGCGTCGGCTCTTTTACAGCAGACAAAAAATGCTATCCAACAGAATCCCGATAGCATCCTTGCAGATGAAGGAAAAGACGGTGTTTCAGGTATGACACCCTTTGCGGCAATGGAAAAAGGATGTCATGTGGCAAAATCGGTTCTTGAAGAATACGGACGCATCCTTGCTGACGGTCTCAACAGCCTTGCACATATTTTCCAGCCCGAAATAATTGCTATTTCAGGCGGTATTGCAAACCAAGGAGATAACCTTCTTTCCCTTATAACCCCGAATTTATTACCCTATACCACAGTTGTTGCAACCACATTGAATGGCGAAGGCGGAATTATCGGTGCTTCTCTTTTGGGAACCGAATATGTAAAATAATATGGTTCAAAATGAGAATTTACAGGTCATATCAGAAGACATAGAACGTGTGAAATGTCTTCATTCTGTTTCGCCTTTTGAGCTAATGGTCAAAAGTGAGGAAAAGTCGTTGAATGGTTTATGGGATGACGACTATAAATATGAAGCGTTACACTTTGCGTATCACCGTTCTTTAGATATGGGTGCCGACAGACTTTTGGAATTTGGTAAAAGCTATTACAAAGGAACAGATACAATTTCTCAAAAGTATGACACCGCGTTGACGTATTTTGCCATGGCGGGTTCGTTAGGAAATACTGACGGAATGTTTTTTGCAGGATACCTGTTTTTTTCCGGCAAAGGAACCGATGTTAATTATATTGAAGCGTTTTATTGGTTCGCTTTTGCTGCTGAACAGAATGACAGCAGAGGATTTTTCTGTCTTGGCGACTTTTATTTAAATGGTCATGGCGTAGTAGAAAAAAATCTCGATATTGCAAAATATCTTTTAAATATTTCTGCTGAAATGGGTTTGCCCGAAGCAAAAGAAGCATTGAATAAATTGAATATATAAAAAATAAATCAAGCTTCAACTTTATATCGAAGCTTGATTTTTCTTTTGTTTATTCTTTTAAGGGTGTAAAGAACGAGTTTGGCTTCGTTCTGAACGGCAGGTTATTCTGCTGTTTTGATTATAGGGTTAAAAATTACATACTTAACATTTCGCTCAGATCATAAGGAGTATTCTGGTAAACATAATAATTCAGCCAGTTTGCATAAAGCAAATGTGCATGAGCCTTCCAAACGTTGATAGGTTCTTTTGTAGGATCGTCATCGGGGAAGTAGTGCTTGGGAACTTCGGGATTAATACCTTTGGCAACATCACGTTCATATTCGTTCTTTAATGTGTCGAAATCATATTCTCCGTGACCTGTCACAAAAAATTCTCTGCCGTTTTTGTTGGCAACAAGATAGATTCCTGCTTCCTCCGATTCAGCGAGAATAATAAGATCCTCACATTTTTCGATATCCTCTTTCTTAATATATGAATATCTTGAATGAGGCGCGGAAAATTCCTTGTTGAATCCTCTTACAAGAGGATATTCGGGCATTAAATTCTTGTGTCGGAATATACCTGAAATCTTCTTATCCAATGCATATTTTTGAATACCGTGATTTATGTATAAGCCTGCAAAAGCACCCCAGCAAACGTACATTGTTGAATAAACATTAGTATGAGCCCATTTGACGATATCGCAAAGCTCGTCCCAATAATCAACGTCGGTAAACTCAAGTGATTCTACAGGAGCACCTGTAACGATCAAACCGTCAAATCGTTGATTCTTCACCTCGTCAAAGGTTTTATAAAATGTTGACAAATGCTCCTCGGGAGTATTTTTAGAACGGTGAGAAGCCGTGTTCAGTAAGGTTATGTCAATTTGAAGTGGAGTATTGGACAAAAGCCGCAAAAATTGTGTTTCGGTAACGATTTTTGTTGGCATAAGATTTACAATAGCGATCTTAAGGGGACGGATGTCCTGAGTAACCGCCCTTGCTTCGTCCATTACAAATATATTTTCTTTTATCAAAGCCTCCGCAGCAGGAAGCGACATTGGTATTTTAATGGGCATTAAAGTCCTCCGAATATTTTATCTCAAATAGTATATCAAATTCAGACCTGTTATTCAATAGTTTTTTTCTTTAAACTATGGAAAATAATTCCTGGATGTGTTATACTTTCATAAGAGGTGATATAAATGGATGTGAAGAAATTTTTTGATTCATCAGATGAAAAAGCCATAGAAAGCTGTGTGACTGCTTTGAATAACGGCGGTCTTGTTGTTTTTCCTACCGAAACTGTTTACGGTATCGGGGCAAATGCTTTTGATTTTGAGGCATTAGGATCTCTATATCTAAAAAAACAACGTCCTTTTGATAAACCTCTTTTAATGCACGTTTCATCCTTGGAAATGGCAGAAGGTATCGCATATTTGGACGACCTTTCACGGGAGCTTATAAGACGTTTTTCTCCGGGACCCTTGACCCTTGTTGTCAGAAGAAAGGATACTTTGCCGTCGGTTGCTGTTTCGAACGGGGATACCGTGGGCTTGCGCTTTCCTTCAAACCCTTTCTTTTTGGAATTGTCAAAAGTCTTCGGCAAACCTATTGCCGCAACAAGTGCAAATATTTCGGGTGAAAAAAGCGCTGTAAGGTCTCAGGAGCTTAAATCTGTTTTGGATGTTGCCGATGTGGTCATAGACGGCGGAGAATGCGAGCTGGGCTTGGAGTCTACCATAGTTTCGCTTGTAGGAGAAACACCCAAAATATTACGCCAAGGTTCATTCCCCAAAGAAAAGCTTTCGGAGGTCTTGGGAAAATGCGATTGATAGGTGTTTGCGGACGAAGCGGAAGCGGAAAAGGCTTATTTTGCAGGCTTGCTTCTGAAAACGGAATAAAAATCATCGATTGTGATAAAGTATATAATGACCTTGTTTCCAAGCCTTCTCCCTGTCTTACCGAAATTGCCGACTCGTTTGGAACTGAGTCTGTTAAGGATAATAAATTAAATCGCCGTTATCTTGCGTCCATAGTTTTTAATGATAAATCAAAGCTGGCACTTTTAAATTCAATCACTCTTGTTTATATAAAAAATGAGATAAATAATACCCTTTCCCAATGTAAAGAGGAGGAAATCGTTTTTCTGGATGCTCCCACCTTGTTTGAAAGCGGTATTGATTCAGAATGCGATTCTGTTATAGGTATAATTGCATCCGATGATATTTGTGCATCCCGCATAACAAAAAGAGACGGTATTCCTCTGTCGGAGGCTTATTCAAGACTAAATAATCAATTACCCGAAAGTTTTATAAAGGATAACTGCGATATAGTTATATATAATACTTCAACCGAAGCTGATTTTGCGCTAAAAGCTTTGGCTGTAATAAATTCCATAAAGGAGGGACGTCTTTGAAGAAAAGTAAATTGAATCTGTTTATCGGTCTTTTATTTCTTGTATTACTGATAATAGGCGCATTTCTTCTTTTGCCTTCCCTTAATAAAGGCTTTTATCCGAGAGAATATGAAGAATATGTGGAAAAATATTCTGCCGAGTATAATGTTCCCGAGCCTTTGATATATGCGGTCATCCAAAATGAAAGCGGATTTGATCCTAATGCTGAATCCTCGGTAGGAGCTAAAGGTCTTATGCAGCTTATGCCCGAAACCTTTGATTGGGTGTCAGGCAGGTTGGGTGAAAAGGAAAAATCAATAACCGACCCTGAAACCAATATAAAATACGGTACATATTACCTTTCCTGGCTTTATGCTAATTTTGAAGATTGGGAAACTGCAATTGCCGCGTATAATGCCGGTCACGGCAGGGTAGGGGCATGGCTGGAGGATTCCCGCTATTCCTCTGACGGAATGACCTTGGACAATATTCCACTTGACGAAACAAGTAATTATGTAAATAATGTGGTTGCCTCGCGCCGCCGATATGAAGAAATATATTATAACGGAGATTAAGAAAAAATGGACAGAAAAGCAGCAGAAAAACTTGAATACAAAAAGAAGTATTCCGTTCCTGAATCAATCGAAGAAATGCAGGCGGTTGATGCCTTTATCAAGGATTACCGTCACTTTATCGATACCGCAAAAACCGAACGTCTTGCGACAGTTTATGCTGAGGGCGAGGCTATGGCAGCAGGATTTTGTCCCTATACCTTCGGGGAGGAACTGAAGGCAGGAGATAAAATATGTTATGTAAACCACGAAAAGAGTATCATACTTGCCGTTATCGGTAAAAAACCTCTTGATGAGGGTTGCCGTATCATCGCTTCTCATATCGATTCCCCTCGTCTTGACCTTAAACCTCAGCCTCTTTATGAAAACAGCGGTATCGCTTATTTTAAGACGCATTATTACGGCGGTATCAAAAAATATCAATGGACTACCGTTCCTCTTGAACTTCACGGTGTTGTTTACCGAGCAGACGGAACCAGAGTTGATATTAATATCGGTGCGAATCCCGATGAGCCTGTTTTCTATATAAGCGACCTTATGCCTCATATCGGAAAAGACCAAATGGCAAAAAATGCTTCCGAGGTTATTACAGGAGAGGGGCTTAATATAATCAACGGCTCTCTTCCCATCGATGCCGAAGGCGGTGTAAAGCTTAAGGTTCTTTCTATTCTCAATGAAAAATACGGCATCACCGAACGAGACCTCATAACAGCCGAATTAACAGCCGTTCCTGCAATCATGTCCCGTGAAGTGGGCTTTGACCGTTCTATGATCGCCGCATACGGTCACGATGATAGAATATGTGCTTATCCTGCAATGCGCGCCCTTTTCGAAGGCGGTATACCCGAGCATACCTCGGTTGTAATGCTTGCCGATAAAGAAGAGATAGGCTCCTGCGGTATAACAGGCTTGGGAAGCGAGACCTATCCTGACTTTATACGCAGTCTTTGTGCTTCCACAGGCGCGGATTATCTTTCTTGCAAGCGCAATTCCGTCTGCCTTTCTGCCGATGTAGGGGGTGCCTATGATCCTTCCTTTGCCGAAGCTTATGAAGCAGGCAACTCCTGCTATATTAACCGCGGTGTAGCAATCAGTAAGTATACAGGCGCAAGAGGCAAAAGCGGATGCTCCGATGCTTCTGCAGAAACTCTTTCCAATCTTGTGCGTATTCTCGATGCCGAGGGAATTGCTTGGCAGGTTGGCGAATACGGCAAGGTGGACCAAGGGGGAGCAGGCACAGTTGCTTCCGAAATTGCCAATTTCGGATATGAAGTCATCGATTGCGGTGTGCCGCTTCTTTCCATGCACGCTGTAACCGAGCTTGCTTCTAAATACGATATCTATGCAATGTACCGCACTTCACAGGCTTTCTTCAAAAGCTAATTAAATTTGTGAATATAGACAAAAAATATTTTAAACTGTTGACAATATCTTTTGGATATTATATAATAGGTTGAAGAGTGGAGCAATGTGTGTTCCATAAAACAAAAAAGAAAAAGAGGTATGTTTATGTTGAAAAGAGTCACATCTCTTCTCCTGTGCCTTCTCTTCGTTGCATCGTCCCTTCTTCTCGTTGCTTGTAAGGACGACGATGAAGGCTCGACCAGCGGTGTAGTAGACGGTACAGAAGGCTTCTTGAACGAAGCAAAGAACTGGAATGGCGAAGTTGTAAACATTCTTGGCTACAACGGCGAATATTCCTACCACAGCATTCAGATCGATACCAGCGAAAAGAATGAAGACCCTGTTAATGATGCTTTCTTCGAAAGAAATGCTATCATCGAACAGAAATACGGTATCGATATTCAGCTCACCCTTCCCGAATCCGGCGAAGATCCTATCTCAATGCTCAGAGCAGATATGACAAGTAACCTTAACGAATATCAGGCTGCTGTTGTTCCGATCGTTTATCTTGCTCCTCTTGCAATTGAAGGTCTTCTCACAGACTTTGCTACTGTTGATAACGATTACCTCCACCTTGATCAGGTATGGTGGGATCAGCCCCTTATGGAAGACCTTGCTATCAATGATAAGGTATTCTTCCTCGCAGGCGACGCTCTCGTTGAAGATGACGAAGCTACATGGGCTATGTACTTCAACAAAGACCTTATCCAGACCTATGGTATCGAAGAAGATCCTTATCAGCTCGTTCGCGACGGTGAATGGACTCTCGATAAAATGTATGAAATCGCTCAGAAGGTAAACAAGACTGTTTCCAGCGGCGACAAGACATACGATGATTCTCTTCAGGTTGGCGGTAACCAATGGGGTATGGTAGCTCAGTCTTATGACTTCTACCTCTTCATGCAGGGCGGCGAACAGACCGTTATTGATAACACCGGTGATACTCCCGTTCTCCGTATTCTTGAACAGGAAAATGTTAACACCTTCAACACGATCACCGAATTCTTCTATGATGCTGTAAACGTTGGCGTTGCTGACTACCACGGTGCTTGGTACAGCGGTGTTTATGATCAGGAAAAGCAGATCTTTGCTGTTGGTAATGCGCTCTTCATGCCCGGCTCTATCGCAGTTGTAGGTCAGCCCGTAATGCGCGAAGCTGAAATCCACTACGGTATCCTTCCCATGCCTAAGCGTAATGAACTTCAGGCAGACTATTCCACATCTATCACTGTTTATCACTGCGCAGTTATCTGCGTTCCTATGACCAACACCAAGCTTGATCTTACCTGCTATGCTCTCGAAGCAATGGCATTCTATGGCAACAAGCTTGTAACTCCCGAATACTATACCCGTACTCTTACTCTTAAGCGTTTCGAAGACCAGGATTCTGCAGATATGCTCGACCTTATCTTCCGTAACAGAACTTATGATATGGGCGCTGTATTTAACTTCGATGGTACTGGCAGCGGTGCAGGTACTCTCTACTTCTACACCGACCTTCTCGGTTCCAAGTCCACAGGTATCGTTTCTCACTTCGAAAAGAAACAGAATACATATGAATCCGGTCTCGAAGAATTCATCGCAACTTGCTATAACTAATAATTAGTTTTGAAAGGCTTCTTTTTTGGAAGGAGCCTTTCATTTTCTTTTTGATTCTTAATAATTATTAGAGGATATGAATAGAAAAAACAAAAAATATTAAAAAATTTCAAAAAAGGTGTTGACAAAACCTTTTTGCTGTGATATACTAACCAAGCTGACTGCGAAACGCTGGTGTGGCTCAACGGTAGAGCAGCTGATTTGTAATCAGCAGGTTGGGGGTTCGATTCCCTTCACCAGCTCCAATTTACAAACAAGTAAATATCATAAAATGGGGGAATTCCCGAGCGGCCAAAGGGGGCAGACTGTAAATCTGTTGTCACTG
>CAZYRT010000046.1:0-9716 GCA_964650045.1 uncultured Ruminococcus sp.
TAAGGCAGGTAAGATCGAGTACAGACTTGATAAAACCAACATCATCCACTGCCCTATCGGTAAGGTAAGCTTCGGTGCTGAAAAGCTCACAGAAAACTTCAATACTCTTCTTGGCGCAATCATTAAGGCTAAGCCTGCTGCTGCTAAGGGTCAGTATATCAAGTCCTGTGTTATCGCTTCCACCATGGGCCCCGGTCTTAAGATCAACTCTGCAAAGATCGGCGACTGATTTTATTGTAACAGAAAAGCTTGAATTGATTTTCAAGCTTTTTTCTTTTTTGCAGTTCGTTCAATACCATTGTAATTGACAATAATTTTGTCGTGTGATAGACTTAGGGTGTAAGGATGAATTTTATGAATAACTGCAAAAGTTACGCGGATGAAATTTCGGGAGGAGCAGAGCCCCTCCCCTACAATGTTAATCGTTATTTCAATTTGAAAAAGGTACGACTCTCGCGGAGAAGGGGCAACGATTTGAAACAAGTACATCGCGGGAACTAAAATATTTTGTTTTCCTTTTCAAAAGGAAACGCGGGAATAAAAGGAGGCTTTTATGATGAAAAAGGCATTAATGCTATTGACTGCCATTTGTATTTTATGTTTGTTTGTTGGGTGTAGCCAGGGTGATGAGACGGAATCAGGCACGGAAGAAGTCTCGGTTGTGTCGTATTCGGTTGCAGGCGGTCAGCTTGAATTTACACAGCATAAATTTATAGGTCATGCATCGACATATTTTCATGACACAGCAAAAGAGCCATTGCTTTTTAAAGACAAGGAAGCCTTTGATAAATTGGTGGTTGACTTTGATGAGGACGGGCTGGAGGATTATATAAAAGGGGTTCCTCAAGAGCAATTTAATGATACTGCCCTATTGATGATAAGAATCACATTGTTCAGCAAGGATGATTACGCATCCATTAAAGAAATTGCAGTTGTTAACGGAAAATTGAGGGTCACACTTGATTGTTATTACGGCAAAAAAGAGGATGAAGCCAATTATCAATATGTATTGTTCGCAGAATTGAAGCAGGCTGACATTGAAGGCGTTGAAGAAATCGAAACGATTTACGAAAGCAACGATATGTAAGATAAATAATTTAAAATATTTCAGAAAAGCTATTGACAAACGGGTTATCGTGTGGTATCATAACAGGGTCGAATTTCCAAAGACAGTAGGTATGAATATTTAAAGACTTTTATAAGTCGCCTGCCGAGGGGTTTGAAAAGCTTATTATGATATAACTATGCTTTTTCTATACTCCGAAGCAGAACTTCGGAGTATTTTTATTTCATACGAATAAATTAGGAGGTATATAATGGCTAACGCAAACATTCTTGAGCAAAAGAAACAGCTTGTTAGTGATCTTGCTGACAGAATGAAGAACGCTGCAGGCGGTGTTATCGTTAACTATCAGGGTATTACTGTTGTTGATGACACAAAGCTTAGAAGCGACCTTCGCAAAGCCGGTGTCGAATACACAGTTGTTAAGAATACTCTTACATCTAAAGCATGCGATCTTATCGGTTTTGAAGCACTTAAGGATTGTCTCACAGGTATGACCGCTTTGGCAACCTGCGAAAACGACCCTGTTGCTCCTGCAAAGATTCTTGCTGACTATGCTAAGGACCACGAAAACTTTGTCCTTAAGGCCGGTTTTGTTGACGGAGAAATCCTCGATGAAAAGGGTGTTAAGGAACTCGCCGATACTCCTTCCAAGGAAGTCCTTATCGGCAGACTTATGGGCTCTCTCCAATCCGGACTCTACGGTTTCGCTTATGCAATTCAGGCGATTATCGACAAAGAAGAAGGCGGAGAAAGCGCACCTGCAGAAGAAGCTGCAGCTGAATAATTTTTACAACAAAACATTTTATTAAACGGAGGAAAATCAAAATGGAAAAGATCAATCAGATTCTCGAACTTGTAGATACTCTTACTATTCTCGAACTCAAAGACCTCGTTAGCGCACTTGAAGAAAAATACGGTGTTTCTGCTGCTCCCGTAGCTGTTGCAGGCGTTGCTGTTGCTGCTGCTCCCGCAGAAGAAGAAAAGACCGAATTCGACGTAGAACTTACCTCCTACGACGAAGCTGCTAAGCTCAAGGTTATCAAGGCTGTTAAGGAAATCACCGGCCTCGGTCTCGGCGAAGCTAAGGAAATCGTTGTTGGCGCACCTAAGATGGTTAAGACCGGCGTTTCCAAGGAAGAAGCTGAATCCCTCAAGGCTCAACTCGAAGAAGTTGGCGGTAAGGTTACTCTTAAGTAATTCAGAGTTACCGGACTTAATTTCAAACATAAAAGACGGTTTTTCAACCGTCTTTTTGTTTTTCTTTTTTAGTTCCCGCGATGTGTTTTTTTCGTATTGTAAGCATTTTTCCGCGCGGGGCGAAGTTTATTTGAATCCCGACCCAACTAAATAAACGGGCGATTCGGGGGTCCCCATAAAACTTGTTTTATGGGGTATATTATGAATCGCCCCTACGGTGGCAAACATAAGTAAAATTTAAATAAAGCACGACCCTCGCGGAGGAGAGGCTGCGGTTTGGATAAGGCGAATTGCGGGAACCCAAAAATTTTGCCCCGCCTTTATAAAAGCGGGGCGTGAAAAATATGAGCTATTAAACGTCCAATGCCTTGCAGACCTTGGGATAGATGGCTTTTGCCATGAAATATT
The DNA here is from genome assembly GCA_964650045.1 of uncultured Ruminococcus sp. GTDB lineage: Bacteria > Bacillota > Clostridia > Oscillospirales > CAG-382 > Coliplasma. Next base: position 2,672 of record CAZYRT010000046.1, read on the forward strand.
GACCCAAATCGTTGGGGTGAAGATTATCAACGGCATAAAGGTCCCGCATTTCCGAAGGGAAGAAATCGCGGCTGTCAACAAAATAGACGTTTTTGTCGCCGTTGTCCTTTGCGTTTTTATAGGTTTCCATAACGATGTCGAAGCGTTCCCCGTCCCATTTGTTTTCTTCCCAGAAGATTGGGTGTGTTACAAAAACAACAGGAAGGTCAGGGTTAAGCTCGCGGACACGCTTGAAGAAGGGTTCGTGAGTTTCCTTTAAATGCTCGTGGGAGGGTGAATTGTAGTCATAGTCCATTACAAAGCAGGAAAGGTCGGCAGAGCCGATAATATCAGCGATGGAAAGCTCGCCCATTGCGGCGCCCGAAAAGCCGAGGTTTTTGCAATCGGCATCAAGAGCGCGGCAGATTATATTTGCATAGGAGTTGCCGGGACGGGAAACACAGCCCCCTTGGGTTATAGAGGAGCCATAGAAGGCGATAGGCTTGAAAGCGCGGGGTGTGGGTGCGCCGATATATGTCTTTTCGGGGAAGCCGATATGAAGGCTTTCGATACCGCCGTAAAGGGGAAGGTTGATCGTAACCTCGTTGATACCCTTGGGCAGATCGATAACACCCTTGTTTTCATCGGGAGAATCGGCAAGAGTCTGCATTTTTTCGCCTACATACACACGGTTGGTGCCTGTTCCCACATAAACGTCAACACCGTAAACACCTCTGTCGGCAAAATGGTGCATACCAACAATTGAAGCACGGTTCTTGATATGAAGAGAGATTTGGTCGGCATCGGTGGAAAAACGAATCGTTCCGCCTGCGGTGCAGAGACCGAGCTGACAGTTTGCGCCCGAATAGGCAGGCTTATTATTTACATCAAGGCGGTAATATTCGCCGTTATTGCTGTCGGGATGAGGTATACCGCCGATGACGAATGGGGATCCGGCAGCATCAAGATATGTAAAGCCGTCATCGCTTTTTTTGACTTTATAAGAAGAAAGCTTGAGCATATCTCCTTTTTTCAGCTTTATTTTAGAGCTTTTGGGTTTGGTAAAATCGAATCTTGCCATGGTTAACACTTCCCTTTTGTTTTTTGTTGTATCAGTATAACACAATTTTTCTGCCATTGCAATATCTTAAAAAATATGATATAATTTCAATCGGAAGCATATTCATCGTTTTACAGAAAAAGCTTTTGCTTAATGGGAGAAAAACCAAAGCTTTAAGGCTGATTTATTAGAAAAAAGGGATTTTTAAGACGGTTTTAAGGGTCTTATGAAAAAATAATGCTTGACTAAACGGTCATATATATGTATAATAGGAATGTTAGAAAATTAACGAATTTTCCGGAGGTATTTTGCAGATGAATTACTCACGCGCAGCTTATTTGTCGCGTTTTGTTCTCATCGTTCTCGCTATCGTGCTTGTTTGCTCGATAACAGTTTGCGGTGTTTACATTAATGACGATAAGCAGCTAAAAGGAATATTTGAGGACGGTACGATCCGCTTGGGTCTTGACCTTGCAGGCGGTTCCGTCGTTACTTTCCAGGCAGACACAGACGACACAGGCGATGCTTTGAGCACAGGTATGGATTCTGTTTATCAGGTTATGAGAGACAGACTTGACAACCAAGGTCTTACAGAAGCTTTGTGTTATCTTACCGGTGACGATATGGTCACGATCGAAATTCCCGACGTTGACGACCCCGATGAGGCTATTTCCAGCTATATGCAGACTGCTGTTCTTACGTTTAAGGATGCAAGCGGAAATGTTGTTCTTCAGGGTGAGCACGTTGACAATGCTTATGCAAGCTATTACACCAACGACAGCGGTGTTTCCGAGATATGCGTTGTTCTCAAGCTTACCGATGCGGGCTCCGCAAAGTTTGCTTCTGCAACAAAGACGGCTGCTGCAAACGGAACAAACCTCGGTATTTACATTGATGATGTTATGATAAGCAACCCTTCTGTTTCCTCTGAATATGCCGAAACAGGTATCACAGGCGGCGAAGCTATCATCAGCGGTTCCTTTACCGAGCTTTCCGATGCTGAACAGCTTGCGGCTAACATCAATGCAGGTGCATTGAGATATAAGCTTGATGTTGTTGAAAGAAGAACTGTCGGCGCGACCTTGGGCGAAAATTCCCTTTCTGCTGCTCTTGTCGCAGGCGCGATCGGTATCGCTTTGGTTATGCTCTTTATGTGCATTTACTATAAGCTTCCCGGTTTGATGGCTACTATCGCACTTTTCGCTTATATGGGTATTTTCGGTCTTGTTCTTATTTTCACTCAGGCAAACCTTACTTTGTCGGGTATTGCAGGTATCGTTCTTTCTATAGGTATGGCGGTTGACGCTAATGTCGTTATCTTCGAAAGAATGAAGGAAGAAATCGCAATGGGCAAGAGCGCAAAAATGGCTATTAAGGGCGGTTTCAAGAGAGCTTTCGCGGCTATTCTTGACTCCAACGTTACTACCATAATCGCTTGTGCAGTCCTTTACTTCCTCGGCTCGGGTACTATTAAGGGCTTTGCTACAACGTTGTTCATCGGTGTTGTTATCTCCCTCTTTACCGCTTTGGTTATTACAAGAGCATTGCTTAACCTTTGTGTAGGCATGGGCATCACAAAGACAAGCGTTTACAAAGCTTTGGGAAGGAGTGCTAAATAATGAGTAAGTTCCATTTTATTAGAAATCAAAAGGTAACTCTCGGCATTATCGCTGTTGTTATCCTCGTAGGCATTGTTTCCTTCTTGGTCAGAGGCTTTAATATCGACATAGACTTTTCGGGCGGTACCGAAATCAGGATCGATTTGGGTACAGAGGTTACTAAGGATGTTTGCGATAACATCGATCAGATCATTACCGACAATGAATTGCTGGGTCAGCAATATGTTTCTTCCACAACACAGTCTGACACAGTAGCAACAATGGCTATTATCCGTACAGGTACCGCTGCTCTTACAACAGAACAGCAGGCGGCTTTACAGGCAGACCTTGTTGAAGCATATCCCAACACAGACATTGACGATATTCAGGTAACCACAGTGGCTCCTACAATCGGTGACAGCCTTACAAAAACAGCGATTCTTGCAGTTGCTGTTGCAGTTGTATTGATGCTTGTATACATTTGGATCCGTTTCGAGGTTGCATCGGGCTTGGCGGCAGTCATCTGCTTGTGCCACGACCTTTTCGTTATGATGGTTGTTTATTCCCTCTTACAGATTCCCATAAACTCCAACATTATCGCGGCATTGCTTACAATTCTCGGTTATTCTATCAACGCGACAATTATCGTATTTGACCGCGTTCGTGAAAACAAGAAGAAGGATACCGAAAACAAGGCATTCGGCGACATTGTAAACGACAGTATTCATGACACCCTCGGCAGAAGCGTTAACACCACTGTTACAACACTTCTTGCTATCGGCATGATCTATATCTTCGGCGGCGATTCCATCCGCGACTTCGCTCTTCCCCTTATCGTTGGTATCGTTGCAGGCTTGTTCTCCTCGGTATTTATGTCCGGTATGATCTGGAACGCATTGACCAAGGTTATCAAGACCAAGAAATCTAATTAATCAAAATATAAAGATAATGCTCGTTTCGGTTGAAGCGAGCATTTCTTGAATATGTTGTTTTTATATACACACCTTTTTGAAAAAAGGTGTGCCAAAAGCTTCAAGTGCAAAAAGAGACAATGCTCTTTTTGGAAATTATAATTTCAATGATCTGAATAAGGCAACTTTATACGTATCATAATGAAATTTCAAATGTAGGAGAGGGGCTTCATGGGGTCCCCGAAAACGCCTGTCGTTTTTGGAGTAATAACAAGCCCCGTCCTACAATATCAATTGTAATAAATTCAACAAGGCACGACCCTCGCGGAGGTGTACCTTCGGTTTAGTAAAGGCACACGCGGGAACTAAAAAAATCGTGGGAGTTAAAAAAATGAGCGAAATTGGAAAAATCAGAAATTTTTCGATAATTGCACACATTGACCACGGCAAGAGTACACTTGCCGACAGATTGCTTGAATACACGGGCGCTGTTGAAAAGCGTGAGCTTGACGAGCAGATGCTTGACAACATGGAGCTTGAAAGAGAGCGCGGTATTACGATCAAGGCGAGAGCAGTTCGCTTTGAATACAAGGCGGATGACGGTGAGACCTATGCCCTGAACCTTATTGATACCCCGGGTCACGTTGACTTTGGGTATGAGGTGTCACGTTCACTTGCGGCTTGTGAGGGCGCGATTCTGATAGTTGACTCTACTCAGGGTATTCAGGCGCAGACCTTGGCAAATGCATATCTTGCCGTAGACCATGACCTTGAGATATTGCCTGTTATCAATAAAATAGACCTTCCCAGCGCAGACCCCGAAAGGGTCAAGCATGAGATCGAGGATATTATCGGCATTCCTGCCGATGAGGCTCCTTGTATCAGCGCAAAAATGGGTATCGGCATCAAGGATGTTCTTGAACAGGTTGTTAAGAATGTGCCTGCGCCCAAGGGTGAGAAAGAGAAGCCCTTGGAGGCTTTAATATTCGACAGCTATTACGATTCCTATAAGGGTGTTGTGGTTTATATCCGTGTTAAGAACGGACGGATGAAGGTGGGCGACAAGGTTCGGATGATGCACACAGGGGCGGAATTTGAAATTGTTGAGCTTGGCACCTTGTCTACCTTCAGCCTTGACAAAAAGGAGCTGCTTGAAGCAGGCGAGGTTGGATATTTCACAGCAAGCATTAAGAATATTGCAGACACGGATGTCGGAGATACCGTTACATTGGTCGAGAACCCTTGTGAAAAGCCTTTGCCCGGATTTAAGAAGGCACAGCCTATGGTTTATGCAGGTATCTATCCTGCGGACGGCTCCAAATACGGTGATTTGAAGGATGCACTGGATAAGCTGAGATTGAACGATTCCTCATTTACCTATGAATTGGAAACCTCGGTGGCGTTGGGCTTCGGATTCAGATGCGGTTTCCTTGGATTGCTCCACATGGAGATCATCGAGGAAAGGTTGGAGCGTGAATTTATGCTCGACCTTATTACAACCGCACCCAGCGTTATTTATGAAATTCATAAGACCAACGGCGAGATCGTTTATATTGACAACCCCACAAACTATCCCGACCCTGCGACCATTGAAACAGCCTGCGAGCCTTTTGTAAAGGCTTCTATAATCACTCCTACAGAATATGTGGGTACAATAATGCAGCTTTGCACCGACAGACGGGGCGAATATCTTGATATGAAATACATCGATACAAACCGCGCAGAGCTTCATTACCTTTTGCCCTTGAACGAGATCGTTTACGATTTCTTTGATTCCTTGAAATCGCGAAGCAAGGGTTATGCTTCATTGGACTATGAATTTAAGGATTACCGTCCCTCCAAGCTTTCTAAATTGGATATTCTTCTTAACGGCGATGTGGTGGATGCCCTTTCATTTATCGTTCATTCCGACAGAGCTTATCCCAGAGCAAGAAGGATCTGCGAAAAGCTGAAGGATAATATTCCCAGACAGCTTTTTGAGATACCCGTTCAGGCGGCTATCGGCGGAAAGGTTATTGCAAGAGAAACTGTTAAGGCTATGAGAAAAGACGTTCTTGCGAAATGCTACGGCGGTGATATTACCCGTAAGAAGAAGCTTTTGGAAAAGCAGAAAGAAGGCAAGAAGCGTATGAGAACCTTGGGTACTGTTGAGGTACCTCAGGAGGCATTCATGGCGGTTCTTAAATATGATGACGAATAATATTTCACTTTATGTTCATATCCCCTTTTGTGTGAAGAAATGCGATTATTGCGCGTTTTATTCGGTATCGGGGGCTGAGGATGATATCAAGGAGAAATATTTTCAAGGATTAATTAAACAGATAGAAGGCTTCGAGACGGGCATCCCCGTCTCGACAATCTATTTTGGGGGCGGAACACCTCCTGTCCTTGGTATCAACAGACTTTGCTTGGTTTTGGAAAAGCTGAAAACAAAATTTAATATTAGCAAGGATTGCGAAATAACAATTGAGTTGAACCCCAAAACAGTTGACCTTGATGACCTTATAAGACTGAAAAAGGCGGGATTCAACCGCTTGTCTATCGGTATACAATCGGCAGATGACAGAATTTTGGGTTCTATCGGAAGGATACATACCTTTGAAGAAGGAAAAAAATGTATCCGTGACGGCAGGAATGCAGGATTTGAAAACATCAGCGCAGACATTATCTTTGCTTTGCCCGACCAGAATACCGAGGAATTTAAAAGAGGTGTTGTTGATATCGTCGAAACGGGAGTTCAGCATATTTCGGCATATTCACTCCAGCTTGAGGAGGGTACACCCTTATTTGAAAGAAGGACTTCCCTATCCTTCCCCGATGAGGATGAGGAAGAGGGGCAATATAATGCCCTTTGGAGGATCTTGACCGAAAAGGGATTTGAGCATTATGAGATATCCTCTTTTGCCAAAAAGGGATTCCGTTCACGTCATAATATGAATTATTGGGCGCGAGGAGAATATTTCGGGTTTGGCGCGGCGGCGCATTCCTTTTATATGGGCAGAAGATTTTCGGCTCCTTCGGATATTAAATATTATACCGAAAACAGCGATAAGCCCTTTTTCGGAGTTACAGATTTCCGTGAAGCCGAGATCATTTCCCAAGATGAGGCAGCGGAAGAAAGGATAATGCTTGGGTTAAGGACAGCCGACGGCGCATTGATTCCCGAAAAGGCTTTCGCTCAGGCGGAAAGGATTGCAAAGCTTGGATACGGAACATTTGATAACGGTGTTTTAAGGCTCAACAGCAAAGGTTTCCGTGTTTCAAACGAAATAATCGGGAAAATATTGGTATAAAATCGGGATAATATTGGTATAAATTAGAGATAAATTAGGAAAAGGGCGGTTTAACACCGTTCTTTTTTGTTTTACGGGTTAAAAATTGTCAAAGACATGTCCGAGAGCTTTCCTGGAAAATTTGACCATATAGATATAGATATAGATATAGATATAGATGGAGATATAGATATAGATATAGATATAGATATAGATATAGATATA
>CAZYRT010000047.1:0-9454 GCA_964650045.1 uncultured Ruminococcus sp.
GGCTTTTTTGAGGTGTCTGGGATTTTACTTGAATTACCTATCTCACAGTCCCAAATGTCGCGCGCTACCATTGCGCCACACCTCGATGGATATTAAATTAAATTCGGATATTCAACCCAAACAATTATACTCGATATAACGCCAAATGTCAAGGCAAAGGAAAATGTTTTTGTCGTTGATTTTCCGTATATATTATACCATGAAGCAAAAATGCTTGCTTGCAAGGGCATTTTTGTGAAGCTGTCAATATTGCAGGCGCACGACCGTGCGCAATGGGCGAAGCCCAAAGACTTGGGAACCAAGGCTTTCTGTATATATTATACCACAAAACTCCGATTATTACAAGACTTGTATTAAAGTGAGTCGGGCATTATAATACTGTCAAGGAGGCGATAGACATGAAGCAATATCTTTACCATGGCTCCCATATAGGGAATATAACTGTTCTAAACCCTGTTTCCAAGCTTCACGGCAGCGATAAAAATGTGGTATATCTCACAGATATCCCATTTATGCAATGCTGTATATTTGGGACCCCATCCATAATTTGAAGAAGGGAAAGCATATCACCGCATGGATAAAAAACGGAGTGGTCTATTATGAAGAGCAATTTCCAAACCAATTAAAGACCTTTTACGACGGTGTAAAAGGTTATCTTTATAAATTTCCCCTTGCGAATGATTGCATGCAGAATAGCGAAGGTATGTATTACAGTGAAAATTCAATTGAAATCCTGTCATTTGAGAAAATCGAAAACGTCTATTCGGAATTGTGTGAATATATACAAAAAGGCGATATGAAGATAATCACCTTTAACCAAATGACAGACGAAAGAAGGGAAGGGCTTCATAACAGTATCACAAACCGTATTATGCGTGAAAAGCTTGTTGAGAATCCCAATAGCGATGAAGCCGGCTTTTATAAAAAATACTTTCCGGCTCAATGGCAAAGGGCTAAGCAACAATATGAATAAACTCAAAAAAGCATATAGATTAAATTGAATCTATAAGCTTTTTGCTTATTATAGCCCAAGCCAAGAGCTAACTATAACATACACCAAGGCGATTGAAATGCAAACAGATTTCATGTGAACCTTGGTTTTTTTTATCAATGCCGCAATAATACTGACCGCCTCGGATAACAAAAAGCAACCAAACGCCGATGTAAGGATAATATGGCTTTGAATCTCTCCAAAATATTTGTCGGTAAACAAAACGATAGAGAAGGGAATAAGAAAGCACAACAAGCCTATTAAAATAAGAACAAGCTTGGTTATAAAAATCGCCTTTTCACTCATCATTTGAATTTTACCGCCGTTCCGTAAACAATAACCTCAGCTGCGCCGTCCATAACCGAAGCAGAAGCATAACGAATGTTAACAATAGCATCTGCGCCCAACTGTGCCGCTTCGGCTATCATACGTCCTGTGGCAACGTCTCTTGCCTCGTTCATCATTTCGGTATATCCTTTAAGCTCACCGCCTACAATGGTTTTAAAGCTTTGGAGAATATCCTTGCCTATGTGCTTGCTCTGTATTGTGCTTCCGCGAACCAGACTGAGCATTTCCAATTCCTTGCCTGTAATGTAATCTGTGTTAACTAAAATCATATAATTCACCCCTAAATTAATACGACATAATTATAATACATACAGTTTAATAATTCAACATTCAATTGGAAAATAAATCGTAAAATATAAAGAAGAGCAGGCACAATGTTGTACCTGCTCTGTAAATTTAGCCTACTGTAATTTCAACAACACATTCGTCGGATTCACCGAGATATTCGTTGTAGGTGTAGGAGAAGGAATCGGTGCCGGTGTAGCCCTTTTCGGGATAGTAAATGAAATCACCGTTCTCGTTCAAGGAAACGCTGCCGTGCTCGGGCTGTTTAAGAATAGTATAAAGCTCAAGCTTATCTTCTTCGTTAAATGTACCGCGGAGCAATGTATCCTTACCTGTAGTAAGCTTTAAGGTTTCTCTTGCTTCGGGAGTGATGTCAAGAGTACCCTTGATGTATTCATAGGTGTATTCATATTGCATTCTGCAAAGAGGATCATCGCTGTAACCCATTACACTAAAGTTGTCTCGGTCCATATAATACATGTGGATACCGTCGATATAACCGTAGTTAACGCCGTTAAGGAGATACTTCAAATACTGTCTTGCATAGCTCTTGTCACCGAAGCATTGATAGCTGTGTTCCATTTCGATGCTCATGCCGAGACGTTTTGTCAATTCAGCGGTAGAGGATACTCTCCATTCGGGCGCATCGTTTGTAAATACATAGTTCATCTGCATACAAACTGCATCAAAGTTAAGGTCATCACCGATATAGAATCTACAAGCCGCATAGTAGGGAATCCAAATGTAGTTAACCCCGATTGCCTTTACAGAATCACCGATCTGCTTAACGATGTGAGAGTTGTCACCTTCAAGGTGAATGCTTTCATCGATGTAGTTAACACCGTCAAATACAATGTTTTTGTAATTGCGTTTTGCAAATTCATCGGTGTAAAGCTTCAAATACCAATCGATAACCTTTTGTCTGTCAGCTTCGATGGAAAGGTTTTCGCTGACACCGTCACCGTCAACGTCACCGAAATCGGTAACAGTATCGTGAAGGGTAAGGGTAGAAATATAAACCTTAACAGTATAATCGGGAATATTCAATGCTTCCTTAACCTGACCAACAACCTCGTCAAGTCTGTCGAGACCGTTAACAGCATTGAAGGTGATATCGTACAAATGATACCAGTCTGCCATATAGCTTTCGGTGAATCCTTTAACACCGGATGTAGGATAAGAAAGCGCGCCCCAGCAGATAAAGCCGTCGAACATTGTGTCGGTAATATTGCCCTCTTCATCAAGATGTGCAACAAGAGGAAGAAGCGTTGTTTCATCGCCGTGGTCGGGAATATAAAGAACCTGATGCTGAGAGTTTACTGTAGAATTTTCAACAGAAACATATTCTGCACGTTCGTCATTTGTATAGTAGATAACAGATTCAATACCGCTTTCGCTGATCTTCTTAACACCGTCAGCAACAGCCTTAGTTCCCAAAGCTTCCAATTCATCGATGAAGATAAACTGAGGATTCTTGGGTTCTTCAACTCTGAATCTTACGAATCTCGCGGCATAAGGGGTTTCGAGAGGGAAATTGAAAGAAAGATTGGTGGGATCGGATTCGAAAACCTGATCCTGAGGCATTGTGTAATTGCCTACCTGATACCAATGGTCACCGTCTTCGGAAAGGAAAACTGTGATAAAGCTGGGTCTTGTGATACCGCTTGTTTCCTGCTCAAGAAGGTGAACATTCAATTCTTCGATAGTGGAAATCTTACCGATATCGTAGAAGAAATCAAGACAGTTGCTGTAGCCTGTATTTTCGGTAGTTGTGTTGTAGGAGAAGAAATATTCGCCGCCGTAGCAGTTGGTGGTGCTTGCTCTCTTGCCGTCAGCCAATCCCTCAAAATTATAGGGAGAATTTTTAACATGGTGAGCTTGAAGAACACTTGTGGAATCATAGCGCATTGCCGCGATCTGCTGATCAGCACCTATAAGAAGGTTCTGTCTGGTGTTGTAATCGACATCGGTTGCATCCCAATAGAGATCTTCGGTAACGGTTGGGAAACAAAGGTCGGGATAGAGCTTGTCGTCCTTTACTTCGTTATATCCCACATTGATCTCGATTTCTTCGATCCAGTAGTTAGCTTCCTCTGCAGGGAATTCAAATCTGATAAACTTTGCCTCAATATATTCGGGCATTGTCAAGGTGTAAGTATAGTGATCACAATCCTGAGGAGCATACATTCTGCCCAGAAAATGATAGGATTTGCCGTTATCGTTGGAGCCGTATACATCGATATAATCGGGGTATTTAACATCCAAACCTGCGCCCAATGCATAAACATTGAATGAGTAAATGTTAGCATAACGTGAGCTGAGCTTTACAGTTACCGAGGGGGCATCTTCGCCGTTTCCGCCGAATCCGACCCAGCCATCTTGACCAAATAGCATCTTTGTTCTGGCTGCATCGGTCAAATATTCTTCATTTTTGGGAGCGCGTTCGTCAAATACACAGTTTTTAAATGTGTATTCTGCATTCAAAGCAACATTCTTGGTGCTGACAGGAGTGGCAACATTTCCGCTGGAAAGCTCCTGCCAAGCGGTTCCGTCGATGTTTTCGTTCTGATAGGAAAGGGTAACTGTGTCAGCCTTTTCATCGGGGACGACATCGGCATAAACTTCGATTTCATCAACGAAAACGAATACCCATCTGGGGCTTCTTTCAACGATAACTCTTATGTATCTGTAATCAACAGGGTTTTCAAATTTAATAGAAACGCTCTGCATAGACTGGTCGCGAGCTTCTACAAATTCAGCTTCGCCAAGGTCTGTAAAGTTTTCACCGTCATTGGAGCCGGAAACAACAGCCTTTTTACCCAAGCCGACACCGTCGGTGTGCATTTCCAAGGAACGTGCAACGACCTCGGTAATGTTTCTGCCGTCGTCACCAAGGTCGATGGTAACATGAGCATGAACGCCGCCGAAGCCTACGGTTCTGATATCGGTATAGTGAGCGCCGACATCGGGAGCCTTGATACCGTCGGTGAGCTGTTGGTTAAAACAGTCTACGTAGGTTTCGCTGGCAGGGTTTAAAAGAGTATAGGGTTTGCCAACGCTGATAAGTGTGCGGTTTCCCTTTAATTCATACTTAGGATCCTCCGAAGTAGCGTCGGAAACATCGTCAGTAGAAGTCACTTCCGAGGAAGTGTTTTCAGGGAGGGTCTCACCGCAAGCTGTTAATAACATAATTGATGCCAGTAACAATAGAAAGAATTTTTTCATATTGCTTTTTACCTTCCTTAAATATTTAAGTAATTATAACCCAATCGATTAAAAAATGCAATATAAATTTGTATATTTGGTGCAATTTTACATTTGACATTAAAGTATCCATGATTTTCTATCCTTGACATCAAAAGGTTTAAAGGCTATAATCATTATAATATGTTTATTTTAAAGTAGGAAAAAATCAAATTGGTAACAATACTTGCAGAAAAGCCCGATGTGGGCAACAAGATAGCTGCCGCCTTGGACAAGATTTACCTTTCCAACGGAAATACCGTTGATTTCAAGGGCTTGAAGGCTAACGAAAAGGCTATTAAATCCCAGCAAAACCGAGACGGCTATTTGAAAATTCAATATAAAGGGCACGATTGCTATATAACCTGGGGCTATGGTCACCTTTGCACCTTGAAGCAGGCATCCGACTATAACCCTGCCTATAAAAGCTGGAAGAATATCCCTCTGCCTTTTGTTCCAAAGGATTATGGGATAAAGCTTCGTACAAGCTCCAACTCCAATTGGGATGCCAAGGTTGAAAAGCAGTTTAATATTGTAAAGGACCTTTTTTCTAAAAGCGACCTTATAATCAACGCTACCGACTTTGACCGAGAGGGCGAGGTTATTTTTGCTTATATCTATGAAATGTCTGGTGTTCAAAAGCTTGTAAAGCGCGCCTGTTTTTCTTCTCAGACCAAAGAGGGAATTATTGAGGGCTTTACCAAAAATATCAAAACCTCCGATGAAATGAAATTAACCGAAGCGGCAGGCAGAATGCGCGGTATTGCCGATTGGGTGGTAGGCGCAAATCTTACAACAGCCATGACCTTGAAAAATCCCGGTGCGGGTGTTATGAGTGTAGGACGTGTTCAAACTCCAACCCTTGCCATGCTTGTTGAAAGGGAATTGGCTGTTATCAATTTTCAAAAGGCGCCCTATTGGGCAATCGAGGCTGTGTTTACAAATTCCTCGGGAGAACAGTTCAAAGCCAAGCACAGCGTTGAAAAGATTCTTGACAAAGCCGAGGCAGAAGCTCTTTTTGCAAAGGTCAACGGCAATGACGGAACTGTCAAGGACATAAAGAAAAAGAAGGTCAAGAAAGAACCTCCTCTGCTGTATAGTCTTTCTGCCCTCCAAATGGATGCAAATTCAAAATTCGGCTTCACCCTCGACCAGACTCTTGAAATCGTCCAAAAGCTTTATGACGACGGTTTTACGACTTATCCCCGTACAAATTCCCAATATCTCACAGAGGATATGGAGCCTGTTGTTAATTCTGTTTTAGATAAGCTTTCAGAGGTTTCCATATACAAGGACCTTATCAATGACCGCCCCAGAGAATTTGACAAAAAGCATTATTTTGATAATAAAAAGGTGGAATCCCACTTTGCTATAATCCCAACGGGAAATATTCCCAAGGGTCTGCCTACAGAGCATAAAAAGATATATGACCTTATCTGCCGTTCGGTAATTAAAATGCTTTACGGCTCTGCTACCTTGGAACAGACCAAGGTCACTATTGACGTAAACGGCGAGGAATTTAAAGCCAACGGGTCTATAATCGTTGATGCAGGCTGGATGGCAGTTGGCGATGCATCCAAAACCGAGCTTCTTCCTCCTCTCACAGTTGGTGAGATATTAAAGGGTGAATATAAGCTTTGCGATAAAATGAGCGAGCCGCCCAAACGATACACAGATAAAACTATCCTTGCTGCAATGCTTTCGGCAGGTAAGGACCTTGACGATGCGGCTCTGAAAAAGCTTATGTCCGACCCGAAAACAGGTGGTATCGGAACCGAGGCGACACGCGCCGCAATTATTGAAACCCTTATACAACGTGAATATATCGTTCGCGAAAAGAAGATACTTCGCGCGACCCAAAAGGGAATCGACCTTATCCAAAAGCTTCCCTTGGAGCAGATAAAATCTGCCGAGCTGACCGCAAAATGGGAACAGCGCTTGGGTGATATAGCCCGTGGTACCGAGGATGCTTCTGCCTTCCGTAATGATTTTGAAGCAACTGTCCGTGAATGGGTAAGAGAAATAAATATAAAGGTTGCCTTAAATAATGTTTCCTATGCCGATCTTCTTGACGGTGTGGTCTGTCCTTTGTGCGGTAAGCCTATTTCTAAAGCGAACGATGAATTTGTGTGTACCGCCCAAAAATCGGGATGCCGTTTCAAAATCGGCACAATTGCAGGCAAGAAATTAACCGAAGCTCAGGTGAAAAAGCTTGCCAAGGACGGTGAAACCTCTGTTATAAAAGGCTTTATAGGAAAATCAGGCAAAAAGTTTGAAGCAAAACTGAAAATCCTTAACGGTAAAATAACCTTTGCCGATGCAAAACTGCAATAATTCTTTTAGTTCCCGCGGTGTACTAACTTTTGTGCAAATACATATTCCGCGTGAGGATTCGACGTAACAAACCATAAACTGGGGCGATTCAAAACATACCCCATAAAATATACAAATTGCCCATTTGACCCCAAAAAATTGAAACAACAAATTTTTAAACTCCTGAATACCTTTCAGTATTAGTTGAATATAAAGCTCCCGATATGTCCAATCCCCACGCGGAATATGCCTTGAAATATAAGTAACTCCACCGCGGGAACTAAAAAATAAAAAATAACCCTTGGTAGATGACCTTTCGCGTCTATCTGCCAAGGGTTATTTATTTTCGATCTTGATATCCAACATCGTTGGTTAACCTCTCTTTCTGCGGGATAAAAGCTAATCACTTCAATTCACAAACCTTCAAGCACCTCATAAAATAGCTTGTTTCGTAAGTGAAACGGTCTTTGGGTTGAATAGGCTTCATCTGTTGAGCATTAACTTCTTCGGGTTACCGGAGTCCTAACCAATTACGCGTTAAAACTTTTGGAATGGGTTTCTTTCGTTTGGTGATAGAATAATTATAAATAAGGAGGTAAGATCATTCGAACAGAAAATCAATTTGTTCGAAGCTTAGTTCTTCATGGGACTCACCCTTTCCTTGGCTTTATAATACCATAAGTGAACCCTATTTGCAATATTCAATATATACAAAATATACTAAAAAATATTATGCAACAGTCTGAAATTGTAAGAAAAGTCAAAATGATGTTGAAATCCTATTGACTTATATTAATATTTCTGATAAAATAATAACGTTGTGGGACATAAAACCGCCGAAAGTCTTTGAGGCTTTCGGCGGTTTTTGAATTTATTAGTATTAATTATAATGCAATATCACCGTCAGAGCATTTTACCACAGTAGCGGCACAACCGCTGTTCCAGCCTGCACCAAGCTGGATTTGGTTCCATTGCTCCATGGTGCCCTCATAAATAATTTCGGTGAGCTTGCTTGCGTAGTTGAAAGCATTCTGCTCAATAGATGTAAGGCTTGCAGGAAGTGTTATGCTTGTTAATTTCATGCATCCGCTGAATCCGCCCTTCTTGATTGTAGTCAAGTTGGCAGAAAGCTTGACACTTTCCAATTCAAAGCAGTTCTGGAATGCGCACATTCCGATAGTAGTAACATTGTCGCCCATTGTAACAGTTTTAAGACTCTTGTTACTTGCACATACAAAGGTGCCGATAGAAGTAATCTGCTCGGGGAATTCAATTGCGGTTAAGCCCGAATTGTAGAATGCATATTCGCCGATTGTCTTTACTGTTGAAGGAAGCTTTATGCTTTGTAAAGATGTGCAGTTTTGGAACACACGCTCGTTGATTTTAATCAAGCCCTCTTGAAGCTCAACAGAAGCAAGAGAAGAACAACCGTCAAAGGTTTTCTCGTTCAAAACCTGCACACCCGAGGGAATTGTAATTGCTTCAAGAGAGGTGCATTCGGAGAAAGCATAATTCTCAATAGTATCAATAGTAGAGGGCAAAACAACAGTTTTTATAGAGGAAGAACCGTTGAAGGAACCCTTCCAAATCTTCGATTGTCCTTCTGTAAACACAACCTTTTCCAAAGAACCGTATTTTCCGAAGAAATAATCGGGCATATCGTAAATAGGTCCAAGGAAGGTTATTTCAGTAACATTTTCGTTTAATTCGGCAAACATACCGATGCCTGCAACAGGATATTCGCTTTCGCCCTCTCCGTGCTTTCCGGGAACGGTAATAGCCGTATCGGTACAGGAACCCATACCTGTTAAATAATAAACCCATTGATAGCTAAAAGGATAAACATCATATTCACTTGAAAATGCCAAACCTTCGCTTGAAGGAAGGGTAATTCCGCAAGAATCGCATTTTCCGCTGATATAATTGTGGTCACCCAAGGGAAGGTCTTGCTTTTCGGTGTAGGAGCAATTTTCGCAGGTGCGTTCTTGATATCCCTGCTCCTTGCAGGTAGATTCTTTAATTGTCTGCCAATCCTTAAAAGTATGCTGACAATCGTTGCTTACTTCTGTTGAAGCAGATTCACCCTCATCAGAAGAAACAGCCACCGACGATGTTTTTTCATTATCGTCATCATCGTCGCTGTCTTTCTTTTTGTCGCTGCTGTCACCGCAGGCAACCAAGCTCAGCAGAAGGGTAAGAGCTAATAAAATGGATAAAAGCTTTTTCATATTTATGACCATTCCTTTCCGCTGCGCTACAAGGCACAAAACAGCA
>CAZYRT010000048.1:0-9137 GCA_964650045.1 uncultured Ruminococcus sp.
CGAAAAGCAAGCTGTTGCAATGATCGATCCCCGCAATCTTGATACGCTTCTCCACCCTCAGTTTGATGCAAAGGCACTTAAGGAAGCTACTCCCCTCGGCAGAGCGCTTGGTGCTTCTCCCGGAGCAGCTTGCGGT
Source organism: uncultured Ruminococcus sp. (assembly GCA_964650045.1). Taxonomy (GTDB): domain Bacteria; phylum Bacillota; class Clostridia; order Oscillospirales; family CAG-382; genus Coliplasma. Next base: position 137 of record CAZYRT010000048.1, read on the forward strand.
AAAGCTGTATTTACAGCTGACGATGCTAAGGCTTGGGCTGACCGAGGCGAAAAGGTTATCCTTGTTCGTCTTGAAACCTCTCCCGAAGATATTGAAGGCATGAAAGCGGCTCAAGGTATTCTTACCGTACGCGGCGGTATGACTTCTCACGCTGCTGTTGTTGCAAGAGGCATGGGAACCTGCTGCGTTTCCGGCTGCGGCGATATTAAAATGGATGAAGCAAACAAAAGATTCGTTCTCGGCGGAAAAGAATATCACGAAGGCGATTGCATCTCCCTTGACGGTTCAACAGGCTGTATTTATGACGGTATCATTCCTACAGTTGATGCTGTTATCGCAGGAGAATTCGGCAGAATCATGGAATGGGCTGATAAATATCGCACAATGAAGGTTCGCACAAACGCAGATACTCCTGCTGATGCCAGAAAGGCACGCGAGCTTGGTGCAGAAGGTATTGGTCTTTGCCGTACTGAGCATATGTTTTTTGAAAGCGACAGAATCGCGGCTTTCCGTGAAATGATCTGCTCCGATACTGTTGAAGAAAGAGAAGCTGCTCTCGAAAAAATCCTTCCCATGCAGCAAAATGACTTCGAAGCTCTTTATGAAGCTCTTGAAGGCAATCCCGTTACTATCCGTTTCCTTGATCCTCCTCTTCACGAATTTGTTCCTACTGAACAAGAAGACATTGAAAAGCTTGCTGATGCTCAGGGCAAGACCGTTCAGCAGATCAAAGATATTATTGCTTCTCTCCATGAATTCAACCCCATGATGGGTCACAGAGGCTGCCGTCTCTCGGTTACCTATCCTGAAATCGCAAGAATGCAGACTAAAGCTGTAATCCGTGCGGCTATTAATGTTAAGAAGGCTCATTCCGATTGGAATGTTAAGCCCGAAATAATGATTCCTCTCGTTGGTGACGTTAAGGAATTCAATTTTGTAAAAAAGCTTGTTGTCGAAACAGCTGACACAGAGATTTCCGCGGCTAATTCCGACATTGAATACGAAGTTGGTACAATGATTGAAATTCCCAGAGCGGCGCTCACTGCTGATGAAATTGCAAAGAATGCCGATTTCTTCTGCTTCGGCACCAATGACCTTACTCAGATGACTTACGGTTTCTCACGCGACGATGCAGGCAAATTCCTCGACAGCTATTACGACACCAAAATTTTTGAAAATGATCCTTTTGCGAAGCTCGACAGAATCGGTGTTGGTAAGCTTATGGAAACCGCTATCAAGCTCGGCAAACCTGCAAATGATAAATTGCATATAGGTATTTGTGGAGAACACGGCGGAGATCCTTCTTCTGTTGAATACTGTAATGAGATCGGTCTCGATTACGTTTCCTGCTCTCCTTTCAGAGTTCCCGTTGCACGTCTTGCAGCAGCACAAGCAGCTATTAAACAAAACTAATTTATAATGAATATGGCGGAACGCCGCTATAATGGCGTTCCGCTTGTTCTCTATCGAGGTCAAATTGTTTACTATCAAAATTGCCGATTTACTAGTCTCAATCGATAATAAATATAATTTTATAAAATCCTTTTGCAAGGAATATATTTGCGAATCATCAATCTATGACTTCAAAGTGTCGGCAACCAAAGAAGAAATTTGGGAAGAAAAGACTGCGTTGGGTTCAAATGCTTCCGATGGTTTTATCGAAAGCGTTTGCATTTATCGCAGTATTGCAAAAAAACTCCCCTGTTATGATGCATTTGTTTTTCATGCAGCCGCTGTAGAATATAAAGGAAAAGCTTATTGCTTCACGGCAAAAAGCGGAACCGGAAAAACCACTCATATTAGTCTATGGCGAAAATATATTGGCGAAGAAATTAATATCATCAACGGCGATAAGCCTATAATAAGGTTTATCGACGGAGTTCCTTATACTTTTGGTACTCCTTGGAGTGGAAAAGAAAATTATAACAATAATATACACCATCCGCTTAAAAGTATATGCTTCATCAATCAGGCACAGTTTAATTCTATAAATAAGCTTAATGTGCATAACGGTCTTAACAAAATACTTCATCAAATATACATTCCTGCAAACTGCGATGATTTAAAATTGACCATCGATCTCCTTGATAAGTTATTTAATAATGTTGACTTATGGGAATTGAATTGCAACATATCCGAAGAAGCAGCGCTTTTATCCTTTGATACCCTTACCAATGAGGTTTATAATGAACATTAATACAGTTATTGAATATGAAAATAATATAAAAAAACAAGTTGCTAAAAAAGCGATGGGTGCTATTGCTATATGCCTTGTATCCTGTACTCTTATGTTTCTTCTACAGCGTTATGCCGGTCTGCTTATCCCTGCTGTTGAGGGTGAAATTCCCAATTTGATGAGAGATATAGCACTTTATTTTGTTTATGTGGGCATTCCGTTTTTGTTTGCAAAGATACTGTTTTCTTTTATAAATAAAAAAAGTTTTAAAGATGTACCCAAGCGACTTTCTCCCAAGAAACCTGCCTTTTATATTTTCGGTGCAGTGGGTGCGGGATATCTTTTAAATTTGGCTATTTCCATGCTGTTTAGCGATTTTGTTGAACAATACGGTGCCGAGCCTATGGTTGCCCCTGAATCTCCTTTAGGAGTAGCATTATTTTATCTTCAGGTAGCGATAATTCCTGCGTTTCTTGAAGAATGGGCATTCAGAGGTGTCATTTTAAAGAATCTTTTGCCTTACAGCAAAGGCGGCGCCATAATCATTTCTTCACTTTTGTTTGGAATAGCTCATTTCGACCTTCCAAGAATCATTTTCGCAACCTTTTTCGGAATGCTACTAGCAATATGTTATGAATATACAAACTCGTTGTTTTTGACTATAATCATTCACTTCATAAATAATTTCATGTCAGTTACAGCAACCGTATTCATGGATAACATGATTATTGTAATGCTTATAGGATTTATGATGATCGGGTTGATGATCTGTGCTATCATTGCACTGATATACTATTACAAAAACGGATTAAATACTAAGAACGTTTCTTTCGCAAAACCTAATACACTCGGTTATAAGCTCTCTACAAAGGATTGTATGCTTAGGTTTGTTTTAAACCCTGCTATAATTCCTTATATGGGTGTATTTATCTACTATTTGATTATTATTTATTCTTATTGATGCTATGGAAAACAATGATGTATATTTTATGAAGCGCGCTTTGTCGAGAGCAAGAGCAGCTGCAAAGCAAGGTGAAGTTCCCATTGGTGCTGTTATCGTAAAAGATGGAAAGATAATTTCCAGCGGCAGAAATATGCGCGAAAAAAGCAAAAATGCCTTGCATCATGCCGAAGCTATTGCAATTAGCCGAGCCTGCAAAAAACTGGATGCTTGGCGATTGACTGATTGCACGCTGTATGTAACCATGGAACCCTGTCCAATGTGTGCAGGCGCTATCGTTAATTCAAGAATAAAGAGAGTTGTATTTGGCTGCTATGATAAAAAAGCAGGTGCATACGGCAGTGTGTTTAACTTAAATGATTATCCTTTAAATCATAAATATGAGGTAATCGGCGGAATCATGGAAAATGAATGTGCATCAATTCTATCCGATTTTTTCGCTGAACTAAGAAAACGACCGAAAGGAAACAGAAATGAAAACTAAAGCAGTTTTATCAGTAACAGGTAAAGATAATGTGGGGATTATCGCAAAGGTAAGTGCCCTTTGTGCAGAATACGGTGCCAATATCATTGATATTTCACAAACAGTATTAAAAGAATATTTCGCTATGATAATGATAGTTGAAATAGACCGATTGACCGTACCCTTCACCGAATTTTCCGATGCTGTAGGCGAAATCGGTAAAGCAAACGGTCTTGAGATCCACGCAATGCACGAAGATATTTTTGATTCTATGCACAAGATATAAGAGGTTTTTCATGATAGATACCAAAGATATTTTAGAAACAATAAATATGATTCGAGAAGAGAATCTTGATATCCGTACAGTAACAGTAGGAATTTCTCTTTTCGATTGTGTAAGTGATGATAAAAACAGATTCCTCAACAATGTTTACGACAAAATTACAAAGACTGCAGAAAGGCTTGTTCCCATCTGTAATGATCTTGAAAAGACCTATGGTATTCCGATAATTAACAAGAGAGTTTCGGTCACTCCCCTTTCCCTAGTTGGCGGAAAGCTTGACAGCGACGGATATGTTGAAGCTGCAAAGATGCTCGACAAAGCCGCCGATACTCTTGGAATCAATTTCATTGGCGGTTTTGGAGCATTGGTTCACAAAGGTATTACAAAATGCGAAAATGCTCTTATCGAAGCTATTCCCGAAGCATTGGCAACCACCAAAATGGTTTGTTCCTCCGTTAACGTGGCAACTACAAAAGCAGGAATCAACATGGATGCCATTGCAAAAATGGGCGAGATCATAAAGAAAACTGCATACTTGACTAAGGACAATAATTCAATCGGTTGTGCTAAATTAGTTGTTTTCGCAAATGTACCTGAGGATAACCCCTTTATGGCAGGCGCATTCCACGGTGTGGGCGAGCCCGATGCTATTATTAATGTTGGTGTCTCCGGTCCCGGTGTTGTAAGCTCGGCAATCCGCCGCGCAGGTGATTGTAGCCTAAGCGAGCTTGCCGATGTTATTAAGAAGCAATCCTTTAAAATCACCCGTGTCGGTCAACTTATTGCCAGAGAAGCTTCCAACAGATTGAATATTCCCTTCGGTATTGTTGACCTTTCCCTTGCACCCACCCCTGCAATCGGAGACTCTGTTGCCGATATTCTTGAAAGCATGGGGCTCGAAACCTGCGGCGCCCACGGTACAACAGCTGCTTTGGCGATGCTGAACGATGCTGTTAAAAAGGGCGGGGTCATGGCTTCCTCCCATGTCGGCGGTCTTTCGGGAGCATTTATTCCCGTTTCCGAGGATGCAGGTATGATCGCTGCAGTTGAAAAAGGCGTTCTTTCTATCGAAAAGCTTGAAGCGATGACGGCAGTTTGCTCTGTTGGGCTTGATATGATAGCAGTTCCCGGCGACACAAGCGAAGCTGTCATCTGCGGAATAATCGCTGATGAAATTTCAATTGGTGTAGCGAATACAAAAACTACCGCTGTCAGAGTTATACCTGCATACGGAATGAATGTTGGCGATTCTGTAGACTTCGGCGGTTTGCTTGGTACAGCGCCTATTATGAGACTTCGTTCCGAATCTCCTGAAATTTTTATTAACCGTGGCGGCAGAATCCCTGCCCCTATCCATAGCTTGAAAAATTAATTTTCTCCAAGGGAGGAACAAAAATGAAAGAAAAATTTTATATAACAACGGCAATTGCCTACACATCTAAGAAACCGCATATCGGAAATACTTATGAAGCGGTTTTAGCTGATGCAATTGCCAGATACAAGCGTCTACGCGGATATGATGTATTCTTTTTGACCGGTACCGATGAACACGGTCAAAAAATACAACAAGAAGCCGAAACAGCAGGCATTACTCCTCAGCAATATGTTGATAAGGTTGCAGGCGAGATAAAAGAAATATGGGATCTGTTCAATGTCAGCTACGATAAATTCATTCGTACAACTGATGAAGAACACGTTAAATGCGTTCAGAAAATATTCAATAAGCTTTATGAGCAGGGTGACATTTATAAAAGCGTTTACGAAGGTCCGTATTGCACCCCTTGCGAATCCTTTTGGACCGAAACCCAGCTTGTAGACGGCAAGTGCCCCGACTGTGGCAGAGAATGTAAAAAAGCAAGCGAAGAAACATACTATCTGCGTATGTCTAAATATGCTGACAGACTTGTTGAATATTACAATTCTCACGAAGATTTTATTACCCCCGCATCGCGTAAAAACGAGATGATTAATAACTTTATCAAGCCAGGCTTGCAGGACCTTTGTGTTTCTAGAACGAGCTTTACGTGGGGTATACCCGTTGAGTTTGACCCCAAGCACGTAACTTACGTATGGCTTGATGCGCTTACAAACTACATTTCCGCCATCGGTTATGATCCCGACGGAGATAACAGCGAGCTTTTTGAAAAGCTCTGGCCTGCTGATCTTCAGGTTATCGGTAAGGACATTGTTCGTTTCCATACGATTTATTGGCCCATAATTTTAATGGCATTGGATATCCCCTTGCCCAAGAAGGTTTTGGGACATCCTTGGCTTTTGTCAGGTGTTGACAAAATGAGCAAATCCAGAGGTAATGTAATCTACGGTGATGACCTTGTGGCTCAATTCGGCCTTGACCCTGTAAGACATTATCTCCTTGCAGAAATGGGTTATTATAATGACGGAAGCATTACCTACGAAAACCTTATCAAGCGCACTAACAGCGATTTGGCTAACGTATTGGGCAATCTTGTTTCCCGTACAGGCGCAATGATTAAGCAATATTTCGGCGGAATCATTCCCCAGAACAGCGGTACCGATAACGAATTTGCAGTTTCTCTTAAAAATGCCGTTAATGAAGGTGTAAAGGAAACCGTTGAAAAATACGATAATTATCTTATTGCAGAAGCAGACGCCTCAATTTTCAATACATTGAAGGCTTGCAATAAGTATATTGACGAAACTACTCCTTGGGTTCTTGCAAAGGATCCTGATAAAAAGCAGGAGCTTGCGGATGTTCTTTCCAATTTGGTCGAAAGCGTAAGAATCTGCAATATGCTTCTCTACCCTCTTATGCCCGAAACCTCTGAAAAAATCAACAAGATTTTTAATGTTCCCGAAATTGATTTTGATAACGCAATTAATTATAGCTATCCCTGCGGTAACACAGAATTAGGCGAAATTCCCATATTGTTTGCAAGAATAGACGAAAAGAAATTGCTCGCTGAAATCGAAGCAAAAGAAAAAGCAGCTAAAAAAGCCGCTAAGGAAGCAGAAAAGAACGCAAAGAAGGCTGGAAAGCAGGAAGAAAAGGTAGAAATCATTTCGATTGAAGATTTCGCAAAAATTGATTTGCGCGTAGGTCAGGTAAAAGAATGTGTAAAAGCCGAAAACAGCGATAAATTACTTGTACTTCAGCTTGACATGGGTTCTGAAATCCGTCAGGTTGTTTCCGGAATTGCAAAATATTATACCCCCGATGATCTTATCGGAAAGAAGGTTATCGTCATTTCTAACCTTAAGCCTGCAAAGCTTCGCGGTATCGAAAGTAATGGTATGATCCTTGCCGCAGATACCGAAAACGGTGTAAAGGTTGTGTTTGCTGACGAAAATGCAAATTTAGGAAGCAAGGTCAGATAAATGATCGATATTCACGCACACTATGACGACAAGGCTTTTGATGCTGACAGATACGAGCTTGTCGCTTCCCTATTTCAAAACGGCGGATTAAATGCAATAATCAACGCAGGCTGTGATATTCAAACATCATTACAGTCAATTGCTTTGGCAGAAAAGTTTGATAATGTTTATGCTACCGTAGGCTTTCATCCTAACGAAGTTGAAAATTTTCGTCAAGAGGATTGGTCAACAATCAAAGAATTGTTGCAACACCCAAAGGTTGTTGCAATAGGCGAGATCGGCTTGGATTACCACTACGGTACGGAATTTAAAGAACAGCAAAAGAAGCTTTTCAGAAAACAGCTCGAATTAGCAATCGAAACCGATATGCCTGTTGTTATTCACGAAAGAGATTCTGTTGCAGATTGCTTGGAAATCGTTTCGGATTATGATGTAAAGGGTGTTTTTCATGCATTTTCAGGTAGTACAGAAACTGCCAATATATTGCTGAAACGAGGTTGGTATATTTCCTTTTCGGGAACTGTAACCTTTAAAAATGCAAGACATCCTGTTGAAAATGCTTCTTTTGTTCCCGAAAACCGAATATTAACCGAAACCGATTCTCCGTATCTTACGGCACATCCTTTCAGAGGAAAACGCAATGACAGCAGTTATATGAGATATACTCTTGAAAAGCTTGCTGAAATACGGAAAGTTTCATTCAATCACATTGAAAGAGTCACAGAAGAAAATGCAAAAAGACTATTTAGGCTCTAAACCAAGAAGCAATACATTTGCTTATAGAGTTAATAACAGTATTTATCTGAATCTCACAAACCGATGCACCAATGATTGTGTGTTTTGCTTAAGAAATAACGGCGACACAGCATATGAAAGCGATACACTTTGGCTGGAGCATGAGCCTTCAGCTAACGAAGTCTTTGATGCTGTTCAAAAAATGTTTTTCGATGAATGCGAAAGCTTTGTTTTCTGCGGATACGGAGAGCCTACATGCAGATTTGATACATTAATTGAAACAGCCAAGCTTTTGAAGCAAAGCTATGATTTGCCGATACGTCTTAATACAAACGGTCAAAGCGAACTTATCAATTCAATCGAGCGCACTAAAGAGCTTTTTGGATTGATAGATAACGTTTCCATAAGCCTGAATAGTGCAAATGCTGATGACTATGATGAGATATGCCATTCAGTTTTTGGTAAAAAGGCTTTTTATGCAATGTTAGACTTTGGAAAGCATTGTGTAGGCAACATAACTGATGTTCAATTTTCGGTTGTTGAGACCACATTAAGCGAAAGTGATATTCAAAAATGCCGTCAAATAACCGATTCAATAGGCGCAAGATTGCGTGTTCGTAAGTTTATTAGCGAAAATAACAAAAATCCCGAAATAAAATAGCCCCGATTTGCAATTAATCACAGTTGTAATTTTCCAACAAAAGGTATAAAATACTAGTTGGGTAATTAAAATAAAATTTTATGGAGGACTTTAAAAATGTCTGTAAAAGTTGCTATTAACGGCTTTGGCCGTATCGGCCGTCTTGCATTCCGCCAGATGGTTGACGCTGAAGGTTATGAAGTTGTTGCTATCAACGACCTCACCAGCCCCAAGATGCTCGCTCACCTTCTCAAGTATGATACCGCACAAGGCGGTTTCTGCGGTAAGCTCGGTACCAACCCTGCTCACACCGTATCCTGCACCGATGATTCCATCACTTTGGTTGACTGCAACCTGAACGGCACGCCCATCACTGCCGAAAATAT
>CAZYRT010000049.1:0-9120 GCA_964650045.1 uncultured Ruminococcus sp.
CAATTTTCAATGTCCGTTCGTTCTGTCTGCTCGTCCTCGCACTCGCTTTTGCGTTCGCTCTCTCGCAGACAGCTTTGCTATTCTATCACAGACTTTTCGTTTTGTCAACCCCCTTTTTTTATTTTTTTGAAGTTTTTTTTCGGAGTCCTTAATCGCCTCAATTTGCAATGGAAAACCGATAGAACTTTCAAACCAAAATAACAAGGATGTTTGACACGATAGCCTATTCAGAATCATGAGCTTTTAATGTTCGCACCGCACTTACCTCAGCGCGGTTTCTCCATTATATTCAAAAAGGGGCTGTTTGTCAACCCCTTTTTTCGATTTTTTTAAACTTTTTTCTTGAACGTCAAAAAGACCGTTTTTATCTACCTAAATAATCTGTATATACTATCAGAAGTTTCCTTCTTTTCTGTACGTTCTATCCATTTACCGTTTGTAAAATCGGGAATGACCACAGGTGCGCCTCCCATGGCTACCGATTGTTCGCTCAAACAGGATATACACATCAAGGTTGCTGTGTCATAAGTATCGATAGGAGGTGTGATATTTTCTCTGACAGATTCTGCAAACGCATTATATACAAGCCAATCGATACCATCATGGCCGCCTATAGGATTTTTGCGGTATTCTTTCCAAAGAGGATGCTCATATTCCTCTGCATAATTTTCCGCATTATTCATTTTATCTGAAAGAAGATCAAATTCACTTTCGCCATCCTTATGGATATAATCACCATCCGCACAATACATACCCTTTGTTCCGCGAACGGTAAAACCGCGAGAATATATTCTGGGCAAGGTGGTATCTAATGTAAGAACAGCAGTCCTGCCATCAGCACACTTTAATATGGTTGTAACTATATCGCCCTGAGCAAAATCCATTTTTGAAACAGGATCATCTGTGCCACGATGCTCTACCGCGAACTCATGAAGTCCTTTCGAACAGGAAGACACAGAATTTAATGTAACAAAGCGGTTGCCGTGGTTTATATCAAGAATAGGCATAATAGGACCCAATTCGTGAGTTGGATAGTTTTCGCAATTGCGAAGGAGATAATTTCTCTGCCGGTAATGACGGTTAACATCACCATTCACAATTTCTTCGCGAAGGTCATGCATATATCCGCCTGAGCAATGAACTACAGTTCCGAATAAGCCCTCCTTCGCCATGTTAAGCGCCATTAGCTCACGTCTGCCGTAACAGCAATTTTCCATCATCATGCAATGGATGCCTGTTTCTTCATAAGCTCTTATTAAACGGAAGCAATCTTCAATATTATATGCTCCGCCGACTTCGATTCCAACACGTTTGCCTGCTTTCATGGACGCGATTGCCATTTCAACATGAGATTCCCATGCGGTAAGAACCAAAACCGCTTCTACATCAGGGCAAGCAATTATTTCCTTCCAATTTGTTGTGCAGAAAGGACGTTTGCCTGTTTTTTCCTCTACAGCTTTGGCGCCTTCATCTGCACGGTCGGAATAATAATCGCAAACTGCCGTTACTTCGATAATGCCATGCTCCCACATAGGAAGAAACACCGCTTTGAGCAAGCCGAAGCCTCGATTGCCAAGACCGATAACACCGATTTTAACCATCTTATTCATAATAAATTCTCCCGAAGGTTTTATTCAATTCAATTATAAAATCCTGTCTTCGAAATGTCAACACTAATTTGTCTTTTTTCAAATTTCCGAAAATGTCACTTGACATTTTAGTTAAAATGTTATACAAAATTATATATCTATCGAAATGAGGGATTTTAATATGACATTATTAGTTATGGCTGCAGGAATGGGAAGCCGTTACGGCGGATTGAAGCAGCTTGATCCTATTGGACCCCACGGTGAATTTATTTTGGATTATACAGTTTACGATGCAATGAAAGCCGGATTCGACAAAGTGGTTTTTGTCATTAAGGAAGAAAACCTTGAAATTTTCAAGGAAACTGTCGGAAACAGAATTGGCAACAAGATTGAAACTGCATACTGTTTCCAAAGCATCGATGATATGCCCGAGGGTTATTCGGTTCCAGAAGGGCGAATCAAGCAATGGGGTACTGCCCATGCTGTTCTGGCAGCAAGAAACGAAATAAAAGGTTCTTTTGCGGCGGTAAACTCTGATGACTTCTATGGCAGAGAAAGCTTTGAGATCATTGCTAAGCACATGAACAGCAACAGCGACTCTCCGTCTTGTATGGCAGGGTTTGTTTTAAAGAACACCTTGACTGAAAACGGAACTGTTTCAAGAGGAGAATGCAAGGTTTCCAATGACGGTATACTTATCGATATTACCGAAAGAACAAAGATCAAAAGATTGGAAAACGGCAACACTGCATATTTCGAAAACGATGAATGGAATGATATATCCGAGGACACTATCGTTTCCATGAATTGCTGGGGATTGCCTAACGAATTTTTCGGATATGCAGAAAACAGCTTTAAAGAATTTCTCGAAAGCGGCGGAGACGAGATGAAGAAGGAATTTTATCTTCCCGATGCTGTTAAAAAATATCTCGCCGCAAGCCGAAAGAGCGCAAAGGTTTTGCGTACCGAAGCAAAGTGGTATGGCGTGACCTATCGTGAGGACAGAGAAGCCGTTGTTGAACATATTGCAAGATCAATTGAAAGCGGAGTTTATCCGGAGGAATTATGGAAATAACAAACAACACAATAACCAAGGTTTGCGGATATTTTTTTGATTCACCTGTAGTAAACCAGATTACTCAAATTCACAACGGACATATTAATTTGACATTCAAGGTGAATATCAACAACCGCAATTATATTCTTCAGCGTATCAACACCGATATTTTTAAGGATGCAGACGGTCTCATTAACAACATTGCTTTAGTTACCGAATTTTTAAGAGAAAAAATCAACGCATCAGGCGGAGACTCCGATAGAGAATCCTTGACTTTGATAAAAACCTTGGATGGCAATTATGCATGCAAGGACGAAAGCGGAATATACAGACTTTATTTATTTATCGAAGATGCAACCTGTTACAACAAGGCAGAAAAATCGGGAATGTTCGGTGAATCGGCAAAAGCATTTGGTCAGTTTCAAAAATGTTTAGCGGATTTTGATGCTACCCAATTAACCGAAACTATTGCTGATTTTCACAACACACCAATACGTTTCAATAATCTTATTAATTCTATTGATACAAACAAGGCAGGCAGAATTGATGAATGCAAGGATGAAATCGAATTCTTCCTTGAAAGAAAAGACTACTGCTCTTTAATAACTGACAGATTGAAGGACGGACGTATTCCCACAAGAGTTACACATAACGATACCAAGCTTAACAATGTTATGATAGATAACAAAACCGGAAAAGGTATCTGTGTTATTGACCTTGACACTGTAATGCCCGGTTCCATGCTTTATGATTTCGGAGACAGCATACGTTTCGGAGCATCCAGCGCAGCAGAAGACGAAAAAGATCTCAGCAAGGTTTATTGCGTTCCTGTCCTTTATGAAGAATACGCTTCGGGATTTCTTTCGGAAATGAAGGAATGCATCACTCAGGAAGAAGCAAAGCTTTTGCATGACGGTGCAATTATGATGACTTTTGAATGCGGAATGAGATTTTTAACAGACTATCTGGACGGCGACACATATTTCAGAACACATTATCAAGGTCAAAATCTTGACAGAGCAAGAACTCAGATCAAATTAGTCTCGGATATGGAAGCAAGAAGAGATATATTTGAAGGTATTATTAAAAAATACCTTTAAAATAAGTCAGGGAGATAAAGTGTCTCCCTGATTTTATATTACCATAAATTACCTTTAATAAAATTCGCATTATAACACAAAATAGTGTCGAGGAGAAAACCTCAATGGAATTAAATGCAAATTTATAAAGGAGATTTAACAATGTCTAAGAACAAGACTATGGTTCCCGAAAACAAGGCAGCTCTCGACAGATTCAAGATGGAAGCTGCTAACGAAGTCGGCGTAAACCTTAAGGAAGGCTATAACGGCGACCTTACCTCTAAGCAGGCAGGTTCTGTTGGCGGTCAGATGGTTAAGAAAATGATCGAATCCGCCGAAAAGAATATGAAATAAGTCTCTTCGGGAGACATTTCCGAAAATTCAGAAATGAATGCTTCGGTCTATAAAAAACGCTTGCCGATAGATTTCGGCAAGCGTTTTTTTATTTACATGGCCCCCTAAAGCCGCAATGCTTTTGGGGTTGAATTAGTTTTCTGTTTGGTCATCCTCGGATTTGATTCTTTGGCGCCATTCGCGAATGGCATCCGAAAGCTTCTTTCGGGAAGCTTTCAACGGAGCAGGATAAATTTCATTTGTTTCTACATCAACACCGCCTGCATTGCGGTAATCATCGCTTGGGATAGGAAGCTCTTTTTTGGCAAGAGAACGTTCAACCCATATTTTTATCGAATAAAACAAAACTGCAAACAAAGGAACCGAGAAGATCATACCTGCCACGCCGAAAACTCCGCCACAAAGAAGAATAGCGAAGATTATCCAAAACTTGGATACACCTGTTTTATCCTCCATTATCATAGGCTCGATAACGTTACCTTCCAATTGTTGAAGCACCAACATAAAGATGATGTATATCATACCCAAACGAAAATCGGAAATCAAGACAATGAAAGCTGTGGGGATACCTCCAATAAACGGTCCAAAAAACGGTATAACATTTGTTATGGCAATAATTCCTGCCGAAAGAAGAGGATAAGGCATTTTCATAATGGACATAAAAACAAAAGTCACCACGCCCACAACGGTAGAAGTCAGCAATTTACCGGAAATAAATTTTCCAAATGTCTCATTTCCGTAACGGGCAACTAAAAGAATATCATTGGCACGTTCACGGGAGAAGATAGCAAAAATTAATTTTTTGCTTTGAGCGATAAACTTTTCTTTTTCCAAAAGAGCATATACAAAAACCACCAAAGAAACGATAAAATCAAAGAAAAAGGAAACCACGGAAATTACGCTGCCGATAAGGCTTCCTACCGCTGTACTTGCCACGCTCATGAGCCAATCGGAAATTTTGCCAACAAGCTGATCGATAGTTTGCCCCATATTCGACATGAAAACATTATCGGAATTTTGCACCTGTGCTATCCATTTGAGAACGTCATCAAACAAATCGGGGGCCTTGGTTATAAGCTTATTAAGGCTGTCCAAAAATTCGGGAATGATAAGGAACATCAAAAGAGCGATAACCGCTATCAATACAACGAGAGATAAGGTTATGGATATACCTCTGGAAATACGTCTTCGGGATTTTTCTTTAATTTTCTTAAAAATACGCATACATGTATTTTCAAATATTACGGTAAGCGGATTAATTATATACGCAAGCACAGTTCCCACAAAAACAGGAGAAAGCATATCGGTTACCCAGCTTATAACACTTTTTATTGCATCAAACTGCGCCACAAAAAGCAGTCCTGCAACGCATACCAAAAAAATAACGATTGTACGGGCATTTACGGCAAAGTTATGTTGCTTTTCATCATTCAACTGAGGTCGATCGCTCATATATATCCTCCAAATAAAACGCAGGAAGCATTATTTTCTCTATTACTTTATCAGTATAGCATAATGATATTTTTTTGTAAATAAAAATATCGGTTAATTTTGTTGCTTTTTATAAAAAAAGAGCCTGTTTTTCGAAAAAACAAGCTCTTTTCCATTGTTAAAACTTTTTATTATCTTTTAGAGCAACAACGCTATTGAAAACATTTTCCTTAGTATCCATGCAGTAATAACCTTTACGGACAAACTGGAATTTGTCTCCCGATTTTGCATCAAGAAGGGATTTTTCGATCTTTACTCCCTTTGCAATGATTTTGGAACCGGGATTGAGATAATCACCGTATTTGGAAGATTCAACAGCATTCATATCAGCTTCGGTGAAAAGGTGGTCATAAAGAACCACATCGGTTTCGGCGCAATCTGTTGCAGAAAGCCAATGGATAGTTCCCTTTATCTTTCTGCCGTCGGCAGGCATACCGTTGCCTGTTTCAAGGTCTGCGGTACAGAGAACCTCGGTCACATTGCCGTCGGCATCTGTGAGAATGTCATCACAGCGAACGATATATCCACCCATAAGACGGACTTCCCCGCCCTTTTTCATACGGAAGAATTTGGGAGGAGGATCGATAGCAACATCCTCGCGCTCTACAAATACCTCACGGGTAAAGGGCAAAGGTCTTGTGCCTGCATCCTCTCCGTTAGGATTATTGGGAAGCTCGAAATATTCAACCTTATCCTCGGGATAGTTGGTTATGGTAACCTTAACAGGATCAAAAACAGCAACACGGCGAAGAGCAGTTTTATTAAGTTCCTCACGGACGCAATGCTCCAAAAGAGCAATATCAACAAGGCTGTTATTCTTTGCTACACCTACACGTCCGATAAAATCAAGAATTGCGGCAGCAGGATAGCCTCTTCTTCGCAAACCGCAAAGAGTAGGCATACGAGGATCGTCCCAACCGTCAACAAGCTTGTTTTCAACCAACGAACGCAGAAAACGCTTTGACATTACGGTATTGGTAACATTCAAACGGGCAAATTCAATCTGTCTGGGTTTGGAAGGAACAGCGCAATGTTCGATTACCCAATTGTAGAGAGGACGGTGATCCTCATATTCAAGAGAGCAGAGCGAATGGGTGATACCTTCCAAAGCATCCTGAATGGGATGAGCAAAATCGTACATAGGAAAAATGCACCATTTTGTACCCTGACGGTGATGGTCTATATAACGGATACGATAGAGAACAGGGTCGCGCATATTGAAATTGCCTGATGCGAGGTCAATTTTCGCACGCAAGGTATATTTACCTTCAGGAAATTCTCCTGCGCGCATACGGTGGAAAAGATCAAGGCTTTCGTCGATGGGTCTGTCTCTGTAAGGGGAAACGGCAGGGTTCTGCAAATCGCCTCTGTATTTACTGAATTCCTCGGGTGAAAGCTCGCAGACATAAGCATCTCCGTTGAGTATAAGCTGTTCGGCAAGCTTATAGGTTTCTTCAAAATAATCGGAACCGTAGAAGAATCTGTTGTCCCAATCAAATCCCAACCAATGGATATCCTCTTTTATCGCATCTACAAATTCGGTATCCTCTTTTGCAGGGTTGGTATCATCCATACGAAGGTTGCAGAGACCACCGTAACGGACAGCGGTGGAAAAATCTATAACCAATGCCTTGCAATGACCGATATGAAGATATCCGTTAGGTTCGGGAGGAAAACGGGTATGAACCTTCAATCCCGGATTTGCCGCAAGGTCGGCATCAATTATATCATGTATGAAATTGGTAGATTCCATATTTATAACTCCTTTATTTTATAAAAGCGGAAACTCTGGCAAGAACCTTTTCTTTTCCGAGAATCTGCATGACCTCATAAAGGTCGGGAGAATTCATTCTGCCTGTAACGGCAATTCTCAGGAACATACTAACATCGGCAACTGAACCCTTGAATGCAGAAGGATCGGCCTTATACTGCTTCATATCGGGGCAGAAGCCGCATTCACCTGCTATTGTCTTGATGTTATTGAACCATTCGCTTTGGTCAACCGAATCATCATAACTTGCCGCAAATGCGCCCAAAACCGAGGAAACATCCTCTTGAACAAAGTTATCGGGAATATTATCATTTCTTTGGAACATCTCATCATAGAAGAAGGAAACATAATTCTTCACTTCGCTCCACAATGCTATATCCTTACGGGGCTTTTTGCCGCCGCGTCCTATAGAAAGGATGCGTACAGCATAGTCGCGATCGGCTTCAAAAAGCTTGGCAAATTCTTCATCGTTTTCCTTTGCCCAGGTAAGAGTAAGGTCATATACCTCGTCTGCTGTCATTCTGGAAACAACATTTTTGGAAATATCATTAAGCTTGTCCAAATCGAAAAGGAAGCCCGAAACGCTCATCTTTTTGGTGGTGAATTTAAAATCCTCCAAAGGAAGATCGGGATTGGCAAGACGCCATTCCTCGAAATTGGAATTGAGCATGGTCAAAAGATATTCGCGCACAGCAGAAACAGGATATCCCTGAGCATGATAATATGCAAGACCGAATTCAGGGTCTTTACGTTTGGAAATCTTACGCTTATTGCCGTTGTCAAGCTTCAATGCCTGGGCTGTGTGACAATATTTGGGAAGCTTGAAACCCAATGCCTTGAAAAGCTGAATATGGAAGGGCAAAGTAGAAAGCCAGCTTTCATCACGGACAACATGGGTGGTTCCCATCAAATGGTCATCAACCGCATGAGCGAAATGGTAGGTGGGTATTCCGTCGCTTTTCAAGATAACATGGTCGATATCATTTTCGGTAACATCAATATCTCCCTTGATCTGGTCATTGAATTTGAATTTATTTGTAATGCTGCCTTCGGAACGGAAGCGCAAAACAAAAGGCGCGCCTTCATTAATTTTTTCCTGAATCTTATCAATAGGGGCATCACGCCAGATGGCAAATTCACCGTAATAGCCGGGTGTGAGCTTTTGCTCCTCCTGCTTTGCACGAATCTCAGAAAGCTCTTCTTCTGTGCAGAAACAGGGATAAGCCTTTCCCTCTCGGATCAATTGCTTTGCATAGGTTTGATATATTTCGGCGCGGTCGCTTTGACGGTAAGGACCGTAATCACCTTTATCTCCGTCGATAACAGCGCCTTCATCAAATTCAACTCCCAACTTTTTAAGAGTTTCAATTATTATGGCGATACCATTGGGAACGGTACGCTTTGCATCGGTATCCTCAATTCTCAAATAGAAAACACCGCCCGAAGTGTGTGCAAGACGTTCATCTGTCAAAGCACCGTAAAGATTGCCTATGTGAAGAAAGCCTGTAGGGCTGGGGGCAAGACGCGTAACCTTTGCGCCATCGGGAAGGTTTCTTTTAGGGTAGCGTGCTTCCATATCCTCGGGAAATGTCTTTATATTAGGATACAAAAGCTCAGCAAGATAATTATAATCCATAAAATCCTCCGTTTGAAGAATACAATATACAAGAATACATTATTATATTATAATCATCGATTTTTGTCAAGTAAAAGAAACGAAGGTTTAAAGTTTGAAACACTGTGATTTAAGCACCATCCCGAAAAGGGCGCACGAAAACA
>CAZYRT010000050.1:0-7825 GCA_964650045.1 uncultured Ruminococcus sp.
AAATAGGCAAAAAGAAATCCACGCTAACTCTATCAAAGTTAGCGTGGACATATGGCGCAGAGGGAGGGATTCGAACCCTCGTGCGGTTTTAAGCCGCAAACTGATTTCGAGTCAGCCCCGTTATGACCCCTTCGATACCTCTGCGTGTAGGGTGAAACACTAAAAAGCGTTTCAAAAAAAGATTAGATTATAGATTAGGTTAAATAAGGAATGATGATTTTGAGAAAAATCCAAGTCGGGAAAATCCGCTTGTTTCAAGGAAAGTTGCTGTTAGAACTTCCAAATGAGTCAGAGTCTTTCGAGTCAGCCCCGTTATGACCCCTTCGATACCTCTGCATATATAAAATATTAAGTTTCATCACAACAACAGTTTCGCGGAAACGAAAGTTATCATAACCGCGAAACATATTGTATCATGCCGAGGCGATTTTTGCAACAGTTTTTTGAAAAATATTCTAAACTTAATTCAACACAAAAATTCCGAAATTCAGGTAAGCGGCAAAAAGCACCCATACAAGATAGGGGATGAGAAGCCAGCCTGCTATTTTATCGATTTGACGAAATTGCTGATAGGTAAGGAATATCATAAGCCAAAGGGCTATTATCCAGACAAAGGCAAAGAAATATTCCTGAAGATTAAAGAAGATTATCGACCAAAAGAAATTGAAAAACAGTTGAACACCGTAAAGGAACAAAGCCTGCTTGCGTTTCTCATAGGTTGTTACCGATTGCCAGATACGGTAGGAAGCGATGCCCATTAATACATAAAGAATGGTCCAGGCAACAGGGAAAAGCCAAGCAGGGGGAGCAAGAGCAGGCTTGTTGACTGTTGCAAAGACTTCCTGCGAATTTGAGGTAAGCAATGCCGCCAAGCAGCCGACTGCAAGAGGTATTGCCACAGCGATAATAAGTTTTTTCCAATTAACTTTTTTAAATAAATTCATAATAAATCACCCACACTATTTTATGTTAGTGTGGGTGATTATATTACCTGTTTTTATTTATAAACAATCTCATCCAAATTCCATTCGGCAATGATATAGATAACGTAATCGGGCTGTTCCTTTTGTACGTTGGAATTGCTCCATGCATAATTCCACATACCTACATAATTTGTAACATTCATTCTTTCGGGGATAAGGTCGAAGATTGCCGCACAGTAGGAATCTCTGTATACCATACAGGAGGGAAGCTCTTCACGGTTGGTATCAAAGGTTATCTTTGCGGTGCAATCATCGCTGTAAAGAAGCTGGGGCAATCTGTAACGGGGGATTTGGAGAATTTCCGCGGGAACATCGATGCTGTCCTTGAAATTACGGTAATAGCCGTATTCGGTAACATCGTCCTGGTCAATATCAAGATACATTATAACATCGGCGCTTTTGTAATCGTCGGTGACCCAATCGAAATCATCGATAGCTCTGGGAGCCGCTTCGGGGAATTTCTGCGAAATATGGTTAAAAAGCTCGGTATAAGCCAAATATGCACCATAATCCGCCCAATGGCTGTCAAGCTTATAGTAAAGGGGCATTTCGTCATTTTTGTGAGCATTAAAGGTGTCGCGTACATCAATGACGGTTGCTCCTGCTCCCCTCAATGCTTCGGTTACCTGGTCAAGTCTGGTTTCGCCCTCGTTGTGTTCATAGGCATTGGGAACAAGCTCAGGATAGATAGTCATAGGAGAAGGGATAACCATGTAAATGATCTCTGCATCGGAATTATACTGATGCATGGTATCGAGACGGGAGCTTACTCGGGTTGCCATGCTGTCAAGGGATTTTTTATTATAAAGGTTTTCGCCCTCGAAATCGGGAATCATTTTGCTGAGGAAGAATTGATATTCAGTGTTGCTGGCGATAACCGTTTGCTCGCCGGCTTTTGAAGAAGTTTGAGGAATAGCATTATAGGTACGGGGTATATCGTAAGCTTCGCCGTTTACTGTTTGGGTAAAGGTGACCTTGTGAAGGGAGCCTTTCTTTGTAAATGAAGCAGAGAACCAACCGTGATAGGAGGGAACTGTGACGGTTTCATCTCCAAGCTGAGCAGTTACCTCAGCGCCTTCTGCACAGGTTCCTATCATAACAAAGGTGGGCTTGCTTTCGGTATAGCGAGTGAAAAGAAGTCTTACAGCATCCTCGGGAAGATCGTCCTCGGATGTTTCTTTGGATTCTTCTTGAGGTGCCGAAGAATCGGCAGATTGGGGCTGAGACGAGACATCTGCGCTTTGGTCGCCGCAGGCACAAAGAACTGCGGTGAGAAAAATAAGCAAAGCTGTGATTACTAAAAGTATCTTTTTCATATTATCCTCCCAAATTATTTTATCTTTCCGAGATCACCTGTTGTGATAAGGTTCTCGGTATTATAAACTATTAGAACGGCATCGGCTTCATATCCTTCTGCGGCGGCAGAGATTGCTGTAACGGTATGAAGGTTAAGGGCTACAATATCAAATTCTCTTACCAAGAAGGGAATAAGACAATTTGCAAAGGAATCCTTTGCCACAAGAAGAGTTTCACGTTCCTCTCCCTGTTTTTTTATGGTGGTTACATTATGAGTACCGTCAAGAAAAACCGAATATTTATCGCTTACGCTTAGGAAACTGCGGTTGTATAATCCTTCCGGAACTTCGCCATCTGCGGTGATCTCATAATCGTTTTCGTCATCAAGATGCCATATTTCCAAAATATCCGGCTCATAATAAGGAAAATTAGCCCTTGCGGCGGTGGTTCCCGAAAAATCCGAAATTTGTTCGATATCAAATTCTTCTTGGGGGATTATTTTATCCTCTTTTTCCAAGGACTTCATTATTTCACAATAGGTATAATATGCTCCCAATGTAGTCCAATGGTGATCGGTTTTGTAATAAACATATTCGCCCTGCTCATATTTCGGACGAAGAAGGGACAAAACGTCAATATATCCCGATTTTTCAGAGAGATTTTCATTCATTGAATCAAAAACAGCATCTCCGTCAGGGCGGTCATAATCAAATGCCGAATCGGCAATATCAATAGTCCTTGGCGGGATTACCGTAACTAAAGGAATATTAAGCTTATTGCCCAAAGCATCCACATTTTCAAGCTGAGCATCAATTGTTTCGGGGAAAATTCTGTCGGTATTTTCGGTTATTTCGAGAATCGATTTATAGGAATTAAAGTTTTTTACAGCCAATTGATTGTTGTCGCCATAGAGCACACCGTTGTTTTCTTTTTTCATAAACGCCATTTCTGTTCCGCTTTTAATTTTCACAAACAAATCACGGAGAGGGAATTGGTCGGCAAAATATACTGTTGCATCATTTGCGAATTTGCCGGAAAAAAGATCGTCTTTGTTAAATTCGGGTGCTTGGGCAAGGGCGCGGTTTTCCTGCTGTGAAAAATCTCTGTCGGGCAAAACCACAAATCCAACAGACAAGCAGGCGATTATCAAACAAAAGGAGATAACGGTTATTAAATCGGAATGCTTTTTCATAACAGTACCTCCTTAGAAAATGTAATAAAGGAAGGGCGAAAAGGTGTTGTCCACCATATAAGCCACGCAGATTATAAACAGAATTGTTGTAAGCAAGGGAGAAATTGCGGTAATGATAGGAAAACGGGCTTCTGCTTTTTCAAAAAGCCTTTTGGGTAGGGGAGTGCAACCGAGAATGCAAACCAAAATAAAGGGCAAAAACCTTAAAAACTCATAAGCGACATAACCGCTTCCAAAGCTTGCTCCTATTCCTATTAAATGCTTTGCAGAATTAAAAATAACATTCAAATCGGTATGGAAGAATATCATCCAGCCGAATCCGATGACCACAAGAGAATAAATTCTTGCAAGAGGTGCGCATTTGTCGAGAAGGTTTTTAAGAAAGGCTTTTTCGATAACCAGGAATACCCAGAAATAAATTCCCCAAATAATATAATTCCAATCGGCACCGTGCCAAAAGCCTGTTAAAAACCAAACAGCCGCAAGGTTGAAAAATCCCCGCAATTTGCCGACACGGTTACCGCCAAGGGGAATATAGATATATTCCTTAAACCAAGTGGAAAGGGTGATATGCCATCTTCTCCAAAAATCGGTTATGCTTTTTGCTATGTAGGGATAATTGAAATTCTCTACAAATTCAAAGCCGAGCATCCTGCCCAAGCCTATTGCCATATCCGAATAGCCCGAAAAGTCGAAATAGATATGGAATGTGTAGAATATCATAACAAGCCAGGTGCCGATAACTGTAGGCTCAAATTCCGATGCGGTTTCCAAATATTCTGCCGCGGCAGCCGCCGAGTCCCCGAGAATAAGCTTTTTGCTTAATCCGATAACAAATCTGTGAACACCGCTTGCAAACTTTGATATAGTTTCTTTTCTTGATTCAAGCTGATCGCAAACATCCTTGTATCTTACAATAGGACCTGCGATAAGCTGAGGAAACAGGGTTACATAGGTTCCGAAGGGGACAATTTTTTTCGCAAGAGGAACCTCGTTTCGGTAAAGGTCGATAGAATAGGACATTATCTGGAAGGTATAGAAGGATATGCCCACAGGCAGGGTTAGGTTTTCGATTTGGGCAAATCCGATATTTTCTGCGAAAAAGTTGTAGTATTTGAAAAACAGAAGGAAGGACAGATTGATTATTAATGAAAGGGCAAGGAAAAGCTTTGCAAGCTTAATGTTTTTGCTTTTGTATTTTTCTATAAGGAATCCAAATCCATAAGCGGAAGCAATGGAAATAAGCATTAATATGATATATTTAGGCTCGCCCCAACCGTAGAAAGCCAGAGAAACTACGAATAATACAAGATTACGCAGCTTTAACGGCGAAATATAATAAACCGCCAACGTTATAACCAAATATGCAAAAACAAAGGGCAATGATGAAAATACCATATTTTTCCTCTTACCAAAAAAATACTACATTTTATAATATATCATACAAACTATCAAAAGAAAAGCGTTTTTTAATATAGATTTACTAAAGAGTTGTTGACACATGGTTTAAAATGGGTTATTATTTACTTGAATAACCCTAAAAGGAGAATAATTATGAAAAGATTCTTGATGTTGATTCTGTCTGCTCTTTTGGTTTTGACCTGCGCTTCCTGCGGAGGAAAAGAGGATGAAGGCTCCGATCCTCAGCCTAAATCTATTGACGTAAAGGCAGAAGCAGATGCTATAATTGAAAAATATTCTCTTTCGGGCGGCGAATATTATTCCTCTCAAAGCGGTGATAATGCTCAAGCCTTAGATGACGATTTGATACGCTCCTATTTCGGTGATGCAACTTCAATGCCCGATTTCAGCGGTGTTGAGGCTTATGCCCTTTATATTGACGAAACAAAGCCCTTAAAGCCCTGCGAATTTGGTGTTTTCAAAATGAAAGAGGGAGCAGACAAGGGCGCGTTCCTTTCTTTCCTCGAGGCAAGAATAGAATTGAAAAAGCAAAACGCTGTTGCTTATCCCACTCTCGACACCGAGCCCTTGAAAACCGCTAAATTCACTATTAACGGCGATTATATATGGTATTGCGCTGTAAGCCAATCTAACGAAGAAATTAATTCTAATTTGGAAGGAAAACTTTAAAAATGGTTAAACACATTGTAATGTTCAAATTTCTCGAATCTGCCGAGGGCAGAACAAAAACGGAAAATGTAGAAATTGCCGCAAATATGCTCAAGGACCTTCAGGGCAAAATTCCCGAGCTTGTTTCCTCTGTTGTGAAAACAAATTCCGATAAGGCAGATCAGACTAATTACGACCTTGTTCTTGTTGCCGATTATAATTCCTGGGAGGATTTAAACGCGTATATCGTTCATCCTCTCCATAAGGCAGTGGGCGCATTTATGAAAAATGTACGTGAAAGCCGTTCTTGTGTTGACTATGAGTATTGATGCAATCTGCGAAACCTGTGAATTTGCCCGTATAGACGAGGAAACGGGAGATTTAATTTGCGATGCACTTCTTGACGAGGACGATATGGTGGATTTTATGACAAGAGGCAATGGCAGATGTAAATATTACCGTTTCTATGACGAATATAAATTGGTTCAAAAGCAGAACTAATTAATTTATAAAACTTAAAGATTTTGAATCTGTTAAGAAATAAGGAAAGATTAAAAAATAAGGAATTATTATGCTATTTTTCTATGTTCGCCACGGCGACCCTATTTATAATCCCGATTCTTTAACCGAGCTTGGCAAAAGACAGGCTGACGCTGTTGCAAAAAGGCTTTCTCTTTTCGGAATAGATAAGATTTTTGCCTCTACCTCCACAAGAGCGATTCAAACAGCCGAGCCCACAGCGGCATTGACTAAAAAGGAAATCGTTCAGCTTGACTTTTGTAACGAATGCTATGCCTGGGACGATTTCACCTGTAAAAACGAAAACGGCGGTATAAGCTGGCCCTTTTACAATAACCGCTGCCGCAAGGCTTTTGTCAGCCCCGAAATGAAAAAGCTTGGTGAAAATTGGTTCGACCACCCCGAGTTTGCCGAGGAGCGCGAACGCTTTAAAAACGGTGTCCAACGTGTAAACAAGGGCGTTGACGATCTTTTCCTCTCCCTTGGCTATGAGCATGACCGTGAAAACGGATGTTATAAGGCTTTGAACGGACAGAACCATGACCGTGTGGCTCTTTTCGCCCACCAAGGCTTTGGCGCGGCGTTCATGAGTAGTGTTTTGGATATACCCTATCCTCAATATTGCTCTCACTTTGATATGTGCCATACAGGTGTAACGGTTATCGAGTTTTCGGAAGGCGACGGCGTTGTTATTCCCCGTGTGCTTATGGTTTCCAACGATTCCCACCTGTTCAAGGAATCCCTTCCCATGCACTATAATTACTTATATAGGTTTTAATGAAAAAGAACTGATGCAAAAAATGCATCAGTTCTTTTTACAATATATCAATCAATTCGTGTAAGCTTTTAACCTCATAATCGGGTTTTTCTTTTTCGCTTTGAACAGTTGCCAATCCATTCAAACCTTGTTTCATCCATATTGTTTTTATTCCGATAGCTTTGGCTGGTGCAATATCATTGTCAAGTCTATCGCCTATCATAATGGCATTTTCGGGAAGGCATTGCGCCATGTTAAGAGCGCGTTTGAATATTATAATATCGGGTTTTGCCAATCCTTCCTCTGCCGAAGCAAGAACGAGGTCAAAATAATGTGCAATACCCCATTTTTCAAGCCGTTTATTTGTGCCAAAGCTTTGGTTGGCGATTACTCCCAATTTATATCCCTTGCCGGTTAGAAATTTTAATACCAATTCAGCGCCGTCATAAAGTTTTTCCGCTTCCTTGTGCCATTTTGGAAGGGGAATACCGTAATATTTGACAGCCTCATGGTCTCCACGTTTATTCTGCCTTGAAAATTCTATAACCTTATTTTCAAACTCTTCTGCTGTGATATTCAGACATTCAGCGGCTTCTTTATATCTTATTTTATAACATTCGCTTTCGTCAACAATCGTTGAGCCAAGGTCGAAGAAAATATATTTGATATGATTAAACATTTGAAATATTCCTTAATTCAAATAATCTTTTGACAAACGTTATTACCTTTACATTTCCTTTTCATAATAGCATAAAGTAACATTTTAAGCAAGATTTTCTTGACGCAAAAAGCAGGCTGATGGGATTTTTTGTTCGCTAGCGCAACTTGCCGCACAGTTCCACTGTGCTCGCGTTGCTTCGCTCGCAAACCTGTGGCGCTCTAAACGCATCCCCGATGCGTTTTCCACGCCCTTCAAGTCCCCTCAAAAACAAAACCAAAAAGCACTCCGATTGTGATATAATCCCCTTAGAGTAGACACTCGAAAAAACAAAAAGTTTTCGAGACTAC
>CAZYRT010000051.1:0-7414 GCA_964650045.1 uncultured Ruminococcus sp.
GCTTCAACTGCAGGACGTGTAAGAACGATTTTAGAGACCTGGTTTTTCTTTAATGCTGTTACAGCCATAGCAACAGCAAGAAAGGTCTTGCCTGTACCTGCAGGACCTACACCGAAAACTATGGTGTTATTATTAATGGCGTCAACATACTTCTGCTGACCGACTGTTTTTGCCTTAATAGGCTTTCCCTTATTGGTGAGACAGATGCAATCGTTATAAATTGCGCCAAGCTCATTTTCCTTTTCCTCGCGTACCATTGTGATAACATAATTTATTGTGTTTTCATCAATAGATTCCGACATACGGCTGACACGTTCAAGCTGTTCGATACAGGAAGCAGCCATATTAACATCGGATGCATTGTCACCGCTTATCTTTATAGCTCCCTCTCGTGACATTACCGAAACCGAAAAGGCATTTTCTATATTTTCAATATTTCCGTCAAGGGTGCCGAAAAGCTTCAGCACAAAATCGATGGAAAGATCGGGAAGAGATTTTTCAAACATTCAGCTTCAACTCCGAGAACAAATTTCATAATTACAGTTATTTTATCATAGTTTTCCTTAAATGTCAAAATATTATATCGGAAAAGATAATCAATCATAGATTAAATTTTCCTTAAATCACAGACGGTATATCAAAAAGGATAAAGGTGTTATATATTTTTTTGATTTTTTTAGAAAAAACTAGTGATTTTTTGAAACAGATGTGATAGTATAGAGTGAGTTAAGTAAATACGAACCATTTTTAACTCACTCTATGGTGAATTATTCCTTTAAGGGGGGGATAGATTATGAATATTATTCACATGAAATATGCCGTTGAGGTTGCTAAGGTTGGGTCAATTAATAAAGCAAGCGAAAACCTGGGCATGGCACAGCCAAATATCAGCAGAGCTATCAAGGATCTGGAATCGGATCTGAAAATAACTATATTTGACAGGTCCGCCAAAGGCATGAATCTAACTCCCGAAGGAAAGGAGTTTATTGCCTATGCTCAGAAGATACTGAGCCAATTGAACGAGCTTGAAAATATGTTCAAAAGCGAAATAGTGAATAAACAGAGGTTTTCTCTTTCTGCCCCAAGGTCGGGATATATTGCAGAAGCATTTTCTCTGTTTTCAAATGGTGTAAACGGTGATTCGGCAGAAATAATTCTCGATGAAACAGGAACCGCAAATACTATCAAAAAGGTTTTAAATTCCGATACAAAGCTCGGCATCATAAGGTATGACGAGGGTGCGGATAAATACTTTAAGGAAATGCTTAAAGAAAACGATATTATATCCGAGGATATCGCTTCATTTAAATATGTTATCCTGATGAGCAAACGCAACTCCTTGAATGAACGTGATAATTTCACCATGGCTGATTTGAAGGAATTTATTCAAATAACTCATCTACACCCGTATGCCGCAACCCTTTCTGTTTCGGACGAGGAGATAAATGTACCTCAGGAAAATGCAGACAGATGTATTTATGTACTTGACAGCGCAGCTCAGTTGGAGCTTTTAAGCGAAAATGACCAATCCTTTATGTGGGTCTCTCCCTCACCCAGAAAGCTTTTGGAGAGATACGGTCTCGCAGAAAAGGATTGTGCCGACAACGATGTTGTTTATAAGGATGTTTTGATATACCGTAAGGGATATAAATTCAGCGATACAGACAAAAGCTTTATCAAGGAATTAAAGGAAGCAGCAGAAAGATATTTAAAATAAGTTTGGTATGTCTTAAACCCACGCGAAATATGTGTATGCATATAAGTAACTTCATCGCGGGAGTTAAAAAAGAAAAGACTTCTTTGGGAAGGTGATGAATTTCCCAAGGAAGGTCTTTTCTTTTTGGAAAGGATTTGTTCTATGTGTGGGGGGATCATGCAATAATAGCGTTCTGTGCATCCTTGTCATGTTTACGGTTGATGAAATAGACCGCAAGATTCACGGATACAAACAGGAGGTTAATAACATAAACGATGAGAACATAGGTTATCTGCCCTGTAATAAGCTTGGCGGTGATGCCCGCAAGATAACCGAAGATTATGAGAAGGATAAATTGGAGACTCATGGACTTTGCGGTTTTCGCCTTGATGTTCTTGGCAACCGAAATGGGCCAGGATGCGCCGAAGCAGACTAACATGATCGTTTCGAGAATTTCATTCATTTTGGAAATTACCTCCGTTTCTGGTAACATTATATCATTGACAATCGATGATGTCCAATATATAATAAAACCGCAAACGATAACATTTTTGTTATGAATGGAGAATAACATGGATATCACCCAAATACGCTATTTTTTAGAGGTAGCAGAATCACAGCATATAACCGAAAGCGCGGAAAAGCTTCATATCGCTCAACCAGCCCTGTCAAGAGCTATACACAAATTCGAAAAAACCATGGGGGTTAAGCTTTTTGAAGCAAAAGGCAGGAATATTGTGTTGAACAGATACGGTGAATATTTGAGGAATAAGCTTATTCCTATTGTGGAAGAATTGGATGCTTTGCCCGAAACATTGCAGACTATGGCAAAACTACAGGGCGAAACAATACATTTGAATGTTTTGGCGGCATCGCCTTTTGTTACCGATGCAATAATCCAATATAAAAGCCAACATAAGGATATTAATTTTCAGCTTTTACAACACAATGACGGCGAGATCTATGATATTGAAATAGCATCAAAGGCGTTTTACAACAGACCCAAGGAAACAAAGGAAAATGTTTTTGTGTGTAACGAAAAAATACTCCTTGCTGTACCTAAATTCGGTAAATTCAAGGACAGAACAAGCGTTACCTTAAAGGAAATCGAAAACGAAGGCTTTATCAGCTTGATGGGTTCGAAGCAATTCCGTTATATATGCGACAGATTCTGCCGACAGGCTGATATTTCTCCGAGAATCATATTTGAAAGCGATAACCTTACGGCAGTACGGAATATGATAGGCGCAAATATGGGAGTAGGCTTCTGGCCGGAATTCACATGGGGAGATATGGAAAATGATAAGGTCAAATTATTAGAAATAACCGATCCGAAATGCGGAAGAGATATTATAATAACCTACCGTCAAAACAAGGAAAACAGCAAAAATACAATGGAATTTTTCGAATATTTAAAGGATTTTTCCCTAAAAAGAAAAAAACTTTCGGAATTTTAAAAAAAGTCATGAGTATTTCACTATTTTCTAAGTCGGAGAACCCTTGGAAATACAAGTTTTTTTGTCATCGCTCTTAGTTATATCAATAAATATAATATCGATATGCCATTCTCATAATTCCCAAACCGTGTTTTTTTTGATAGAATTATGTTGAATAATTACGATTGGAGAACTGTGCCGTGAAGCAAGTATCGGTTATGAAGGCAACATTAGGAAGATTGCCCTCATATTTGCAATATTTGAAAAGTCTTGATAAGACCGAAAATGAGAATATTTCCGCTACTATCATCGCAAAGGCTTTGGGCTTGGGCGAGGTTCAGGTAAGAAAAGACCTGAGTGCAGTAAGCGGTGCAGGCAGACCCAAGCTTGGTTATAAAACCTCTGCCCTTATTAAAAGGCTGGAGGAGGTCTTGGGACAAAATTCGGTTACCAAAGCCGTTATAATCGGTGCAGGTAAATTAGGCAACGCCTTGCTTGAATATAACGGATTTTCAAATTACGGCTTGGAGGTTTCCGCCGCATTTGATGTAGACGAAAGCAAAACGGGAAAAACTGAGGGCGGAAAGGATATTCTTTCTATCAACACCCTTAAGGATTACTGCAAAAATCAGGATATCAAAATCGGTATAATAACAGTTCCCGCTTCTGCGGCTCAGGATATCTGCAATATGCTGATAGATTCAGGTATAAGCGCAATTTGGAATTTTGCACCCTGCCAGCTCAATGTTCCCGAGGGAGTTACATTACAGCAAGAAAACCTTGCTTTGTCCTTGGCTCACTTGAAGCTGCAAATGGAGAATTAGATCACGGAGAGCTTTAATGAGAAAGTTTGACACAAAAGTTCAATATCATAAATATAAGGTCTTGCGCGAGGTTGCAAAACAGGCATGGAACGGAACATTGCTCGAAAATGTTTTGAATATTCCTCATATAATAGTTCCCGGTAAGATTCCTACAACACGCTGCTGCGTATATAAAGAAAGGGCTATCCTTACCGAAAGAACAAAATTAGCTATGGGCGGTAACAAGGAAAATCCCAATGTTATCGAAATAATCGATATAGCTTGTGACGGTTGCCCTTCGGCAGGTCATGTTGTTACCGAATCCTGCAGAGGATGCTTGGCACACAGATGCGAGGATGTTTGTAAAAAAGGTGCAATAACCTTTGACGAAAACCATGTTGCTCATATTGATAAAACAAAATGTGTTGAATGCGGTCAATGCGCTAAGGTATGTCCTTTTAATGCTATCGCCAACCGCAAGCGTCCCTGTCAGAACGCTTGTAAGATAAAGGCAATTTCAATAAGCCCTGAGGATTCCACCGCTGTTATCGACAACAGTAAATGTACATCCTGCGGTGCCTGCGTTTATCAATGTCCTTTCGGAGCAATTTCCGAAAAGTCATATATACTTGATGCCATAGATGCATTGAAGAACAGTGAAAACAACAATAAATATAAGGTTTATGCCGTTGTTGCGCCTTCTATTGCAAGCCAATTTACTTATGCAAAGCTGGGTCAGGTTATCACAGGCTTGAAAAAGCTTGGCTTCCACACAGTTGTTGAAGCGGCTTTGGGCGCAGATATGGTGGCTTTGGCAGAATCCAAGGAATTGGTCGAAAAAGGATTTTTGACAAGTTCATGCTGTCCTGCCTTTGTCAGATATATAAAGAATTTCTTCCCCGAGCTGGCACCCTATATTTCTCATAATCCTTCCCCTATGGCGGCAATATCCAAGCATATCAAATCCTTGGATCCCGATGCGAAGGTGGTTTTCGTCGGTCCCTGCACTGCTAAGAAGATGGAGGTTCAGCAGGAGGATGTTAAGCCCTTCGTTGACACGGTTATTACATTTGAAGAGCTTCAGGCTATATTCGACGGATGCGATATTGACATAATGAATCTTGAGGAAAGCAGTCTTGATAACGCTTCCTATTTCGGAAGAATTTTCGCAAGATGCGGCGGATTGGCTGAGGCTGTTGCTCAGGCTATCAAGGAACAGGGTATCGACGATTTTGTGTTAAAGGCATTCACCTGCGACGGTATCGAGGAATGCAGAACAGCATTGCTCAAAAAAAGCAAAAATGTCCTTGATGCCAACTTTATCGAAGGTATGGCTTGTATCGGCGGATGTGTCGGCGGCGCAGGTTGCCTGACACATGGCGAAAAGAACAAGCTTCAGGTGGATAAATACGGTCTTATCGCAATCGATAAAACAATTAAGGATGCTGTTTCAAACAGCGATGTAAAATCTCTTTAAATTACGAATAAAAATAAAAAATATATAACACACATTTGAAAAGGAGTCTATCATGACAAAGATCACAATCATCGGAACCGGAGCAGTTGGTTCCACAATCGCTTACACCCTTGCTACACAGGGTATCGCAACCGACATTCTTCTCATCGACATCGCAAAGGAAAAGGCAGAAGGCGAAGCACTTGATATTCTTCAGGCTGCAACCTACACTCATCCCTTCACAATCAAATCCGGCAACTATGAGGATGCAGTTGGTTCTGACATCGTTGTCCTCACTTCCGGTGTTGCAAGAAAGCCCGGTCAGAGCAGACTTGACCTCGCTCAGATCAACGTTAACATCACAAAAAGCATCATTCCCGAAATCACAAAGTATGCTCCCGATGCAACCTACGTTATCGTAAGTAACCCTGTTGACGTTCTCACTTATACATTTATTAAGAATTCCGGCATTCCCGAAAACAAGATAATCGGCTCCGGTACTTCTCTTGACACTTCCCGTCTCTGCACAACCTTGGGCGAAATGTATAATGTAAACCCTGCTGACGTAAACGCTTACACCATCGGTGAACATGGCGATTCCTCCTTCACTCCTTGGTCTGTTGCAAACATTGCAGGCGTTCCCGTTGAAAAGTTCAATGAAAATATTGAGCTTGATAAGGCAGGCGTCGAAGAATTTGTTCGCAAGTCCGGCGGTATCATTATTAAGAACAAGGGCGCAACATTCTATGCAGTTTGCGTATCTGTTTGCCACATCTGTAAGGCTCTTCAGGAAAGCACAGACACAATTCTTCCCGTCGGCACAATGTTCCACGGTGAATACGGCATTGAAGATGTTGTAATGAGCCTTCCCACCAGAGTCGGTAATATGACCGTAAACGGCAAGGTTATGCTTCCTCTTAACGATGAAGAAATTGAAAACCTCAAGAAGAGCGCCGCTGCTTTGAAAGAAGTTCTCGACAACGTTAATATCTAAAATAAAAAATCATCATATATATTCAGAAAGGTAGATTTTCACATGGAATACCGTATTGAACACGATTCTATGGGCGAAATGAAGGTCCCTGCCGACAGACTTTGGGCGGCACAGACTCAAAGAAGCCGTGAAAACTTTGAAATCGGCGTTGGCATCGAAACAATGCCTGCCGAGATCATCCGCGCTTTCGGTGTACTCAAAAAGGCTGCGGCTATTACCAACAACGCTCTCAAGCCCGAAAAAATGACCGACGAAAAGCTCGGCGCTATCAAGCAGGCTTGCGACGAGGTTATGGCAGGCACTCTTAACAGCCATTTCCCTCTTGTTGTTTGGCAGACAGGCTCCGGCACACAGTCCAACATGAACTCTAACGAGGTTATCGCAAACCGCGCTAACCAGATTCTTGACAAAAAGCTTTGCCACCCCAACGATGATGTTAACATGAGCCAATCCTCCAATGACACATTCCCCACCGCTATGCATATCGCGGCTGTGGTTGCATTGGAAGACAAGCTTATTCCCGCTGTTGAGGAATTGATTGCAACATTTGTACGTTTGGAAGCAGAACACGAAGGTATCGTAAAAAGCGGCAGAACCCACCTTCAGGATGCTACCCCCATTAAGTTCAGCCAGGAAATCAGCGGTTGGAGAACCAGCCTTGAAAGAGATGTTGAGCTTATCAAGCGTTCTATCGAGCCTCTCAGAGAGCTTGCTTTGGGCGGTACCGCAGTTGGTACAGGCTTGAACGCTCCCAAGGGCTTTGCCGAAAGAGTTGCCGAGGAAGTAAGTAACATTACCGGCAAGAAATTTATTACTGCAAGCAACAAGTTCCACGCGCTTACCTCAAAGGACGAGCTTGTATTTGCTCACGGTGCTGTTAAGGCGCTTGCCTGCGATATGATGAAGATTGCAAACGACGTTCGTTGGCTTGCATCGGGCCCGAGAGATGGTCTTGGCGAAATTTTCATTCCCGAAAACGAGCCCGGCTCTTCGATTATGCCCGGTAAGGTTAACCCCACCCAGTGCGAG
>CAZYRT010000052.1:0-6725 GCA_964650045.1 uncultured Ruminococcus sp.
TGCTTGAGCTTAAGGTTGACAAAAACGGCGAAGGTCATTGCTACACCTGCATGGGCTGTCGTTCCTTCTTAACACCTTATGTTGACGAAAACGGTAAGCCTAAATATTACGGCAGATTCAACCAAGGTGTTGTTACAATCAACCTTGTTGACGTTGCTCTTTCCTCGGGCGGAGATAAAGAAAAGTTCCGGAAGATTTTCGATGAACGTCTCGAGCTTTGCCACCAAGCTCTCCTTTGCCGTCACGAAAGATTGAAGGGTACTCTTTCCGATGCCGCTCCTATTCTTTGGCAGCACGGAGCTTTGGCTCGTTTGAAAAAGGGTGAACCTATCGATAAGCTTCTCTTCGGCGGTTATTCTACAATATCCCTCGGCTATGCAGGTCTTTATGAATGTGTCAAATATATGACCGGAAAGAGCCATACCGATCCCGAAGCAACTCCCTTTGCTCTTGAAGTAATGGACAAGATGAACGCGGCTTGCCGCGGCTGGAAGGCTGAACACAACATCGATTTTTCCCTTTACGGCACCCCTCTTGAATCCACCACCTATAAATTTGCAAAATCCTTGCAACGCCGTTTCGGTGTTATCCCGGGGGTTACTGACAAAGGATATATTACCAACAGCTACCATGTTCATGTTTCCGAGGAAATCGATGCATTCGAAAAGCTTCGCTTCGAAGCCCAATTCCAACACCTTTCTCCCGGCGGAGCGATCAGCTATATAGAGGTTCCCAATATGCAGGATAATATCCCTGCGGTTCTTCAGGTAATGAAGTTTATCTATGACAATATCATCTATGCCGAGCTTAATACCAAATCCGACTATTGTCAGGAATGCGGATATGACGGTGAGATACAGATCGTCGAGGATGACGGCAAGCTTGTTTGGAAATGCCCCAATTGCGGCAACATGGATCAGGATAAAATGAATGTTGCACGCCGTACCTGCGGTTATATCGGCACTCAATATTGGAACCAAGGCAGAACTCAGGAAATCAAGGAAAGGGTTCTCCACCTCTGATGAACTATGCACAAATTAAAAATTGCGATATCGCAAATGGCGAAGGGGTCCGTGTGACCCTTTTCGTTTCGGGCTGTACCAACCGTTGCGAGGGCTGTTTCCAGCCCGAAACCTGGGATTTTTCCTTCGGTCAGCCCTTTACTAAGGAAATCGAGGACAAGCTCATCCAAATGCTTGCCCCTTCCTACATCAACGGCTTGACTCTTTTAGGCGGCGAACCCTTCGAGCCACAGAACCAGCGCGTTCTCCTTCCGTTTGTGAAGCGTGTCCGCGAAGCCTATCCCAATAAAAACATTTGGGCGTTTTCGGGCTTTACCTTGGAACAGCTTCTCAACCAATCACCCCATCCTCGCTGTGAAGCTACCGACGAGCTTCTCTCCCTTATCGATGTTCTTGTGGACGGCAAATTCATCCTCGCTCAAAAGAATATCCGCCTCCGCTTCCGCGGATCCGAAAACCAACGTGTCATAGACCTTCCCAAAACCCTCCAAACAGGAGAAATTGTAAAGCTATTTTAGTTCCTGCGATGTATCTTATTCAAATCCTGCTTTTCCTCCGCGAGAGCCGTGCTTATTTCAAATCTAAATAACAATACCACAGTAGGGGCGGGCTTCTAGTCCGCCCGTTTTTCATACCCGTAATATAAAGCTGCATTTTTAAATAATGCCCGATTTTTATTCTATAAAAAATTCCCTCTACCCCTTGACAAATGTGTCTATCGGTGATAGACTATATGTGTAGTCTACAGCCGATAGACAAACGAGGAGGAGAATATTATGAATGAAATCAAATTGGGAATGGTAGAAGCCCGTTTTGCCGATATAATCTGGGATAATCACCCTCTTTCAACAAAAGAATTGGTTGCCCTTTGCGAAAGGGAATTGAATTGGAAACGGACAACAACCTATACAGTATTAAAAAAGCTGTGTGACCGCGGAATATTCAAAACCGAAAACAGCATAGTTACAGCCCTGATATCCAAAAACGAATTCTATTCTATCCAAAGCGAAAAATTTGTAGATGAGACCTTCAACGGTTCTCTTCCTGCGTTTATCGCTGCCTTTACATCCCGAAAAAAGCCGTCACCTCAAGAGCTTGAGGAAATCAAAAGAATGATAGATTCCTTCGGAGGTGAAAATGATGAGTGATGTTTTCTTAAAGCTTCTTAACATGAGCATTACCGCAAGTTGGCTGATCTTCTCTGTCATAATCCTTCGCCTGCTTTTCAAAAAAGCCCCCAAATGGATAAATTGTCTTTTGTGGGCAATGGTAGGCATCCGTCTTGTAAAGGTAGAGGGCAAATCTATCATTGTAAAGCCCTTTGATGATGAATGGGAATCCTTCTATACCGAAATAGAGCTTCCCAAAAATACTGATAATACCGATATCTATTCAACCTTTAGCGTAGGCGATGTTATCGAGGTGGAATATAGGGGTACGATTTTGGAAAACTCTCCTGCACAACCCGCCGACACAATTGCAATATATTTTCTCGAATAGACTTGACTATTTTGATTTAATATATTAAACTACCTCCAATAAAATTAAAAAGAGGTATGAAAATGAAAAAATTTCTGATACTCCTTCTTGCGTTGATGATGACTCTGTCTCTTTTTGCCTGCGGAGAGGGAAATAACGAAGCTTCTTCCCAAGCTTCCGAAGCCTCCTCCGAGGAAAGCGTTGCTCCTCCCAAGGAGCCTGTTATCAACGGCAATTCTATTGATAATTATACAATAGTTTATGCCGAAACAAACGACACCGCAAAGTTCTACACAGCAGCTGAAGCTATCCAAACCTATCTTAAAGACACCTTTGATGTTCAGCTTAATGTTGTCAGCGAAAAGGAAGAGGCTGTTGAAAAAGAAATAATCCTCGGTCTTCCCGAAAACCGTACAGATGACGATGAATTTGACAAAAAATATACCTATGGCGGCTATACCGTTGCAATTAAGGGTGATAAAATCGTTATTGCATCCACCTATGCATCAGGCTGCTATCAGGGAATAGAAGCTCTTATCGAAAAGATAGAAGCTTCTGCCGACGGTATTTTTGCCGACCAGACCTTCGAAGGAGAAGGTAAGGTTTTAAAGGTATCCTGTGTTGGTGACAGTATCACCGAAGGAAGCAATTCCTCCAAGCCTAAGGATTATACCTATCCCTGCTATATCCAGCAAATGCTCGGTCTCGACTATTATGTATATAACGCAGGTGTAAGCGGTCTTTCTATCTGTAAAAATGACCCTCTTGCATACCGCACCCGTCCTGCTTATACAAACACCCTTGAAATGAAGCCCGATATCATCATCTTCGGTCTCGGAACCAATGATGCTAACCCCAAATTGGAAAAATACCCTTATAAGAATTGGGAAGACCCCGATCATGACCGTTCTGCCGAATTTGTTGAAAGCACCCGTGAACTTCTCGATTCCTTCAAGGAAGCCAACCCCGATGTTCAAATCTTCCTTATCTATCCTGCATCGCTTTTTGTTGTAGCAGATGACTATTGGAGAGCAGAGCCTTGGACAGAAACTATTGTAACTTACGTCCGTCCTCTCCTTGAACAGATAGTCGGAGAATATAACCTTCCCACCATCGACCTGTTCGATTGGTCCAAGGAAAATTCCGATGTATTCAAGGATGGCTTGCACCCTTACGATGAATCCTATAAAACCCTCGCTCAGTATATTTACGACAACATCAAAGACGAAATCAAAAAGCCTTAATTATATCTAATAATCACACGATCCCCCGTAAATTTCCTTTACGGGGGATCGTTATATCCTCACAAAAACATCCTTATTTTCATATTCTACTATCAGGGAGTGGAAAATTATGAAAAAAGTGATCGTCCTTTCGTCAATAACCTATGCTCTTAAAGCACAGGAGCTTTTAAAATCGAACGGAATCTACGCTAATATAACCCGTTCAAAAGCGGTGCGAAGTGTCCGCGGCTGCGGCTACGGTCTTATCTTCGATTCGGCGCTGACCGAAAAGGCTCAGGATATTCTCATAAAATCGGGCATTCCCATAATAGGGAGTACCGAGGAAAAATGATATATTTTGATAATGCCGCCACATCCATGCCAAAGCCTCGCTCTGTTGCAGTTGCCATGCAAAAAGCATTAAAGGATTGCGGCAACCCCGGAAGAAGCGGTCATGCCTTTGGAATGAAGGCTGCCGAAACAGTTTATGACTGCCGTAAAAAGCTTGCTTCACTTTTCAATACCCGTCCCGAATGCGTAATTTTCACTTCCGGCGCAACCGAAGCCTTGAATATGGCAATTAAAGGCAGCTACCGTTCCGGAGGTGTTGCGTTAGTTTCCTCATTAGAGCATAATGCGGTAATGCGTCCTCTCAATGCGCTCCGCAGAGCAGGAGAAATCGTTCTTCGTCAATTTGCTGTGGATATAAAAAGAGATGCCGTCACATTGGAAAACTATTCGGCTGTGTCTCATTCTGCCACTACAGTTGTGCTGACCCATGCTTCCAATGTTTGCGGACGTATTCTTCCCATATCCCTCCTTAGGTCTATAACCGATCCCGAAGCAATATTCATTCTTGATGCATCACAAACAGCAGGTCATATTCCTATTGACATCGTTGAACTGGGGGTTGACATAATCTGTATACCGGGACACAAAGGTCTTTGCGGTCCAATGGGTATCGGAGCTTTAATAATCAACCCCTACAGCGATATAATAATAGACCCGTTTATCTATGGTGGAACCGGAACAAATTCAAAATCCCTTGAAATGCCTGAGCTTTATCCCGAGCATCTTGAGGCAGGAACATTAAATGTCTGCGGTATCGCAGGTCTTTCTGCCGCTTTGGATGAATTGCAGTTTTCCCAAAAGGAGAGAGAATTGTTTTCCTATTTAATATCCGAAATGAAAAATATGGTTGACATAACACTTTATGGTGAGCCATCCTTAGGGGAAGAAGAAAATTATGTTCCTGTTTTGCTTTTTAATAAAAAGGATATAGATTGCGAGACTCTTTCCTTTGAGCTTGCATCCCGAAATATTGCTGTTCGCGGAGGTTATCATTGTGCGCCCAATGCACACCAAACCTTGGGAACCTATTCCATTGGAGGAGTGCGCCTGTCCTTGGGAAGATATAATACCAAAAGGGAAGCCGACCGTTTCCTTAATGCTCTTAATGAAATAAAAGCGTAAATGCTGTTTTAACAAAGAAAAAGCTGTTATCTGCTTTAATTCAGGTAACAGCTTTTTGTGTATTTTTATTTCTTTCCGAAAAGACCGCCAAGCATACCGCCGATGGAATCCAAAGAAATCTTTGCCTTGATACCGTCAACAATGCTTTGAATCTGGTCATCGGGAAGGTCCACTCCGATGATGCCCTCAACAGTTTTAATAGGGTCATTCTTGAAATTTTCCATAAGATTGTCGTCGTTCTTGATTTTTTCAACCAATTCGTTGATTTTTGCCTTAATATCCATAAATTGTCATCCTTTCGAAATTGCTTTTCTGTATTGTATCATATTTTAAATTAAACTGCAATAAAAAATCCAAAAACTCGGAATAATATTTTCGGGTGGTGATAAAATGATAAAAGACCAAATGCCCTTGGGATTTGGAATGGCTCTTGCACAAAACCCTCAAGCAATGGAAAAATTCGCCTTATTAAGCGAGGAAAAGAAGCAGGAGCTTATATCGGGAACACACTCGATTAAATCAAGGCAGGAAATGCGCCAATATGTCAACAATATTATAAATCAGAAATAACCCAAAGAAGCTGTTGCTTGAATTTCAAATCGGCAATGGCTTCTTTTGTCTAAAACCTATTGTGAAATTTAATCAAAAATGATATAATGATTTAAAATCAATGAAAAAAGAGGTAATAATGAACAAGCTTTTTGATTTATTTAAAAGCGTTCTTGAGCAGGATAAAGCCCCCGTGGTAATATGTGATATTGATCATACTGTGGTTTATATGAATCCTGCGGCTGTTGCCCGTTATCATGTTGATTTAACGGGGAAAAGCATAAAATCCTGCCATAATTCCCAATCAAACGAAAAAATCGACAAGGTTCTCCAATGGTTTTCTGAAAGTAAGGATAATAATGCGGTGTTCACTTCCCATAACGATAAGGAAAACAAGGATGTTTATATGATAGCCCTAAGAAATGAGAAAAAAGAGCTGATAGGCTATTATGAAAAGCATGAATACCGCAACTGCGAAACCGATAAGCTTTATAAAATGGAGTAATACAAAGCAATGAGAGATTATACACGTAAAATTAACTATTATGAAACCGACAGAATGGGAATAACTCACCATTCCAATTATATCCGTCTTATGGAAGAAGCCCGTGTTGACTTCTTGGAGCAGATAGGCTGCGGCTATGCCCAATGGGAGAGGGACGGTATAATGTCTCCCGTTATCGGTGTTGAATGTGAATATAAACGCACTACAACATTTGACGATGAAGTACGGGTTCATGTTGAGATCGAGGAATATAAAAGAATAAAGCTGACTATATCCTATACAATGTATAATCAAAAAGATGAGCTTGTTTTCGTTGGAAAAAGCCGCCATTGCTTTGTAAATTCCGACGGTAAGCCGATTGCTCTTTCTAAAAGCCTTCCTCAATATGACGAGCTTTTGAAAAAGTATGTTAAGGAGAATAAAGTTTGAAACACTGTGATTTAAGCACCATCCCGAAAAGGGCGCACGAAAACA
>CAZYRT010000053.1:0-6280 GCA_964650045.1 uncultured Ruminococcus sp.
CGCCATTCATGGTGGCTGTAGCTCAGTTGGTTAGAGTACCAGGTTGTGGCCCTGGGGGTCGCCGGTTCGAGCCCGGTTAGCCACCCCAAAAAAGAACGAAGCGGTAGCTTCGTTCTTTTTTTATCCAAGCCGCAGGCTTGGTATATCATCACGCGGCACGCGTGTATATCATCGCCAAAGGCGTATATCATCAGCCGTTAGGCTGTATTCTTCTGCGGCTTGATGAGATACAAGGCTTAACGCCTTGATGATATGCAATTCCTGCGGAATTGATGAGATACAACGCCCATGGCGTTGATATATGAACACATTTAAATGTTCTTTGTTCAAAAACAGAAATTTATAACTCCCTTCCCTATTGCAATAATCGACTTTTTATGATATCTTATTAACATTATTAATTCAAAGGAAATGACTATGAAAAGATATATTGCTTTTATTTTTGCAGCGGTTTTTATGCTAAGCTTCGTTTCCTGCGTCCCCAACGGATACACAAAGTTTTCCTGTCAAGAAATGACCATAACACTTCCCGACCGTTTTACCGAAAATACGTTAGAGGGCTACACTATCGGGTTCGATTCTCCTGAAGCCGCAATATTAGCGCTGAAGGAAAGCTTTGCCGATTATCCCGAACTCAAAGATTACACCTTGACGAAATATGCCGAGCTTGTTGTAAACAACAACACCAGTTTGCAAATGACCACGCCCGAAAATACCGATGGAATAATCACAGCTCAACACAGCTATTTTAATACCGATGAGCAGGTCAACTATGTTTACCTTTCGGCAATGTTCCGCTCAAACGAAGGATTTTGGCTTATACAGTTCACCTGTCCCGAAGAAAGCTTTGAAGCAATGAAGCCTTATTTTATGGAATGGGCAAAGTCTGTTTCATTCAAATAAAAAATAACGGAGGATATTATGAAAAGATTCATCACGTTCACTCTCGTCATACTCACACTTTTTTCTCTTGTTTCCTGTGATATTGCAGGTGCAATGGAAAAGCATTTCACCTACAACGGTCTCACTGTGACCTTGACAAAGCTTTACACCAATACCGAAGCCACCGCCACGACCTCCACATACATATCTGTCGGTAATGCGGTTATCATCTCCATGGAAGATATCACAGCCTACCCTCAGTTAAAGGATCTTTCCCTCAAGGAATACGGCGAAGCATTTATTGAAGCTAACAAGCAATTTGCTCAAGGCGGTGTTCAGGAAAAGGATGGCTTGGTTTATACCGAGCTTGTTATTGAAAACGAAGGTCAGACTTTTAAATATTTCACAACCTTCCACAAAAATGACGAGGCCTTCTGGAACGTAAAATTCGGTTGCCTTGAATCTGAATATGACAATAACATCGAGCAATTCCAGAAATTCGCAAAAACAATAAGATTCGAAGAATAATGCATTCATAACACAAAACCCCGTTTCCACTGTAGGAAACGGGGTTATCTTTTTATTAATTGTAATACAACAAATCGCCATAGGTGGGGAAGGGCCAGAAGGAGCGCTCGGTCAGGGCTTCTGCCTCGTCGGCGGCACGGCGAAGCTCTGCCATAATGGGAAGAACCTCATCACGGCAATAGATACCGCAATTCTCACTTCCGAGATTTCGTTGAGCATATTCGGCATTAGCGCGCAATCTCTTCAAGGATGCCGACATCTGGTCGGAAAGCTCGCAAAGTCTCTTTAACGTTTCGGAAATATGCATAGGCACAGGCGCGCTTGCCGCTTTAACAGCATTCACGGTTTCGGCAAGCTTTAAAATATAAGAGCCTACCGCAGGAAGAATATCCTTTCCGGCCATATCGCACATTGTCAACGCCTCGATAGAAATTATCTTGCAATAGGATTCAAGCATAATATCGTGACGGGAACGAAGCTCTTTTTCTGTATAGACCTTGTGACGGGTATAAAGGGCGATATTCTTCTCGCTTGCCAGATAAGGCAATGCATCAGCAGTTGTGGGAAGGTTCAAAAGTCCTCTGTGCTCTGCCTCAAGCTTCCATTCGTTGGAATATCCGTCACCGTTAAATATGATCCTCTTGTGAGCCTTGATAGTTCTGCGGATAAGCTCGGACAAGGCGGAACGGAAATCCTCTGCTTTCTCCAATTCATCGGCAAACTGCATCAAGGTATCGGCAACTATCGTATTTATAACAACATTGGGCTCGGCAACCGACATAGCGGAGCCGGGCATTCTGAATTCGAACTTATTACCTGTAAAGGCAAATGGCGAGGTTCTGTTTCTGTCGGTGGTATCCTTAGGGAAGGTAGGAAGGACATGGACGCCTATTTCCATTTGGGTCTTTTCGGTTCCGTAATAAGGAACACCCTCGTCAATAGCATCCAAAATAGCGGTCAATTCATCGCCAAGGAACAT
This sequence comes from uncultured Ruminococcus sp., assembly GCA_964650045.1. Lineage (GTDB taxonomy): Bacteria > Bacillota > Clostridia > Oscillospirales > CAG-382 > Coliplasma. Next base: position 2,390 of record CAZYRT010000053.1, read on the forward strand.
GGAAACGATTGCAGGAGGTGCTTCGTTGGCACCCAAGCGGTGGTCGTTTCCTGCTGTTGCAACCGAAATACGCAAAAGGTCCTGATGCTCGTCAACAGCCTTTATAACAGCGCAAAGGAACAGCAAAAATTGTGCATTTTCATAGGGATGCTTTCCGGGGGAAAGAAGGTTCATTCCCTTATCTGTGGAAAGAGACCAGTTATCGTGCTTGCCGCTGCCGTTAACACCCTCAAAGGGCTTTTCCTGAAGGATGCAGACCAAACCGTGACGTTCCGCAACCTTTTTCATGGTTTCCATTGTCAATTGGTTGTGGTCTATCGCCGCATTTGCAGTTCCGTAAACGGGAGCAAGCTCATGCTGGCAGGGTGCAGCCTCGTTATGCTTGGTCTTGGAGAGAACTCCCAATTTCCAAAGCTCTTCGTCAAGCTCCTTCATAAAAGCAGAAACACGGGGTTTTATTGCACCGAAATAGTGGTCTTCAAGCTCCTGACCCTTGGGAGGCTTTGCGCCGAAAAGGGTTCGTCCGCAGATAACAAGGTCCTCGCGCTTATTGAACATTTCCTTATCCACAAGGAAATATTCCTGCTCGGGACCTACATTTGCTTCAACATGGTTGGCTTCTGTGCCAAAAAGCTTTAAGATTCTTAAAGCCTGCTCGTTCAATGCCTCGGAAGAACGCAAAAGAGGGGTCTTTTTGTCCAACGCTTCACCGCCATAGGAGCAGAAAACGCTGGGAATACAAAGAGAGCCGTCTTTAATAAATGCAAAAGAGGTAGGGTCCCAAGCGGTATAGCCTCTTGCCTCGAAGGTTGCACGCAATCCGCCCGAGGGGAAGCTTGATGCGTCGGGCTCGCCCTTTATCAATTCCTTACCCGAAAATTCCATGATAACCTTTCCGCCCTTATCGGGGGTTACAAAGCTATCATGCTTTTCGGCGGTTATTCCTGTCATAGGCTGGAACCAATGGGTATAATGGGTCGCGCCCTTTTCAATCGCCCAATTCTTCATCGCTTCGGCAACAACATTAGCCACGGTAATATCCAAATCGTCACCGCGTTGTATTGTATGCTTTAAGGATTTATAAACATCTTCGGGCAGGCGTTCCTTCATAACCTCACGGTTAAAAACCAAGGAGCCGAAAATTTCGGGTATGTTAAGCATGATCTGTCCTCCAAAGGAGCGAAAATTTTTTCGATTGTAATTATAATTGAAAAGTCGCATAAAGTCAAGAAATTACGATAATTTATTTAAAAATGCAGGTGACGTCGAAAAAAATTTTGGTATAATAAAAAATACTCTTGACTCTCCATTCAACTGTAATGATATCGTTAGATTACAGGAACGAGGATGATCTCGTTTCCTCAAACTTCAAAGAAAGGAAGCAACAAAAATGTACAAAATCGGAGAATTATCGAAACTTTGCAGATTATCCGTAAAGACATTAAGGTACTACGAAAGCGAAGGATTGCTTACTCCCGATCATATCGACCGTTTTACAGGATATCGATATTATTCAGCATCAAAACTCGGGGATTGTAACCGCATTGTAGCACTAAAGGAGCTTGGATTTTCCTTGGAGGAAATACACAAACACTTAAACGCAGGCTCACCTAACGATGTTCTCGCCTTAATCAACGCAAAGCAAAACGAACTGACACTTGCAATTGAGCAAGCAAACCAACGTCTTCGCAAACTTAATGATGTAAAAAAATGCATTACAGAAGGAGAAAAGAAAATGTTTGATGTTGTTATAAGAAAATCGGATACTGTTCATATAGCATTTTGCAGAAAACTATATGAAACAAAACAGAACGCTTATGAAGAAATCGAAAAGATAAAAGCAAGCTTGCCAAAGCATTTGATCGGAAAACGTTCTCTTGTCATCAATTATGAAACCGAACACAAGGACAAATATCTCGATCTTGCCGCAGGCGTGGAAATCAACGGAAAAATACCGAAAGATTGCGAAATTTCCGAAAATACTGTTACCTTAACAGGCGAGATTGCTACGTTGATATGCAAAAATAACGAGCTTGAAGAAGCCTATCACGCCCTTTATGCGCATATAAATAACAAGCCGGCGCAAATCATCGGTTCCGCTTATGAATATTATCATGAGGACGGAACAGTAGAATTAAAAATGCCGATTTGCAGTCTGCATGAGAAAGCTGTTAATGTTGAAGACGACGGGCTTTATGAAAGCTTTGAAAACGATAGCCAAGCAATCGGAGTATGGGAATTTCTGGATTTGGTTCCCAGTGAAGAACAATATTCCGGATACAGCAAAAAATACGGAGATTACGACAATATTTGGTTGAGAAAGCTTTATTTTCTTCCCAAAGGGGAAAGCTATTGGATAGTTGCAGGGTGGACGAAAGGCTATCTGTATACAAAATTCAATTGCCCTAATCATACCTATAAACATAAATATTCTATCAAAACCGTTAACGGAGATACCTTAATGTTCATCGAAATGAAGAACCGCTATCACGAGCTCCGCGGCGGAAAACCTTTGATTTATGTTTACCGCAAAATAGATGGTAGTGAATATAAAAAATTCGATATTCGAATCCGTGACTATGTGGATTATCCGTTTATCAATGACGAACGTGTTATTGGAAAATGGTTAGCTTATGATTGCAGCCGCAATCCCGAAAATTTCGACCCGAAAAACAAGGAATACAAGGGCGAACTTTACTTTAGTTCCGTAGAATTTAATGCAAACGGCAAGGCTGTCGGAACTTACGGAAACAAAAGCTCGGAATTGGATTGGACTAAAGGATTGTTGCTTCACAAAAATCGTGAAATCGCAGAAAGCTATGAAATCAGAAACGTTAACGGAAAAGATTATTTGATAATCGAATGGAAGTCCGGAGATTACGAATTTGGCGGAAGGATAACAGGAAGCTATATTTTCGCAAAAGAATAAATTCACATCAAAAGGGATGCCCAAGCTTTTCAACCTGCGGCATCCCTGAAATTCTCATTTATTCAATTCATCAAAAAGGGCTTTGACCTCTTGGGCGAATCCGCGGATAGAATAATCGTCATAAGGATGGACTCCTACCGAAAATCTATCCTGCAAGGGTTCGGATAAATCCTTAGGTATTCCCTTTTCGCCAAGCAATGCTCCCATAAATGAGCCGACAGTTGCGCCGTTACAGTCGGTATCAAGACCGCATTCAACAGAAAAGGCAATCGCCTCGCGGAAATCGTTTTTATATCTCATAATAGCGGCAATACAGAATGCGGCATTATTTATTGTGTGAACAGGATGATAGCGAGAGGATTTTTCCACAAGAATCTGCATAAGCTCATCTCTTGAAACATCCGACAGCGCAAGGTCCTTTGCCCAAACTACTTCCTCGTAAAAACGGCTGTTTTTGGGAATAACTGAAAGAGCGATATCAAGGCATTTTTCGGCATCCTTTTCCTTAAATGCCGAGGCAATCATAGCTCCAAAGAACATTTCGCCGTAAATACCGTTTTTTACATGAGTAAAATAGGCATCTGTATGTGCCAGCCTAGCCGCAAGCTTAGGCTTGCCTGCCGCAAGGTAACCAAAGGCATCTGCTCTTATCTGAGCGCCTATCCATTCACGGTATGGGTTAAGATAGCTGTTAACCTTGGCAGCCTTCATTATTTCAACGCCGTTTTCGGGCTTATAAAAGGGCAGGCATTCCTCAAGATTGATAAAATTACGGTAGCCCTGAGTTTCTGCCGTGAAAATCACTCTATAAGGCAGATAATAGGTCCAATGGTCGGCAACATCCCAGGAATCAAAATTCAAGCCCTTCTTTTTTATTAAAAGTATATCATACTTTTAATTTGTTTTCAATAAAAAATATATTGGATAAAATTTCGTAACCCTTATAAATACAGGGTTTTTGA
>CAZYRT010000054.1:0-5886 GCA_964650045.1 uncultured Ruminococcus sp.
GAGAAGCTTGCAGAGCTGATGCTGAAGAGAAAGGCCGAGGGCCGCCCCTTCACCTTCTATCACTATATGATCGACCTTTCGGGCGGTCCTTGTATCTATAAGAGGATTTCAGGCTGCGGCTCGGGTACTGAATATATGGCGGTTACCCCTTGGGGTGACCTTTACCCCTGCCACCAATTTGTAGGTGACGAAAAATTCAAACTTGGTGACATTTGGAAGGGTGTTGAAAATACCGCAATACAGCAGGAATTTGCTCAATGTAACGTTTATGCACGTCCCGATTGTGCCGATTGCTGGGCGAAGCTTTATTGCTCGGGCGGTTGCGCCGCTAACGCATATCATGCAACAGGCTCGGTGAAGGGTATTTATGAATACGGCTGTAAGCTTTTCCGCAAGAGAATGGAATGTGCCATTATGGTTGCGGTTGCTAAGGCGTTGGGCGATGTGTAAATGAATACACCTATATGTGATTTTGTTGAAAATTATATAAAAAAAGCTCCCAAAAGGCTCCACATGCCGGGGCATAAGGGCAAAGGTCTTTTGGGATTTGAGGAATTTGATATTACCGAGATAAACGGCGCAGACAGCCTTTTTCAAGGAGAGGGAATTATCGGAGAAAGCGAGGAAAATGCCTCCAAGCTTTTCGGGTGCAAAACTCTTTATTCTGCCGAGGGGTCTTCTCTTGCTATCCGTGCAATGGTTTATCTTGCGAAGATTTGGGGAAATGACCCTTTAATAATCGCAGGAAGGAATGCACACAAGGCTTTTCTTTCGGCTGTTGCTCTCCTTGATGTTGAGGTTAATTGGCTTTATCCCAAGGATAGCTATCTTTCCTGTGACATGGATTTAGACGAGCTTGAAGCCCTTCTTTCCCAAAATAAACACAGAAATGTTGTTGTTTATCTTACATCTCCCGATTATCTCGGGAATATGGCGGATATTAAGGTAATATCCCAACTTTGTAAACAATATAATGCCCTTTTGTTCGTGGATAACGCTCACGGTGCATATTTAAAGTTTCTTGCGCCTTCGGCTCACCCAATGGATTTGGGCGCAGACCTGTGCTGTGATTCTGCCCATAAAACTCTGCCTGCCTTAACGGGTTCGGCATATTTGCATATTTCCCAAAATGCTCCCGAAATTTTCGCAAGGGAAGGGAAGAACGCTCTTTCCCTTTTCGGGTCAACAAGCCCTTCCTATCTTATCCTTCAATCTCTGGATAAATTAAATGCATACCTGTCAGACGGTTATGGGAAAAGGCTTATGGAATTTATCTCCCATGTTGAGAGGATAAAGACCGAAATTACCGAGCATGGCTATAAATTAAAGGGAAATGACCCATTGAAGATCGTTATCGATGCTCTTGATTACGGCTATTACGGTAATGAGTTCGGGGAAATTCTTGAGAAAAAACAGATATATCATGAATTTTCGGACAAAGAAAATATCGTTTTTATGGTCACACCCGAAAACGGAGTTTCGGATATTGAAAAATTAAGGGATGCCCTTTTTAATATTCCAAAAAAAGAGAGTATAGAAAGCCGTTCCCCTGTCCTTTCTAAACCTAAATCAGTCCTTTCACCCCGTCAGGCGGTTTTCCGTCAAAGGGAGGTTATTTCGGTTGATAAAGCCTTGGGACGGATCTTGGGAGAATTTAATATCGCCTGCCCTCCTGCGGTTCCTCTATTAATTTGCGGTGAAGTTATTGACAAAACGGCGATTGAGTGGTTTAATTATTATGGTATCCAAAAAATACAAGTGTTGAAATAATTTACAAATTTTAAATATTAACTTTATAATAGTTTGATATATATTGATTGATATAGATTGTTGGGAGGTATATTATGAAAATCGCCACCTTAGTTATATCCATACTTTTGTGTCTTTTTATGGTAATCGTACCTATTTTTGAAACAGTTGCCTTTGCAAATGACCTTGATTTTGCGTTACATAATGAAAAAGCCATAGTTTGGGCTCAGACAATAGCTTCTCTTGTGGCTTTTATCGCTATGCTTATTATGCATGATCATTTCAATCTTGCAGGCAAAATCTTTTGTATGCTTTTGCCCCCTATCGCTATATGGAACGCAATGTGCTTTGTAAACAGCGAATGGATGTTTTCCATCTTTTTCGGCTTGGTTTGGGTCGGTCTTATTGTTGCTATCTATGCGAAATGTGTGCCTGACGGTGTTTTCAAGGCAATAAGCGCGGTCGTTTCGGTTTTGCTCGGTATTTCCTTGGTCGTTCTTTATCTTATTTACGGTATTTTCCAGCCTGTTGTTAATCAGCGCACCGTTTATGATACTCAGACATCACCCGACGGTAAATATATTGCCGAAATGACTCTTAATGAATCCCCCATAAGCCAAAGCACTGTTGTTCAGGTAAAGGCGGCTGACCCTCAGAAGGAAACCTTTATGGGCGTTTATAAGTATAAGTCTGTTGACGTTTATGAGGGCGAGGCTCACGAGATCCATATTTATGAAATGTCCTGGAAGGATAATTCCACCCTTATAATCAACGGCAATGAATATGCTGTTGAAATTATTTCTTAGCTCCCGCGATTGACCTTGTTCAAATCGAAAGCGCTCTTTCACGAGAGTTGCAGCTTGTTCAGATTTAAAATAAAAATCCACTCGCCGAGTGGATTTTTTATCTTTTATCTATTCTAATCATGCGCTACAACAAAACCGATATTTTGGGCGTGTATCCTGCCGTTGGTGGCTTCAATAAGGTCGGCACGGAACTTTTCCTCTTGGTCAGCCTTGACCTTAAGGGTAAGGGTAACGTCCATGCCGAAATCGCTGTCCTCGGTTTTGGCATTGTAAGCCGAAACGACAGGCATTATTTTTTGGTATTCGGAATAGCCTGCTTTTACCGAAATAAGGGCGAAATCCACCATTTCGATAATCTCGGCCTCTTTAATTGCGCCAACTGCACCTGCTGTGTAGGCTCTAACCAAACCGCCCGTACCCAGAAGGATACCGCCGAAATAACGGGTCACAACAACGGCAACGTCGGTTAAGTCGGCTTTGCGGATAGAATCAAGAACGGGCATACCTGCGGTTCCGTGAGGCTCTCCGTCATCGGAAAAGCGCTGTGCCTGACCTTGGCGGAGTACATAGGCATAAACATTGTGGGTAGCATCGGAATGCTTCTTTTTGATAGAGCTAACAAAAGCGATTGCGTCCCCTTCGGTGGTGACGGGGGCGCAATATCCTATAAATTCGCTTTTTCGCTCAACAAACCTAAATTCCGAATAGCTTTTAACGGTTTTGTATCCCATTATTCAGCACAAAATTCGCGGTAGATCGTCTTGATAGCTCTGTTAAAGGAGCTTTCGTCAACACCGATGATGATGTTAAGCTCACTGGAACCCTGGTCTATCATGCGGATGTTGATGTTTTCTTTTGCAAGGGAAGCAAAGATTCTTGCGGCTGTGCCGGGCTGACCTGCCATATTTCTGCCAACAACGGCAACCAAAGCCATGGAATGGTCAACATGAATGTGGTCGGGATTAACAGCGCGCTGAATAGAGGACGCGATCTCATATTCTCTGCCCTTGATGTCATCTGCGTTAACAACAACGCACATTGTGTCGATACCCGAGGGTAGATGCTCGAAGGAAATGTCAAGGTCGGCAAATACCTTCAAAACTCTCATGCCGAAGCCGCGCTCCTGGTTCATCATGTCCTTTTCGATGCGGATAACGGCAAATCCCTTCTTACCTGCGATACCTGTGATGATATCGTCGGTGCGGTAACCGTCCATTGAGGTAACGATAAGTGTACCCGGATCCTCGGGACGGTTGGTGTTGCGGATGTTTATGGGAATGCTTGCAAGCTTAACCGGGAAAATGCTGTCCTCGTGAAGCACAGATGCGCCCATGTAGGAAAGCTCGCGAAGCTCGCGGTAGGTTACGATCTTAATGGGACGGGGATTCTCGATGATTCTGGGATCGCACATAAGGAAGCCCGAAACGTCTGTCCAGTTTTCATAGATGTCCGCCATAACTGCACGGGAAACGATTGCGCCTGTAATATCGCTGCCGCCGCGGGAAAAGGTTTTAACAGTACCGTCGGGTGTGGAGCCATAGAAGCCGGGGATAACGGCGTTTTTCTTGCCTGCGAGACGCTCGCTCATGACGGTGTTGGTCTTGTTGGCATCGAATCTTCCGTTTTCGTCGAAGAAAACAACCTCAGCCGCATCCACGAATTCAAAACCGATATATGCCGCAAGAACGATACCGTTAAGGTATTCGCCTCTTGAAGCGGTGTATTCAGAGGTCGTACCTCTCTTGAGGTTTTCTCTGATAATGTCAAATTCATTCTGCAAGGACAGATCAAGACCCAAGCCGGCGATTATATCATTGTATCTCTTTTGTATCTCGTCAAAATCACCCGACCAATCCTCGCCGTTTGCGCTTTTCTTGTGGCAGGAAAGGAGAAGGTCTGTCACCTTAGTGTCACCGTCAAAACGCTTTCCGGGTGCGCTGGGAACAACAAAACGGCGGCTGGGCTCAGCCTTGATGATGTCGGCGCATTTCTGCATCTGCTCAGCCGAAGCGAGAGAGCTTCCGCCGAATTTAACAACCTTTTTTTCATATAATTTCTTCATAATATCACATTTCCGTTTATATAATTTTTATAGGGATAAGCTGGCACCCGCAACGGGAATCGAACCCATAACTAACCCTTAGGAGGGGTTTATTATATCCATTTAACTATGCAGGCATAATTTGCGGTTTTAAGGGAAACCTAAAACACCTAGTATATTTTAATGTTGATGTGTTGTTTTGTCAAGGCTTTCGCTTAAAATCATGGATATAATTATTACAGTATATCCGAAAAACACCGTTTCTTTGACTATAGCCGAAAAGAGTCGAACTCAATTCGGTTTGAAATGTCATTTTTTGTTATAACTTCGTAAAACTCACTTGGAATAGCGACGTATTCCTGCCCTCGTTTTTCTCGTTCTAACGAAAAAATCCCTATTTCAAACTTGCTTTGCAACCCTAAAAGGGAGATTTTCGAGAAAAAAGGTCACTGAAGAACGAAGATATGCTCACGTATATCGAGTGATGAAGTGATGTTTTTGCCGGAAAGAACCTTTTAGGGCGAGTTTAGTTCAACTCTTTTCGGCTATAGCCGTTTTAGGTCTGTATGGTCTGATGTATTGACGTAAGGGTTTTTGGGATGTATAATGTATCGAGGTGATATTATGAAAATTTACGATATTTCCCAAGAGGTTTTCGGATGCGACGTTTATCCGGGTGACCCGGAACCTGACAAAGAGACTCTTTCTTCCATAAAAAACGGTGACCTTTACAATTTAACAGCCTTTTCCATGTGCGCCCACAACGGCACTCACATCGATGCGCCCTATCATTTTTTGGATGACGGGAAAACCGTTGACCAGCTTTCTCTCTCTGCCTTTATGGGGCTTGCCTATGTAGCAGAATGTAACGGCATTATTGATGCCATAAGCGCAAAAGCGATCATAAAAAACGCAAGGGATTCACACCCGAAATCAGCGGAACGGATATTGATAAAGGGAACGGGGACTGTCACCCTCACAGGAGCCGAGGTTTTCGCCAAGGAGGGGATATGCCTTTTGGGAACCGAAAGCCAGACAGTAGGACCCGAGGACGGTCCTATGGTCGTTCATAAAATTTTGCTTTCGGCACATATCACCCTTTTGGAGGGAATACGTTTGTCCAAGGTTCAGGAAGGGGTTTATTTTCTAAGCTGTCCTCCTCTAAACCTTGGCGGAGCAGACGGAGCCCCCTGCCGTGCTGTTTTAATGTCTGTTACCGATTAGGTCAAAACAAATTTCCAGCATTGGGGTCCGAATTTGCCGTCGGCTTCAAGGTTATTCGCCTTTTGC
>CAZYRT010000055.1:0-4307 GCA_964650045.1 uncultured Ruminococcus sp.
CGCCGAACATCGCCGCCTTAAGAAGGCTTGAGCAGATAACGCTCTTTGCAACAACCTTTGCAGTATAAACATCCTTAGCTCCGCTTACATTGCATTCCAAAAGCTTGGTCGCACCTTCGCCGTCGCCTGCTATCATTCTGCAAAGGTGAATGGTAACGGTATTCAAAGCCTTCATAAAAGTCTTAAAATCGTCGTTATCTTCGGTAATCTCTTTATTTCCTGCCATGCCGTTTGCAAGAACCGTTACCATATCGTTTGTCGAGGTATCGCCGTCAACAGAAACCATATTAAAGGTATCTGCAATATCGCTTGACAATGCCTTTTGAAGCATTGCGGGAGAAATAGCACAGTCGGTTGTTATGAAAACCAGCATTGTTGCCATATTGGGATGGATCATACCGCTTCCCTTGGCAATGCCGCCGATTTTACAAGTCTTACCTCCTATTTCAAATTCAACGGCAATTTCCTTTTTAACGGTGTCGGTAGTCATAATACCCTCTGCCGCAGAAGCGCCGCCGTCTGCAGAAAGACCCTTTACAAGCTCGTCCATGCCGTTGGCAATAGGCTCAACATCCAAGGGCTGACCGATAACACCTGTAGAAGCAACAACCACATCGGTTGCATCAATAGACAATGCATTGCCCACAAGAGCACACATTTCCTCTGCAACCTGCTCACCGCCTGCATTGCAGGTGTTTGCGTTACCGCTGTTGCAGACAATTGCCTGGGCATATCCGTTGGAAATGTTACGATTGGTAACGGTCAAGGGTGCGCCCTTTACAAGATTTGTAGTATAAACTGCGGCGGCAGAAGCCTTTGCTTCGCTGAATATCAACGAAAGGTCTTTTTTTATTTTATTTTTACGGATACCGCAATGTATTCCGTTTGCGGTAAAACCTTTTGCGGCGCAAACACCGCCGTTAATTATTTTCATTAAGGTTATCTCCTTATATGTCTAGCCCTGTGGCTTCATCCACACCGAGCAAAATATTCATGTTCTGAATGGCTGCGCCCGAAGCGCCCTTGCCAAGATTGTCGAAACGGGAAACAAGCAAGATTCTTTCCTCGTTACCCCAAACAGTCACTTCCATATCGTCTCTTCCGCTGAATTTACAAGCGGAAAGGAAACCCGATTCATCAGCATTTTCATTAAAGCTGACCAATCCTGATTTATAATAATCGCGGTATACATTCTTAATGTCCTCGATACCGCCCTTTACCTCTTTGGCAAACAGAGGAACTGTGACCTCCATGCCCGAATAGAAAGGGGCAACGATGGGACAGAAGATGGGAAGCTCATTTATTCCGGAAACAGCCTTCATCTCCTTAAGATGCTTGTGCTGTTGAGTAAGGCCGTACATTCTGGGAGCCGAAAAAAGCTCGTCGGGTTCTTCTTCATATTCTGCAATCATTTTTTTGCCGCCGCCCGAATATCCTGTCAGAGATGTGCAGGTCAAGGCAACATCCTTGTCAAGAAGCCCCGAAGCAACCAAGGGCTCGACAAGAGCAACAAAACCGCTTGCGTGACAGCCGGGGTTTGCAATTCTTTTGGAATTACGGATATTTTCCTTATTCTTACCGCCCAAAAGCTCGGGAAAGCCATAGGTCCAATCGGGGTTAACACGGTGCGCCGTAGAGGTATCTATAATAGCCGTATTAGGATTTTCAACCAAGGAAACAGCTTCAATTGCCGCCGCATCAGGCAAGCAGAGGAAGGATATCTCAGAGGAATTCAACGCTTCCTTTCTTGCATTAACATCCTTTCTTGTTTCCTCGGGGAGAATTATTAAATTAATATCTTTTCTTGCGCTTAAACGCTCGTAAATGCGCAAGCCTGTGGTTCCGGCACTGCCGTCTATAAATATATTTGTCATTTGGAAAGCATTCCTTCCACATATTCGATTTGGTTGATTACCGATTCAACACAAGTACCGCCGAGAGAGATTCGCTTGTTAACGCAGGTCTCCAAGGAAATCTCATCGAAAATATCATCTTCAAAAAGGTCGCTGTATTGTTTATATTCTTCAAGAGACAATGTTTCGAGAACACATTTGCGTTTAATGCATTCGCCAACGATAGTACCCGAAATCTTATAAGCAGAACGGAAGGGCATTCCCTTCTTAACAAGATAGTCTGCCAAATCGGTTGCGTTGATAAAGCCCTCCTGAGCCGCGCGCTTCATATTTTCGGGAAGAACGCGCATTGTTGCGATCATGGGTATAGCAATTTCCAAGCACATTTTCACAGTATCCACCGCATCAAATATGCCCTCCTTATCCTCTTGCATATCCTTGTTATAAGCAAGAGGAAGCCCCTTGAGCACAGTTAAAATACCCATAAGGTCGCCGTAAACTCTGCCTGTCTTACCTCTGATAAGCTCTGCCATATCAGGGTTTTTCTTTTGAGGCATAATAGACGAGCCTGTTGTATATGCATCGGAAAGCTCAACAAACTTAAATTCCCAGCTTGACCAGAGGATAATCTCCTCGGACATTCTCGAAAGATGCATCATCAAAACCGAACAGCAGCTTACAAATTCAACACAAAAATCACGGTCGGATACACCGTCAATGCTGTTACGGCAAACATCGTCAAAGCCGAGCTTTTCTGCTTCGAACCATCGGTCGGTATCATAGGTTGTGCCTGCCAAAGCGCAGGAGCCTATGGGAGAAACATTTAGACGCTTCTTCATATCCTTAAATCTGTCTATATCACGGAGAAGCATCATGCAATAAGCGAGAAGATGATGACCGAAGGTTATGGGCTGGGCGCGCTGAAGATGAGTATAACCGGGAAGGATAACGCTCTTATTTTCCTTTGCTTGGAACAGCAAAGCCTCGATAAGCTCCTTCAAAAGACCGATAATCTTATCGGCTTCCTCGCGGAGATTCATACGCAAATCAAGAGCAACCTGATCGTTTCTGCTTCTTGCAGTATGAAGCTTTTTACCAAGATCGCCCAAGCGTTCTGTTAAAACCTGCTCCACAAACATATGGATGTCTTCACATTCCATATTAATTTCAAGCTTGCCCGATTCAAGGTCATTTAAAATACCTTGGAGACCGTCGATTATTTCGTCAGCCTCATTTTGCAAAATAATACCCTTTGCGCCAAGCATTGCCGCATGAGCCATACTGCCCTTAATATCCTGCTTATACATTCTTGAATCGAAATGTATGGACGAATTGAAATCGTCAGCCAATTTATCTGTTGTGCCGGCTGTTCTGCCTGCCCACATTTTTTCTGCCATAATCCTACTCCAACCACAACACAGCAACCGTTTTCAACGCAATTACCGTGTTTTTTCAATCATTAAAAGAAACAAGGAAGAACGGCGAAACCGTCGTTCTTCTTTGTTCTTCTTATAGTCATTTAATAAATCCGTATTTTGGGGGATCAAATTATTTACCGTCAACGATAGCCTGAACCTTAATAGGAAGACCGTAAAGGTTAATGAAGCCCTGAGCATCCTTCTGATCATAGAAGAAGTCGCTTTCGCCGAAGGTTGCGATTTCTTCGCTGTAAAGGGAATAATCGCTCCAAACGCCCGCATTGATCATGTTGCCCTTGTAGAGCTTCAAGCGAACCTTACCTGTAACACGTTCCTGAGTCTTGTCAACGAAAGCAGAAAGAGCCTCGCGCAAGGGAGTGAACCATTGACCGTTGTAAACCAATTCAGCAAAGGTTACAGAAAGCTTTTGCTTTTCGTGCATTGTCATCTTGTCAAGGCAGATCTGTTCGAGAACAGAATGAGCCTTATAGAGGATAGTTCCGCCGGGAGTTTCATATACACCGCGGCACTTCATACCAACAAGACGGTTTTCAACAATATCAAGAATACCGATGCCGTTTGCGCCGCCGATCTTGTTAAGCTCAAGAATGATTTCCTTAGCAGACATCTTCTTGCCGTCCAATGCAACGGGAATACCCTTTTCAAAATCAAGCTCGATATATGTGGGAACATCGGGAGCATCGATAGGAGAAACGCCCATTTCAAGGAAGCCCTTCTTTTCATAGGTGGGCTCGTTGCCGGTATCCTCAAGATCGAGACCCTCGTGAGAAAGGTGCCAGAGGTTCTTATCCTTAGAATAGTTGGTTTCACGGTTGATCTTCAAGGGGATATTGTGAGCCTCTGCATAATCGATCTCCTGTTCACGGGACTTGATATCCCATTCACGCCAGGGAGCGATAATAGGCATATTAGGCGCGAAGTGCATGATAGCAAGCTCGAAACGAACCTGGTCATTACCCTTACCTGTGCAGCCGTGAGCGATAGCGTCAGCGCCTTCCTTAAGAGCAACCTCAAC
>CAZYRT010000056.1:0-3989 GCA_964650045.1 uncultured Ruminococcus sp.
TCGCTTCCATGCACTGCTCCGCTAACACCGATATGAACGGCGAAAACACCGCTCTCTTCTTCGGTCTCTCCGGTACAGGTAAGACCACCCTTTCCACCGATCCTAAGCGTCTCCTTATCGGTGACGACGAACACGGCTGGGATGACAACGGCGTATTCAACTTCGAAGGCGGCTGCTACGCTAAGGTTATCAACCTTGACAAGGATTCCGAACCCGATATCTACAATGCTATTAAGAGAAACGCGCTTCTCGAAAACGTTACTCTCGATGCTGAAGGCAAGATCGACTTCGCTGACAAGAGTGTTACCGAAAACACCCGTGTTTCCTATCCTATCGACCACATCGAAAACATCGTACGTCCCGTTTCCGCAGCTCCTGCAGCGAAGAATGTAATCTTCCTTTCTGCTGATGCATTCGGCGTACTTCCTCCTGTTTCTGTTCTCACTCCTGAACAGGCTCAGTACTACTTCCTTTCCGGATTTACCGCTAAGCTCGCAGGTACCGAACGCGGAATTACCGAGCCTACTCCTACCTTCTCTGCTTGCTTCGGTCAGGCGTTCCTCGAACTCCACCCCACCAAGTATGCTGAAGAGCTCGTTAAGAAGATGGAACAGAGCGGCGCTAAGGCTTACCTCGTAAACACAGGTTGGAACGGCACCGGCAAGCGTATCTCCATTAAGGATACCCGCGGCATCATCGATGCTATCCTTAACGGCGACATCGCTAAGGCTGAAACCAAGAACATTCCTTACTTCGATCTCGCAGTTCCCACAGAACTTCCCGGCGTTGACACCGGTATTCTCGATCCTCGCGATACCTATGCTAACGTTGCTGATTGGGAAGCTAAGGCTCAGGATCTCGCATCCCGCTTCATCAAGAACTTTGTTAAGTACACCGGCAACGATGCAGGCAAGGCTCTCGTAGAAGCCGGTCCCAAGCTTTAATTTATAAAGTAATACAAATTAAAAGGGGCTGTTGTTTACAGCCTCTTTTTGTATAAAAAAGCGTATAGCTCACAAAATAAAATCACCATAAAAGGAGGTTTTTTCATGGAACATATATATGATACCGTTATAATAGGCTCGGGTGCGGCAGGCTGTACTGCCGCTTTATATACTTCCAGAGCAGGGCTTGACACTCTCATGATAGAGAAAATGGCTCCGGGCGGTCAAATGGCTTTGACAGATATTATCGACAATTATTCGGGATTTGATGAAGGCATCGACGGTTTTACCTTAGGTATGAAAATGCATCAGCAAGCGGAACGTTTTGGTGCAAAAACCGAATATGCTGATGTTACCGATGTTGATTTCTCCGAAAATATCAAGGTGATAAAAACCGACATGGGCGATTTTTACGGAAAAACTGTTATTATAGCTTCGGGGGCAAATCCCCGTGAATTGGGCATCAAAGGCGAAAAGAAGCTTTTGGGCAGAGGTGTCCATTATTGCGCCCATTGCGACGGCAATTTCTACAAGGATAAGGTTGCCGTTGTGGTAGGCGGAGGAAATTCCGCTGTTTCAGATGCGCTGTATCTTTCACACATAGCCAAAAAGGTTATTATGGTTCACCGCAGAGATACCTTGAGAGCGACAAAGATATATCACGAGCCCTTGATGGCTTGTGAAAACATTGAATTTTGCTGGGATTCTGCTTTGGATGAAATTATCGGTGAGGATAAGGTTATGAAAGTCAAGATCAAGAATCTGAAGAACGGTGAAATTACCGAAATGGTCTGTGACGGTGTTTTTGTAAGCATAGGCAGAAAGCCTGCAACAGATTATTTGGCAGGCAAAATCAATTTGGACGAAAACGGATATATCATCGCTGACGAAACCACAAAGACTAATGTTGACGGTGTTTTTGCGGCAGGCGACATCCGCACGAAAGCATTAAGGCAGATAATAACAGCCGCGGCTGACGGTGCTGTTGCTTCTCATTTTGCTGAGGAATATATATCTGTACATTAAATAATCATTCAGACGGGTTGTTATAAACCCGTCATTTTTGTTGTTTCTTCAACTTTTGTTGATGTTTATCATAATCTGTTGACTTAGTTTTTATAAACAGATATAATTCAAGTGATTTTAAATTGGAGTGATAAACATGGCAAAAAATTCTCTTGCGCAGCATCCTGTAAATCTTCCTAAGCCCAACAGTATAAAGCACATGATGGAAATGTCTGTTGAAGCGGCGGGAGATCACATAGCTTATAAATACCGTGGAAAAGACGGTGTTGTTGAGGTTACATACAAGGAATTTCAAAACGATACATTCTATCTTGGAACGGCTATCGATTCCTTGGGTATGGCAGGCTCTCATATCGCCTGTATCGGTGAAAACAGTTATAATTGGATAACCGTTTATGTAACGGCTTTGAAAAGCGAGGGTGTTTTCTGCCCTATTGACAAGGATCTGCCCGACAGCGACCTTATAAATATCATTAATCACGGTGACGATGACATTATCTTTTGCGATAAAAAGCGAGAGGATATTTTCAAGCGCATCAGAAACGATATTTCAAGAGTTAAATATTTCGTTTCCTTTGACAGAGATGAGGATGAGGGCGAATTTCTTTCCTATTCCAAATTAATGGAAAAAGGCAAAAAGCTTTATGAAGCAGGGGAACGCGGATATTGCAATATGGAAACCGAAGATGAATATGCATTGAAGATGCTTATTTACACATCGGGTACTACAGGCTTAGCAAAGGGGGTTATGCTTTCCGAGCATAATATTGTTTCACTTATACATTACGGGTTGAGATTAACAACAATCCGAGATATAGGTCTTTCGGTACTTCCCTATCATCATTCCTATGAAGCAGTTGCAGGTATTCTCGTTGCATTGCACCGCAGAGCAACACTTTGTATTAATGACAGTTTGAAGAGAGTTGTTAAAAACCTTGCTTTATATCAGCCTGAATATATGTATGTTGTTCCTGCACTTTTAGAGGTTGTTTACAGAAGAATGCAGGCAAGCATAGAAGAAAAGGGCAAAACAAAGACTGTTCAGACAGGTATCAAAATTTCCCGTTTTCTCAGAGCTATCGGCATTGATGCGAGAAGAAAGATTTTTGCAGAGCTTCATCAGGCTTTGGGCGGTAATTTAAAAAAGATAGTTTGCGGCGGCGCACCCTTGAGAGCAGAAATCGCGGATTTCTTTGAGGATATCGGCATTTTGGTTACAAACGGCTACGGTATTACCGAATGCTCTCCTCTTGTTTCGGTAAACACCGATTTTATCAATGACCCTAAAACAGTAGGATTTCCTATGGAATGTGTTGAGGTTCGTATTGACGAGCCTAACGAGGACAAGGAAGGCGAAATATGCGTTAAGGGCGACATTGTAATGCTTGGATATTACAAGAATCCCGAGGCTACTGCCGAAGCCTTTACTGAGGACGGATTTTTCCGTACAGGGGACTACGGCAAGTTTACCAAAAAGGGTCAGATTATGATAACCGGCAGAAAGAAGAATATTATTATTCTCGGAAACGGAAAGAATATTTATCCCGAGGAATTGGAGGATTATATAGGCGGTATTCCCTATGTCCTTGAAAATATCGTTTACGGCGCAAGAGACGAGGAAGGAAGCGAAACAGCATTGGCAGTTCAATGTGTCCTTGACCCCGATTATTTAAAGAACGGCTCTATTGATGAGCTTCAGGCAAAGCTCAAGCACGATGTTTTCAAAGTTTTGGAACAACTTCCGACTTATAAGCAGGTTACAAAGGTCATTATCCGTGAAACACCTTTTGTAAAAACAACGACAAACAAGATTCGCAGAGCTAAAGACGGCTCTCCTATTTAGAAGAAATAAGGGTTCGGCATCATGCGCGAACCCTTTCTGCATTGTTGACAAATAAAATTACTTATGATATATTAAAATTAATATGTTAGCAAAATGATATCTTTCGAGGTATCAAAAGGAGGAAGTTTGAAACACTGTGATTTAAGCACCATCCCGAAAAGGGCGCACGAAAACAG
>CAZYRT010000057.1:0-2267 GCA_964650045.1 uncultured Ruminococcus sp.
TATAACCTTGCTTGCCGTTGCAGAAAGAGATGCTACCGACCATTTCTATATGCAGGATGCGGCAGGCTGGGTTGAAAACGGCTGGTTCGACGGATTGGCGGTTTCCTTTTTACAGGCTGATGAGGAAGAAAACGATCCCCTTTCCGAGGTTTCCTATTTTGACGGTATCGTAGAAGATAAAACGAGCTATTATGCAAAGAAGCTTCAAAATTCGGGTCATTTGTTCACAGCATTGGAGACCTCTTTCCCTTTGGATGGCGATGTATTGCAAAGTGCTGTAAAGGATTCCCGTTCTGCAGGGGCAGACGGATTCATTTTCAAGAGCCTTTCGGATTTCTTTGCACAGAATTATCATATCGCTTTGCAGGATAATGTTCTTAAAGGCGGTTCGGCTTCCCCTTTGGGAGAAAAAAATGATGTGATGAAGGCTTTGCTTGAATATGCCAAAGCCCAGATAACCGATTCAATTGTTTATAATTATAACGCCTGCGACGGAAAGACCGCTATGGCGGCATCCTCTCTTATAAACGGTGCAATTAATTCTCTTGAAGAAGCTCCCCTGACCAAGGAGCAGGTATCGGAATTACGGGACGGAATCTCAGATGCCTTCGGTGAAAGCGGTGCAAAAGACAAGGTCATGAGAGAATTCGATGCCTTGTATAAGTTTTCCCTTTTGGCGAAGGAGGATAACGGTCAGTTTGTTCCTCCCGTTGAGGAAACACCCGATGAGGAGGTTTCTCAGGAGGTACGATCCGAGGAAGTATCGGAAGCGGTTTCAAACGGTATCGACACAAGCAGCAGACTTGATATCAACATCAATTTCGGTGATGTTTTGATATATGTGTTTGTGGGAATAACCTTTGTTGGTGTTATTGCCGCGGCGATAGTGTCGGTAAAGCGAAAGAACCGCCGTCCTGCCAATGCTCACATGCCCAAGGGTTATGAAGATAATCAATAAAAGTTTTCAAATACTGTTGACTTAAATCAATAGTTGGTGTATAATTATAAAAAATTCCCTAGCTTTTGGAGGTATAGAAAATGAAACATATTAAGACGATCGAAACCCGTAATCTTTGCGAAAGCGCGAAAAAGGGCGGCTGCGGCGAATGCCAGACATCCTGCCAGTCTGCTTGCAAAACAAGCTGCGGTATCGCAAATCAGCAATGCGAAAACAAGGCTGAAAGCAAATAATTCTTTTCGTATATCGTATTAGGGAGTGCCGCCGCATTGGCGGCACTTTTTCAGTAATGATACGTTAATAAGAGGCTTTATGATACATCAATATAAATTAAACGGATATAATATCGTTTTGGATATCTGCTCGGGCTCGGTTCATGCTGTGGACGATGTGGCTTATGATATAATTTCTCTTTTCGAGGAAAACGACAGAGAAGCGGTTATCCAAGCGGTTAAAGATAAATATAAGGATAATTCCGATATTACGGAAACAGATATAGATGAATGCTATGACCAGATCCTTGAATTAAAGGATTCGGGCAAGCTTTTTGTTCCCGACAGCTTCAAGCCTATGGCAGGCGAATTAAAGGCAAAAACAGCAGGTGTTGTTAAAGCGCTTTGTCTGCATATCGCCCACACCTGTAACCTAAATTGTTCCTATTGCTTTGCAAGCCAAGGAAAATACCACGGTGAAAGAGCGATTATGTCACTTGAGGTTGGCAAGCGTGCTTTGGATTTCCTTGTGGAAAATTCGGGTACAAGACGTAATCTTGAGGTTGACTTTTTCGGCGGCGAGCCTTTAATGAATTTCGATGTTGTAAAACAGCTTGTTGCCTATGCAAGAGAGATAGAAAAGAAGCATAACAAGAATTTCCGTTTTACTCTCACAACAAACGGCTTGCTTATCGATGACGATGTTATCGATTTTGCAAACAGGGAAATGAGCAATGTTGTTCTCAGCCTTGACGGAAGACGGGAAATTCACGACCGTTTCCGTGTTGACTATTCGGGAAAAGGAAGCTGGGACAGAATCGTTCCCAAGTTCCAAAAGCTTGTGAAGGAACGCGGCGGCAAGAATTATTACATGAGGGGTACCTTTACCCATGCAAACCCCGATTTCTTGAAGGATATCAAAACAATGCTTGACCTTGGCTTTAACGAGCTGAGCATGGAGCCTGTTGTTTGCAGTAAGGGTGACGAGGGTGAATTGACCGAGGAAGACCTTCCCATTGTTCTCGACCAATATGAAAAATTGGCTGAATTGATGCTTGAGAGGGAAAAGGAGGGTAAGCCCTTCACCTTCTATCACT